>NZ_JARBAE010000003.1:0-316242 GCF_033795305.1 Streptomyces sp. AK02-01A
GCAAGCGACACGCTGCCCGAGGTCTCGATCCGGTGATCCGTCGTCGTACTCAACAGGTGACTCCTTCGGGGAAGATCACACCTGATTCATGACACTCCCGTCGAAAGGAACTGCGGAACTCTCTCGCGGCAGGTTTCCACGAAGCGTCCGGTGCGGCCCTGGAGGTCGGAGAGAGGTGACGTACGGCTACCCGGACCTGCTACGACCGCGTGCGGGCACGTTCAGGCCGTGCGGAGGGCTCAAGATGTCTGGCAGGCGTTGCGGTAGTCCCTGGGAGAGGTGCCGGTGACTCGCTTGAAGGCGGTGCTGAGCGCGCTTTCGGAGCTGTAGCCGACGGCGCGGGCGATGGCGGAGATCGTGCCGGTGCCTTGCCGTAGCTGACGGGAGGCGAGTTCGACGCGCCACCGCGCGAGGTAGTCGAGCGGCCCACGGCCGACCGTGTCCTTGAAGCGTGCGGCGAGGGTGGACCGGGATACCGCACCGGCCCGCGCCAGCTCGGCCACGGTCCAGGGATGCTCCGGCCGGTGGTGCATGGAGGTCAGGGCCGCGGCCACCACCGGATCCGCGAGGCCGGCCAGCCAGCCCGATGCCGCGTTCGACTCACGGGCGAGGTGCAGGCGCAGGATGTGGATGAGCATCACGACGGCCAGGTGCTCGGCCACCAGTGTCGAGGCCATCGGCTTGCGCCGCAGCTCCTGGTCGATCTGGGCGAGCGCCCATTGCAGGGTCTCGGCCTGCGGTGTTCCCGCAGGTACGTGAATGACTGGCGGAAGGCTCTCCAGCAGCAGCGTCCGTGCCCGGTCGCCGAAGGAGAAACGGCCGCCCACGAGCAGGACGCTGTCGTCGCCGTCGCCCGCCCTCGCGATGCCGTTTTCGGTCGCCGCGTAGATGTGCTCGGCGTCAACGGCTACGGCCTCGGGGTCGCTGCGGAGAGTGAACCGCCGCGGCTGTGTGAGCAGGTAGCAGTCTCCGGCTTCCAGAGCGATCGGTTCGCCTATCCCTTCGACTTCGAGGTAGCAGAAGCCTCGCCGGACAGCGTTGAACTTCACTCCGGACGGCGCGTCGAAGCGAATGGCCCACTGGCCTCCCGCCATCAGGCTTGAGGAGAGATGGCTTCTTGTGTCCAGCAGCGCCAGCACATCCTCCAACGGATCCATCGACGCGCTCCTTCTGGACGATCGAGCAAGTTTGTCGGACTCTCTGCCATAGATCGTCCACCGCTATGTCTGTAGCGTCAAGGAGAAGCGCCAACAGTTCCCTTTGAAAGAGGCTTCACATGTACGACCAGGACCTCCTGACCACACCGTTCCACTCGCACGCCACGACCACCGAAGTCATCGACGGTGTGGACCTCACCGGGCGCCGCGCGATCGTTACCGGCGGCGCCTCCGGAATCGGCGTCGAGACCGTCCGGGCCCTGGCCGCCGCCGGAGCCGAGGTGACTGTCGCCACACGCAACCCGGCCTCTGCCGAGGAGGTCGTCCGTGACCTTACGGCCGCGCCCGGGGCCGGATCCGTGCGGGTGGCAGCACTCGACCTGGCGGACCTCTCGTCGGTCGACGCCTTCGCGCGCGCCTGGCAGGGTCCTCTCGACATCCTCGTCGCCAATGCCGGGATCATGGCCGTCCCGGAGCGCCTGGTCACCGCCCAGGGCTGGGAGCTGCAGCTCGCGACCAATTACCTCGGCCACTTCGCCCTCGCCACCGCACTGCACGGCAATCTGCGCTCGGCGAACTCGGCCCGCATCGTGATCGTCAGCTCCGGCGCGCACCTGACCGCCGCATTCGACTTCGAGGACCCGCAGTTCGAGCGACGTCCGTACGACCGGTGGGCGGCTTACGGCCAGTCCAAGACCGCGGACGTGCTGTTCGGTGTGGGGGCCAGGCGGTGGGCCTCGGACGGGATCACGGCCAACGCGCTCAACCCGGGTTGGATCAGCACGAATCTCCAGCGCCACATCGACGACGACACCATGCGGGCCATGGGCGCCATCGACGACGAGGGCAACATCATCCCGCAGCCGTACTACAAGGAGCCTGCCCAGGGCGCCGCGACGTCCGTGCTGCTGGCCGCGTCACCGCTGCTGAACGGTGTGACCGGACGCTACTTCGAGGACAACCAGGAAGTGCGGCCCGTCGAGGGACCGCAGGAGCAGGCCGGCGGAGTCGCCGCCCACGCGCTCGACCCGCGGGCGGCGGACCGTCTCTGGGACTACGCCACCGAAGCGGTCACCAAGGCCCTTCGCTGATCGCGCATGCCGGACTCCTGAGGGCCCGCGTTGTGCGGTGGTACGACGGCGGGTGACGGCCAAGTTCACAGCGGGCCGCCGGTCAGGGACAGGAGCCGGAGCCGTCGCGGCAGGTGACGCCGGGCCGGGTGTTCAGTGACCACAGGTGCGCGCATCGCGGGCACTGAACGTGGATGACCGGTCCGTCGTTGGAGATCAGATAGCGCCAGTGCTCAGCGCAGTTGCGGCGGTCCGCGCACGCCGCGCAGTGGCGCGCGTCGTCGCAGACGGGGCAGGCCACCCAGGCGCGGCGGGCGAGATCCGCCCGCGGATCAATGGGCAGCCGCACGGCCCGGCTCCTCTCCTGGCAGCACTCCGGCCGCCACCAGCAGGTCATAGGTGCGCTGCTGCTCGGCGTCCAGACCCGAGTAGAGGAGCGCGTATGCCTCGTCCTCGGCCTGCAGCGCCGCCATCGGATCCCAGTCGGGACCGAGCGCCGCCACGACCTCGGCCCGACGCCGGGCTTCCTCGAAGGTCAGGTCGATCGTGAAGGGGATGAGGCCGGTGCTGTGGTCCTGGTCCATGACAAAACTTCCGATGTGCTGACGAAATTCCCTCAGCTCTACCAGAGGCCCACAGCGACAGGGAAGGGTGGCTGAGCCGCACTGAGGCGGCCTGCGGCGGCGCACTGCCCGGTCCGTCGACGGGGCATACCTGAACCGACCGACGGTGATGGGCCGTTGCCCGGGTCGGAGCCGGACGGAGGACATGGTCCGCTCACGGCGTTGTGACGCACTTCATGGTCTGCCCGCGGGACGGCGCGCGCAGCAGTTGTCCGGCCGTCACGCGGGTCGTGGCCGGCGCGCTGGGGGAGTCGCAGCCGATGGTGTACGGGGTCGTGGCACGGAGCGCGCGCCGATGCGCTGGGCCGCGGCGGCCTCCGGCGCGATGGGGCCGGCGCGTTCGGCCTGAGCGAGGCCCATCACAAAGGCCATGACGGCCCGGAAGGCGGCGGGCGCATCGGCGTCGGCGAGGCCTGCACGGGTGAGGGCGGAAGCCAGGGCCTCAGCCGGGGCCAGACCGCTCGTGATCAATACACCTGGTACCTACTTAGTCAGTGTCCGTGCCGTAGGAGATGAAAGCGGTGTGGGCGGCGCGAGGTCGGCGCGGAATGCGGAGCGGCACCGCTGCCCGAGGAGTCCGCCGCGGGCGGCTCCGAACGAGCGTTGTGGAGCTGGCCCCTGAGCTCATCGCGCTCGCTCACCGCGTGGCGCGCCGCGCGGCGCTTCTTGCTACGGCGAACGATCAGGGCCGCCCCGCCCAGCATGAACCACAGTCCGAGACCGAAAATCAGCATCAGCGCGATCCCGCTCAGGAAGGCGCCCAGCGCATTGATCGTGAATGGCGTGCTGCCGAACAGCGTCACCGCATAGTCGGGTCCTCCGGACAGGTTGAAGGCGATGAGCAGTGCTGTGAAAGCGGCGGTCGCCGCCATCAGTAGAAGCCCGATGATCAGCATGGCTACACCTCGTAGTGGTTGCCGAGTCTTCTGAGAAAGCCGCTCCCGAGCACATGTCAGGCGGGGCCTGGACCGCACTCCGGCAGGTGGCTCAATGTGCCCCTGACCATTAACTTTCCTCCGAAGCCGGACCGTCTGCATCTGGGGAAACCAGTGGGGCGCCGTGACTGTCGCTCCGGTTCAGGTGCGGCGAGGGCTCACCGGGCCTTGACCAGGCACGACGGTGTTTCTGTGTCGCGGCGGCGGAGCGTCCGTACAACGGTGGATACCGTCGACGATCGCGGCGGCGACCACTTCGGCCCCAGGTGACGCGGTGAACGCCGCTGGCGTCGTCACCGTGATCGTGTACGCCCTGACGGGCTCGCGGTCGTCGTGGTGATCGTCCGCGTGGCGGCACGGCCGGGCGCCCTGCTCGACGGCTTCGAGACGGGATGACAGATCGGACGCATGTTCGAGCGTAGTTTCGTCGACACGCCCGCCGGATCTGCTCCCGCGCGTAGGCGCCCCGCGCTATCGTGATCACACGACGCGGGTACGAATCCCGCCGCCACAGGCGTAGCCGAACGGCGACACTGAACGCACCGAAGGCCCCCACCAGCGAGATCTGGTGGGGGTCTTCGTTTGGTGCACGCTACTCGGGCGGCTTCGGCCACTTCGGCCGGCGGCATGGTCCCGAGCGCGGAGTTGATGTCCAGCCCGAGCGTCGTGAGGTTCGCTCCGAAGGCGCCATGCGTGCCGGCCACCGCGCCGTGCCCTGGCGGTGAGAAGCCCACGCTCAGCCGCGTAAGGGGCGGCGGCGCTGCCTCACGGAATCGGCGTTGACGCCGCCGCGCATCCGTTCTCGCTCGATCTCACGTTTTGCGCAGCCCACGCGTCTACGGCCTGTGAGCACCGATCGACTCGGATCGGGGATCCAGGAAAGGAATCACTGCCATGAGGACCCATACGATCATTGACTCGCCTCTTGGCGGTCTCACCGTGGTCGCCGAGAACGACGCACTGACGGGCCTGTACTTCGAGCGTCACCGCGGGCGCCCCGCAGCGGAAGCGCTGGGCACACGAAGCGATGAGCGCTTCGAGGAGACCCGACGGCAGCTCGGCCAGTATTTCACCGGTGAGCGGCACGACTTCGACCTGCCACTGGCCCCGGCCGGAGACGAGTTCCAGCAGCGGGTATGGGATCTGCTCCGGCAGATTCCCTACGGCCAGACACGTTCCTACGGCGATCTGGCCCGTCAGTTGGGGGATCCGTCGCTCGCTCAGGCCGTGGGCGCCGCCAACGGCCGCAATCCGCTCTGTGTCCTCATTCCCTGCCACCGGGTGATCGGTGCCGACGGGAAGCTGGTGGGCTACGCCGGCGGGCTCGACCGCAAGCGGCAACTGCTGGATCTGGAGGAGCCGGCCGGAGGCAAGGCCGACCGGCTTTTCTGAGGTGCCGGTCTCACGTTCGGTGTCGCTGGGTCGTTTACCAGATGTGACGAAGCCACCCTTCCAACAGATCGTGACCGACTACGGACCCATGGTGCTCCGTGTCGTCCGGGCCGTCCTCGGGCCGGACGACGCGGACGACGCATGGTCGGAGACGTTCCTCTCGGCGATGACGGCCTATCCGGACCTGCCGGACGACATCAACATGGAGGCATGGCTGGTGACCGTCGCCCACCGCAAGGCGATCGACGTCACCCGGACCAATGCCCGCCGTCCCCTCCCCGTCGAGGAACTGCCCGAGCACCCGAGCCGCACCGGCCGGCCGCAGGACTGGGACGGTGACCTGTGGCAGGCGCTCAAAGAACTCCCCGACCGGCAGCGGCAGTCGGTCGCCTACCACTACATTGCCGGGCTGCCCTACAAGGAGATCGCCATCCTGACCGGTGGCAGCACGGACGCCGCACGCCGGGCAGCGGCCGACGGAATCAAGACCCTGCGCAGCAGATATCTGACAGACACCGACCGGATGGGAGCGACCCGAAGGTGACGAACGCGCCAGATTTTGAGAACGAGCGCATTTTCGCGGCGCTGCCCCGATACGACGACGACGCCATGGCGCGCCTGCAGGCGGCGCTGGCCTCGAACGCGCAGCAGCAGGGCATCCTCGACATCGCCTACCGCACCGTGGACACACCGGTCGGCTCCCTCCTCCTGGCAGCCACCGAGCAGGGCCTGATCAAGATCGCCTACGCGGTCCAGGACCACGCGGCAGTGCTCCAGCAACTGTCCGACACCGTCAGCCCGCGCATCCTGCTGGCACCCGCACGACTCGACGAAGCCACCCGGCAGATCGACGCGTACTTCGCCGGCCGCCGCACACGGTTCGACCTTCCGCTGGACTGGCGCCTGAGCAAGGGCTTCCGGCGCGAGGTCCTCAGCCACCTTCCTCAGATCGGCTATGGAAGCACACAGAGCTACGCGCAGGTCGCTCGTGCCTCCGGCAGCCCCCGAGCAGTCCGTGCCGTCGGTACCGCCTGCGCCACCAATCCCTTGCCCCTGGTCGTGCCCTGCCATCGGGTGGTGCGCTCCGACGGCACCGCCGGGCAGTACGTCGGTGGCAAGGACGCCAAGAACATCCTTCTCTCCCTGGAGGCAGCAGCATGACCACCACGACGAACGCGAAGGACACCTTCGCCCGGCGGATCGGCGGGGCCGACTGGCCCGCGGTCACGGACGAGATCAACGACTACGGATGCGCGCTGCTGCCGCGGCTGCTCACCCCCGCCGAATGCGCGGATCTCGCCGAGCTGTACGACCGGGCCGATCTGTTCCGGGCCACGATCGACATGCGGCGCCACCGCTTCGGCGACGGGGAGTACCGCTACTTCGACCGGCCCTTCCCCGAAGCGGTGCGGCGGCTGCGCGAGGAGCTGTATCCCCGGCTGCTGCCCATCGCCCGGGACTGGTACGCCAAGCTCGGCCGCGACGCCGAATGGCCCGACTCGCTGGAAGAGTGGCTGGAGATCTGCCACCGGGCCGGCCAGGAACGGCCCTCACCGATCCTGCTGCGCTACGAGACGGGCGGCTGGAACGCCCTGCACCGTGATGTCTTCGGCGACAAGGTCTTTCCGCTCCAGGTCGTCATCAACCTGAACGCGCCCGGTGAGGACCACACCGGCGGCGAATTCCTGCTGGTCGAGCAGCGCCCTCGCGCACAGTCCCGGGCGACGGCCACCCTTGTTCCTCAGGGACACGGGCTCATCTTCACCACCCGCGACCGGCCGGTGATGTCCAAGCGAGGATGGTCCGCCGCTCCCGTACGCCACGGCGTGTCCGCCGTGCGCTCGGGCCGTCGCCACACCCTCGGTCTCGTTTTCCACGACGCCACCTGACCCGATGAACACGCGGATCCGCACTCGCGGCGGAGACCATGCTCAGGTCGCGGACGTCCGCGCCTTGCGGACCACGGGCCAGGGCTCAGGCACGCGTTCAGTGCGCTTTCCCGCGCTGAGTCCGCGTCGGCGCCGGGATGTCACGGTGAAGACGGTGGCGGGCGATGAGTTCGAGAGTCGTCGCGACCGCGATGGCCTGTACGGCCATCAGCGCGACCAGGACGAACAGTTGGACGGCGCCCGCCATCAGAGGGCCGGCGCCGCCCAGGAGCATGCCGACGAACGCTCCGGGGAGGGTGACCAGTCCGACGGTACGGGTCTGGTCCAGGCCGGGCACCAGGGCGTCGGACGCGGCGGGTCGGGCGATCTCCAGCCGGGCGTCGCGGTCCTCCAGGCCGAGGGCCATCGCGGCCTCCACCTCGCCGTGGCGCTGTGTCAGTTCGTCGAGTGCTCTGCGTCCGGCGAGTACGGTCGCGGTGAGCGCGCCGCCGATGAGGATGCCGGTGATGGGGACGAGTGTGATGCCTTTGAGCGGGACAAGGCCGGTCAGGAGGAGTGGCAGGACGGCGGGAAGGACACCGGCGGCGATCGGAGCGGCGGTCACCCACCATGTGGTGTTGGCAGTGATGCGCCGGCCCGCGGTGCGGACGGCGACCAGATACATCAGCAGGAGGAAGCCAAGCAGGGCCGCCACGTGTGCGACGGCCCACACGATGACCACTGACACCAGGCCGAGTTGCACCGTGGCGCGAACTCCCGCGAAGAGGATCTCGCGGGAGCGCTTTGTGCCGGAGCCGGGACCGAGGTGGAAGCAGGAGGCGACGGACGCCGCTCCGAGCAGGAGCACCACCAGCAGCACCCCCAGGGTGGCGTTGACCGGGACCAGGGACGTGGCGCCGAGATTCACGGGCCTCACTCCAGTAATCGGCTGCGCGTGCGTGAGGGTGTCGGTGCGTTCATGGTTGTGGCCGCCCGGTCACGGCCGCAGGCGGTCCTGGAGTGTCTTGAGGACCTGGCGGGCAGCGGTGGGGCCGGTATTGAGGTAGAAGACGTCATCGTCCACCGCCACGGCCGTCTTGTTCGCGACGGCGGTCAGGCTCGGCCACAGGGGTGCCTTGGTCAAGGCTGATGTCCTGCTCGCTCCGCCCTGGACTCCGTAGAAGAGCCAGTCGGCGTCCGCCCGGTCGAGCTGTTCGTTGCTGATGTCCTGTGAGGTGTCGTTGAATCGCTGTGTCTGCGGCCGTCCGAGACCCGCGTCCTCTGCGATGGTGCCGGTGAAGGAGGGGACGCCGAACACACGTAGACGGTCGCCGTTGAGCCGGAGGAAGGACACGGAAACGGGCTTGTCGAGAGACTGGCCCAGTTGGGCCGCGTCGCTCTGGAAGGTGTCCAGGATCTTCTGTGCCTGCTGGGTCTTGCCGAGGCTGTCGGCCACGAGCAGGAAGTCCTGCTTCCAGTACAGCCCGGTTCCCCGGGTGGCGACGGTAGGAGCGAGGGCGGACAGTGAGCCGTACAGTGCCTTGGCGTTCTTGCCCGCGATGTTCATCAGGATCAGATCGGGCTTGACGTTCGCGATGGCTTCCAGACTCGGTTCGAACCGGGTACCCACGTCCTTGACCTGTGCCAGTTGGGCCGCGTCCTGAGGGAAGCCGTCCTTGAGGTATCGCGGGACGAGGTCGGCGCCGTCACCCCGGGTCGAACCGGCCGGAACGGTACCGAGGGTGAGCAGGCTGTCTGCCTGGCCGGTGGAGATGACCACGACCTTCTTCGGCTCGGCCTTGAGTGTCGTCTTGCCCTCGAAGTGCCCGACCGTGCGCGGGAAAACGCTGTCCTGCTTGCCGCTGCCCATACCGGCGGGGAGAGTTCGGGGCGCCGTGTGTGTGGCCTTGGCCGCGGCGGCAGCGGTCGAGGCGCCGGCGTTCTTGGCGGTTGTCGCGTCGCCCGAGCAGCCGGTGAGCAGCAGAGCGCCCACCAGGGCGAATCCACCGAGAAGGCGGTTGAGAGGCAGATCACTGATTCGGTTCACGTTTATTAGCTTAGGCTCACCTAAGTGTTGAAAAACAGGAGGGTCCATCATGCGGTGGATCACATTCCGGATGATGCCCGCCTCCATCGTGCGACTGCGCCGTCTACGCAGGTCAGAGGCGAACGCGGCCGCTACAGGGCCCGGTTGGCCGGACTCGCGATCGCTTGCGCTGGAGCGGCGTTTCTGGCTTTTGTGAGTCTCGGCGTGGGTGCGCGCAGCGTTCCTCTCTCCGAGGTGTGGCGCGTGCTGGTGCACCACGACGGAAGCCCCGCCGCGGTGATCGTGTGGCAACTACGCCTGCCCCGGACGGTTCTAGCCGTCCTGGTCGGCTCGGCCCTGGCGGTGGCCGGAGTGGTGATGCAGGCCATCACTCGTAATCCCCTCGCGGAGCCCGGACTTGTGGGCGTGAACGCTGGTGCCTCCTTCGCCGTGGTCGTCTCGATTTCCGTCTTCCATGTCACTCAGATCTCCGGCTACCTCTACTTCTCGTTCGTGGGAGCCGTCCTGGCGGCATTGCTCGTCCACGCACTGACGTCACGGAGCGGCGCCGCCGGCCAGCACACTCGGCTCGTCCTGGCGGGCACCGCGCTGTCGGCCTCACTCGGCGCCTGCACCGGCACCGTGACCATGTTCGATACGCGGGCATTCGACTCCTACCGCTTCTGGGTGGTGGGATCGCTGGAGAACCGCGGTACGACGGCCCTGGTCGCCATCGCGCCCTTCATCGCGGTCGGAACGCTGATCGCTCTGGCACTCGGGCCCGCCTTCAACGCCCTGGCGCTGGGCGACGAGACAGGAGCCGCGCTCGGACTGCGCGTCACCCGGGTGCGTGCCGCGGGCTTTCTCGCCATCATGCTGCTGTGCGGCGCCGCCACCGCGGCCGCGGGCCCCATCGGCTTCGTCGGCCTTGTCGTACCGCACATCCTGCGCCTGATGCTCGGCCCTGACCTGAGGTGGCTGCTGGTCTTCGCGCTACCGGGCGGCGCGGCTCTCCTGCTCGTCGGCGACATCGTGGGCCGAGTGGTCGCGCCACCGGGGGAGATCGAGGCCGGTATCGTCATCGCCTTCATCGGAGCCCCGGTGCTGTTGTGGCTCGTCGCCCGCCGCAGGGCGGTGCACGCATGAGTCCGGGGCAGAGCCGCGCGCTCGCCGACGTCCGTGCCGTACCAGCCCGTTCGCACGCGGTGCTGCGTCTGCCCGGTGGGATCTCCTTGCGCTACGCGCCCAGGGCGGCGCTCGTGTCCGCTCTCCTCGTGCTGCTCTGTGGTGCGGCGGTCGGACTCGGGCTTTTCACCGGGCCATACACCATCCGGACATCACAGGTGATCGATGTTCTGCTGGGCCACGGAGCCGCTACCGACCGCTTCATCATCCTTGAACAGCGGCTTCCGCGTGTATGCGCCGCGTTGCTGGTGGGCGCGGCGCTGGGGTTGTCCGGGTCGCTCTTCCAGAGTCTGTCCCGCAACCCGCTCGGCAGTCCGGACGTCATTGGCTTCACCACCGGTTCCACCAGCGGCGCCCTCGTGGTCATCCTCACCGGCGGCGAGTCCGCGACCCTCGGCATCGGCGCGGGCTCGGTGCTCGGCGGGCTTGTGACCGCGACCGCCGTCTATCTCCTCACGGCCTCCCGCGGTGTCGCAGGCAACCGACTGCTGCTCACCGGCATCGCGGTCGGCGCCATGCTGGCCTCCGTCAACGACTTCCTCATCACCCGCGCCGACATCGAGTCGGCGGAGGAGGCCAAGGCATGGACCTACGGCAGCCTCAACGCCATCACCTGGCCGTATGTCGTCCCGCTGGCCCTTGCCCTGCCGGTCCTGGCGGCCCTCGCCGTGCCCCTGACACGACCGCTCACACAGATCGAGATGGGCGACGACACCGCGAGTGCTCTCGGGATCAACATCGCGCGGGTCCGCGCTGTGAGCCTCCTGCTCGGTGTGGTTCTGGCCGGATGGGCCATCGCTGTTGCGGGCCCCATCGGATTCCTCGCCCTCGCGGCCCCTCAACTGGCGCGCCGCGTTGTCCGGGTTCCCGGTGTCCCGATCGTGTCGGCGATGCTGACGGGTGCGGCGGTTCTCTCCGCCGCCGACGTGCTGGCGCAGCACCTGCTCGCCCCGTTCCAGATACCGGTGGGCCTGGTGACCGGCGCGATCGGCGGTCTGTATCTGCTGTGGCTTGTGGCACGGCAGCGGTAGCGCTTCGACGATGCGCGGCAAAGGTCGACAGGAAAAGCGACAGGAACGGGGTAAGGCCGCGGCCTCCTACTCGTTTCCAAGGGATGCGGTCAGCGTCTCAGTGCCGGATTGTCCGGCGAGCGGCCGATTTCGTGGTCCGCGCGGAGAGCGAGCGCGGTGGTGAGAGACCGCTCTGGGTGGAAGCGGATCTGACGGCCCGTACCACCGTCATCGCCAGAGGAGCCGACGGTGGTCCACCGCAGTTCCGCCGTACCGGACAGATACACGGCTCTACCGCTGGTGAAGTCGACGAAGAGCAGGGACGCGGCGGGGTCGACAGCGATGTTGCCCATGCTGTTGAACATGTTGTTGCCGGCGTAGTCGGGCCACCAGAGGGTGTCCCCGTCGATCCGGACGAAGCCGGGAGATCCACCTTTGTGGGAGGTGTCGGCGCCACGAGTGGGGTGCGTGGTTCCCAGGAGGAAGGTGTCGGCCTCGGTGATCACACGCGTCTGGTCGGCGGTGAGCGCCCTGCCTGTTCCGGCGGCAGCCGCACATTCACCGACCGCCTCCGCGCTCCTCTCCGCCACGAGGATCGCGCGGCGCTGGATGTAGGAGGGACAGTTGCCGAATGCCTGATCCGCCTCGATCAACAGGCTGTCCCGTTCGGACCGTACCAACGTACCGTTGACTCGGACACGGCGCCGGAGGGCGAAGTCGATGGCCAGCAGGCCCACTTCCTGACCGGCAGGAAGATCGAAAAGCGGGTCACCCTCCACCGGTGCGATGTGGACCTTCAGCGTGTTGTTGCGGCCGTCGAGGAAGCCCGGCGCGCCCAGTAGCGGTGAGGTCCACAACCGGCCCGTGTGGTCCCGGCCGGTGATGAAGGCCAGATCGCGCTGGGACAGGAACGTCGCGACGCCACCGCTCAGACGGGCAGGTCTGAGCATTCCTTCCAGGCGCGCGGCGTCGGTCTGGACTCCGGCCCGCTGCTGGACCGCCAGTTCGCCTTCGTGAAACCCCGTGGTGCTCATCGTTGCTCCTCGCGGATGTCGTGACTGTTTCCGGTCTGCCGTGCGTCTCTGAGCCGGTCGGCGGCTTGCGAGATCAGGTGTCCTGGGAGTGGGTGCGTCCGTAGTGGCGGGCGACTCGGGCACGGTTCCCGCAGATATTGCCCACGCACCACTTACGGCGCTTGTTCTCGGCGAGGAACAGCATCGAGCAGTCCGGGTTGTCGCAGATCCGCACCAGCCCCAGTCGCTCGGGGCTGGCCAAGAGTCCGATCACCTCGCCGGCGATGGCCGCCAGTGCGGCGTTCCCGCCGTGCTCGACATGCCATCGGGTCTCTTGGCGCACACCCTGCTCGGTGGTGACCAGGCGCGGGCTGCGCGGGACCGACGACGCCGTCGCGTTGATGTCCTCCACCGAGGCCGCGCTCGCCGTGCGCCCTCGCACTTGAGCATCGAGCACATCCCGAATGGCGGTGCGCAGTCGCCGGGCCGCGGCAGGATCGGGAGTTGGGCCGGGCGGCAGGCGACGCGCCTGGATGTTCCACCAGGCCGCACCGGCGGCGGGGTCGCCGATGAGATCGATCGGCGGGTCCTTGACGGTCATCACCGTGTCCGCCAGGTCCAGGGCGACCAATGGCTCTCCTCCCATGGGGAAGCCCGCCGCCTGCAGCTCCTCGACAGTGATGTTAATGCTCATAATTGGATGTTATCCATTAGGCGGTGTCGCGTCCAGTGAGCCACCTGCGCGGCCATTCACCG
Organism: Streptomyces sp. AK02-01A; assembly: GCF_033795305.1. NCBI lineage: Bacteria > Bacillati > Actinomycetota > Actinomycetes > Kitasatosporales > Streptomycetaceae > Streptomyces > Streptomyces sp. AK02-01A. The sequence continues at coordinate 13,036 of NZ_JARBAE010000003.1, forward strand.
ATGGTTCGGCTGGTGGAGGTGGCCTTGTCTCTGAAAGCTAACGGTTGTAGCGTCGACTTATACATTAGCTCATGCCGGGTCGCGCAGGCAGCCCATCGGGTGCATCCTGACAACGGACAGCCTCGGACCCGCCGATGGAAGGAGCGGTCATGGGACTGTCATGGCAGCAAGGCCCGCTGTCCTCCAGTCGGATCGGACGGTTTCTGACACCTGATCCGTTGCCCGAGCGGCTGTTGTTCGCCGAGCGGTTGCGCAGGCGGATGCGCGTGCTCTTCAACGGCGTGTGGATCGCCGACAGCGAGGACGTGGTTCTGCTGCACGAGCCCGGGCGCTACCCGGTGGCGTATTTCCCGCGTGCCGACGTGAAGGCGGACGCGCTGACAGCGAGCGACCGGATGACCCGGCACAAGGAGCTCGGCGAGACTTCCTGGTACGCCGTGCAGGCCGGTGACCGCACCGCTGAGCGAGCGGCCTGGGAGTTCAGTGGCCTGCCGGAGTACGCAGGCGAGCTGACCGGCAGGATCGCTTTCGCCTGGCGGGCGATGGATGCCTTCTACGAGGAGGACGAGCGGATCCTGGGCCACGCCGCCGACGCATACCACCGCATCGACATCCGCGACACGTCCCGGGTGCTGGAGGTCCGTTCCGAAGGCGAGTCGGTGGCCCGCTCCGAGCATCCGATCGTGCTGTACGAGTCCGGATTCGCGCCGCGCTGGTACGTTCCCCGTTCGGACATCGACGAAAGCCGTCCGCAGCCCGTGGAAGGGCAGACGTTCTGCCCGTACAAGGGCCTCTGCGACTACTACGACATCGGCGGCGTGCGCCGCGCGGCATGGTCCTATCGCGACGCCTACACCGAGGTCCGCCGCATCAACGACATGGTGTCCTTCGAGCCGGACCTGGTTGAGGTCTACCTCGACGGGAAGCGCCTGGAGCCGGAACCGGGCCAGCACGTCATCGCCCACGGTGTCGATCGCGGCCTGGATGCCGCCGAGGCCAGTACCCGCTGATCCCTCATCCGCAGCCGGTGCGCCTGTGGCCGAGCGGGCTTCGGTGCACGTAGCCAGGCCCTGGCCGCACGCCAGCCGGAATGCGGAAGATCCCGCTGTCGGCGTGAAAAGAATTCGTTCCTGATCCACCAGGGATTACGGGACAGTCCTTAGCGACGGGCAGAGCATTTCTGCCTCTGGACAAAGAGAAAGACAAAGAGAAAAAGGAGACCGTCATGGAAGCGTCCCTGCGGAACAAGAGGGTGCTCGTAGTGGGACGCGGCAGTGGACTCGCCCGAGCGGTTTCCGACGCCGCGCTCGCGGCCGGCGCCCGTGTGATCGCGGCAGGCCGACATTTTTCCATCCTCGAAAAGGACTACCAAGGCACCGACGTGATCGTCAAAAGCGTCGATCTGATCGACGAGGACTCCATCACGGCACTGGCCGAGGACCTTGGCAGAGTCGACCACGTGGTCTCCGTCGCTTCCGCCAGGGCGCGGGGAAAACTCAGCGAACTGAGCCCTGAGGCGATCATCCTCTCCTTTCACACCAAGGTCGTCGGGCCGATCATGCTTGCCAAGCATTTCGCGCCGAAGATGCCCGAGGACGGGTCCTTCGTGCTGTTCTCGGGAGTCGCCGCTCTTGAGCCCGACCCCGGATTCCTCGGGGTCGCCGCGACGAACGGCTCGGTCAACACCGTCATCCGCTCGCTCGCTGTCGAACTCGCGCCGATCCGGGTCAACGCGATCTCACCGGGCACCGTCGACACCGGTGCCTGGGACAGCCTGGGCGAGCAGAAGAAGGCGGAGCTGTTCGCGAGCCTGTCGAAAGTCAATCCCTCGCGCCGCATCGGCACACCAGAAGACATAGCCCAGGCGGTCGTCTTCGCGATGACGAACACCTTCATGACGGGCGTCTCACTGGCCATCGACGGTGGCCAGCCCCTTGTCTGACTCACCTCGCGGAGACAATTATGCGTGCCATCGTCATCGACGAATTCGGCGGGCCGGACAGTCTGGTCTACACGGAACTGCCCGAGCCCGAGCCTCTGGACGGTCATGTCGTCATCGAGATAAAGGCGTTCGGCCTCAACCACGCCGAGCTGCATATGCGCAGAGGCGAGTGGGCCGAGGCCGCCAGGGTCAGCGGTATCGAGTGCGTCGGCCTGGTGAAATCCTGCCCTGGTGGTGAATTTCCGGTCGGCGCGAAGGTCGCGGCGCTGATGGGTGGCCTCGGACGCACCGTCAACGGCAGCTACGCCGAATACACCAGGTCGCCGGTGTCGAATGTGGCCATCATCGAGTCCGACCTGCCCTGGCCCGAACTGGCCGCCATCCCGGAAACCTTCGCGACCGCCTGGACGTGCCTGTTCCGTAATCTGGAGATCACGCCGGGGCGGACACTGGTCGTCCGAGGCGCTACCTCGGCCTTCGGCCGGGCCGCGATCGGGCTCGCGGTCAACGCCGGCGTACGAGTGATCGGCACCTCCCGCAACCGTGAGCGATTCGCCTCGCTGGAGGGGCTGGGCGTGGAACGAACCGAACTGGAAGGCTCGGACCTCGCTGAACGGATCAAGGAAGCCGGTCAGATCGACGCGGTACTCGATCTTGTGGGAAACAGCACCATCCTTGATTCCCTCGCCATGCTGCGCCGAGGCGGTCGCGCCTGTCTGGCGGGGTGGCTCGGCGGTCTTGACCCGATCACCGACTTCAACCCGCTGCTGGACATGGCGAGCGGCGTCTGTCTGACCTTCTTCGGCAGCTTCGTGTTCGGCAAGCCCGGCTTTCCGCTGTCCGACGTCCCTCTCCAGGCGATCGCGGAGCAGGTGGCAGCGGGCCGCCTGAAGGCGAAACCCTCACGTGTGTTCCCTTTCGAGGCGATACGGGAAGCGCATCGTCTGATGGAGACCGGCGGAGCCGACGGCAAGATGGTCGTGAGCGTCACGAAGGGCGTCTGACGGACACAGGGCCGGCCTCATGCCGCGTCGGTCCTCGGGGCCGGGACCTGTGGATGATGTGCCAACGGTGCGAACTGGTGGAAATCGGTGCGGCCGAGACCGGGTGCACGCTGTGCTTGCACGTGATCACCGGCTGGGGCTGAAATTCGCTCCTCCCTGGGGCTGCCGTCAGAGCATGGCCTTGTGCGCGTTGACTTCCGCGCCTAGTGCGGATTCACTAGTTCCCTACTGGTGCCCACGCACTAAGCAGAGGTAGGAATGCGACAGCTGACAGCGGGATATCCAGCGCGGGACGGGCTCGCGGGATGAAGCAGCGCTGCCGAACGTGGCATGCGGTCTGCGGGAGGTGCGCCACGCCGTGACTGCTTCTCGCACATTCGAGTCGTCACACGCCGTCACTCAAGCGGGCAACGCGCGAGTGACTGTCGCCGGCGAACTCGATCACGACACCGCCTCATACGTCCGGGAGGCGGTCGCCGCCTGTCTGGCGGAGCGGCCGAAGAGCCTGTGCCTTGATCTGACCGACGTCTATTTCTGTGACTGCGCTGGTGTCAATGCCCTGCTGGGCGCGCGGATCTCCGTCCTGCTGGCTGGTGTCGATCTTGTAGTGGAGGGTATCGGCACGCAACTGGCGCGGCTGCTGTCCCTGATCGGGGCCGGTGACATCCTGACCGAGAGACACACGAAGGCAGACACGACACTGGCTCGCGGCGAATGAGGGCCGGCGGCAGCCGTGGCCCGTGGCCCGGGCTCCGTCTGTCATGATCGTGCGGCCCGCCACCAGCAAGGATGCACCCATGCTTTCATCGCCCTCGTCCAGCCGGCCGGTCCGGATCCTGTTGGTCGAGGACCACGACATGGTGGCCGAGGCGATGTCTCTTGCCCTGGAACGCTCACCTGGTCTGGAAGTCGTGGGACGTTGCGCGTCGCTGGCCTCGGCGCTGGTCGACGCCGGGCGGTACAAGCCGGATGTCGTACTGCTGGACCGGCGGCTGCCGGACGGCGACGGTGTCTCTCTCATCCCCGGTCTGGAGAGCCTCGTGCCGGATGTGCGCGTACTCGTCGTGACCGGCGAGGGCGGCGCGTCGGTGGCGGCACGCGTGGCGGAGGCGGGCGGAGCCGGCATGATCCTCAAGGCCAGCCCGCTGAGTGAGCTGGAGGACGCGGTGCGTCGCGTGGCGGCGGGCGAGGTGGTATTCAGCCACGCTCTGCTGGGTGACGTACTGGAGCGGCTGACCGGCAGGGTGTCGGCGCCCGGCGCCAAGCTCACTCCACGGGAGCGGGAGACTCTCGATCTGCTGGGAGAGGGCTTCACCACGGCGGAGATCAGCGGTCGGCTGGGGGTCGCTCTCAACACGGGACGCAACCATGTCCAGCGCGTGCTGGAGAAGCTGGGTGCGCGTTCCCAGTTGGAGGCCGTGACCATCGCGCGACGCGAAGGGCTCCTCCAGTGACGCACAAGCCACAACCGCGGGAGTTGGCACGCAAGCAGGCGGCTCCGCTGTCGGAGGCGGCTTTCACCCTGCTGGTACAGGGGGTGCTGGACTACGGCATCTTCATGCTCGATCCGCAGGGCTATGTGATCAGTTGGAACGCGGGCGCGGAGCGGATCAAGGGATACAGCGCGGCAGAGATCGTGGGACACCACTTCTCGGTGTTCTACCCGGCCGAGGACAAGGCGTCGGGAAAGCCGCAGTGGGAGCTGGAGACCGCCGTGGTCGAAGGCAGGCTGGAGGACGAGGGCTGGCGTATCCGCAACGACGGCTCGCGGTTCTGGGCGAATGTCGTCATCACCGCCTTGTGGGACGACCAGGGCGAGCTGCGTGGTTTCGGCAAGGTCACCCGCGACATGACCGAACGGCGGGCCGCAGAGCACGCGCTCAGTGAACGGCGTCGGTTGTTCGACCACCTGGTCCGGGCCCAGGAGACGGAGCGGCGCCGCATCGCGTGGGACGTCCACGACGACACCATCCAGGCGATGGTCGCGGTGGGAATGCGGCTGCAGTTGCTGGCGGAGCGGGTGCCGGAGTCGACCTCCGCGGAACTGGAGCGCCTCGACGCGTCGGTGCGCGGAGCGATCAGCCGCCTCCGTAACCTGACATTCCGTCTGCATCCGCCTGGAATCGACCGGCACGGCTTGGTCGAAGCGCTCTCCAACCACGTGAGCGATGTGTCGGATTCATGGGGGATGACCTCTTCGTTCGAACACCGGCTCGACCGTGAGCCCACGCCCGAGACAGCCATCACCGTCTTCCGTATCGTCCAAGAGGCATTGATGAACGTGCACAAGCACGCGCACGCGAGCACCATTGCGCTCCGTGTCGAGTCGTCAGACGGAGGCATCCTGACCAGGGTCATCGACAACGGCAGCGGCGAGCCGATGTCCCGGGACGCCGCACACGCTCATTTCGGGATCATCGAGATGCGGGAGAGAGCCGAGACGGCGGGAGGGTGGTGGTCCATGCGCGGCGAACCTGGAACCGGGACGACTGTCGAGTTCTGGGTGCCGAGTTCGGGGCCGGCCCCTGCCCCGACGGATGAGCCGCGGCGATCACGGTGACACCCGGCGACTCCGCCGGCACGTCACTGAGCGTGCTCCTGTGCGACGACAACGTGATGCTGCTGGACGCCTTGCGCGAGGTCGTGGAGGCGCAGCCCGATCTGGAGGTCGTGGGCACGGCGTTCCACGCCGAGCAGGCGATTCGACTCGCTCGCCGCCATGAACCGGACCTCGTGGTCCTGGACGTCCGCTTCCCCGGCGGCGGCCCCACTGTCGCCAGAGAGATCGCACGATGCTCGCCGGACAGTCGCATTGTGGCGTTCTCCGCGTACGACGACACGAGTTCGGTCGAGGGGATGAAGCGCGTCGGCGTCTCGGAGTACATACGCAAAGGCGTCACCAACAGGGAGTTCCTGGTGGCGCTGCGCCGAGCGGCGGGGACCTCCACGGAGGCCCTCTGAGCGTGGGTCGCCGCTGACGCCTCTCGTCCCTGCGACGGGCCGGGCAAGCGTCGCCCAGGTCCGGCGAGCTTACGAGCCTCAGCGAGGCGAACTCACCTTGTCCGCACCGGCGGATATACCGCCGCCAGGACCCTTGAGTCTGGACCATCCGGCGCGAATTTCCGCCGCACCGCGCAGGACGCCCCAGGTGCACCGCCATCACAGGGCTTGACAACGCATCTTCTGTTTCATCCTGCCGGTAACGGCGGCCTCCGAGAACGTGCACGGACGGACAAAGTCATGTACGCCGACGGAACAATGAGGTGTGTAACGTTAGCCGCTGGAATACCGACTCCTCCAGTGTTCCGGTGAATTCCTCAGGACAAGAAAGGATGAATCTGTGCTCGGAAAGCTCTATTCGGTGCTGCTGTCGCCGGCAGTCGCACCACGACTTCGTTTCAGTGCAGAACATCATCGCGTTGTCACAGGTCATCTGTGATGCCGCACATGTCCTTGAGAATGTCACCGGCTGTACCGGCGGTGTCGGCTCCTCCCTGGCGCCGACCGCGCCGGGTCGGGAAACCAGTGGCAAGACATCTCCGGATTCGCCGATCAACATCACAATAATCGCAGCGCGTCCGTCACGATCTTCGGCCGGCGCGCGGCACCTCGCCGCATTGTTGGAACGCCTCCGTACGCTCAGTACGAGGACGCCCCTCCGCCCTGCGACGCACCACATCTGACGCCGCGTGCCGATCCACCAAGAATTGCTGATCCACCAAGAATTACGGACAGCCCTCAGCTCGCCGGGACGGTGCGCGACGCGCTCGGCGCGCCGTGACCTTCCCATTCCCGCGTCCCGTTCGGCAGCCCGTCGAACGGACTCCCCATGAAAAGGAACACACCCCAATGTCCGATGCCTCCCGGCCCACGGTCGTCCTGGTCCATGGCGCGTTCGCCGATGCTTCCAGCTTCGCGAAGGTCATCCCCGCTCTCCTCGCCGAGGGCTACGGCGTGGTAGCTCCCGCCGTTCCCAACAGGAGCCTGATCGGCGACGCCGAGTATGTCGCCTCCGTGGTCCGCCGCATTGCCGGTCCGGTCATCCTGGTCGGGCACTCGTACGGTGGCGCCGTCATCACCGTCGCCGGCGCGGAGGAGAACGTAAAGGCCCTCGTTTACCTGGCGGGTTATGCCCTGGAGGAAGGGGAGAGCCTCGGCGAACTCCAAGGCCGCTTCCCGGATTCAGACCTCGCTGCGGCGCTGGAGTACGCGCCCTTCCCCGTGCCGGGCTCCAGCGAGCCGGGCACGGACGTGTCGGTACGTCCCGACGCGTTCCCGTCGGTCTTCGCCGCGGACGTCGACCCGGGCCTGGCGGCCGTGCTCGCCGTCACGCAGCGCCCACTGGCCGCGCTCGCCTTCGCCGAGACGGCACCGGTCGCAGCATGGAAGACCAAGCCCTCCTGGGGCTTGGTGGCCTCCTCGGACCACACCATCAACCCCGCCGTCGAGCGCTTCGGCTACGAGCGCGCGCACATGACCACCGTCGAGGTCGACTCCTCGCACCTGGTGATGCTGGCCCACCCTGAGTCTGTCGTGGATCTGATCGGCCAGGCCGCGAAGAGCGTGCAGGCCTGACGCTGGACTCCGGGCCGTCTCGGAGTCCAGCCGGAGTCGGAGTCAGGGACCGGCCACCACGTCGGACGAGCCCTGCGAGTGGCGGGCTGCGGCTTGCCACTCGCAGGGCTCATCCCACAAGCGACGCGCTGACAGTCCCAGCGACGCGCGACCTCGCTCGCGCGGAGCGCCTCCACCCGGCAGGGCCATTGACTAGTTCGTCCGCGACCATGGTGAGACGGTCGTAACCGCACAAGACAGTGCGCGAGGCCGCCGCGCGCGGGCGGGTCTGACGGCCTACTTCGGAGGGTTCGATTTATGGACTCATTTCCTGCGTTACCGTAGCAGGGTGAGTCGAAAAAGCGAACCAACGAATCTGGGAGCGCCCCGGGTGTGCTCCATCGCCGACGCACTTGATGTCGTGGGTGAGCGCTGGACGCTGCTCGTGCTCCGAGAGCTGGGCTTTGGCGTCCACCGGTTCAACGACATCCAGACCAACACCGGCGCCCCGCGAGAGACCCTCGTGCTGCGTCTGCGCAAGCTCGAAGACGCCGGGCTCATCGAGCGCCGTCGGTATTCAGAGCGCCCGCCCCGCGACGAGTATGTGCTCACCGCCGCCGGCAAGGACCTCTCACCGGTCCTCCGCTCCCTACGGCAATGGGGCGAACGCCATGCCACGCCAGTCCTCCGAACGTCCTGAGCGGCCCGGCCGCGCTCGGCTTCGCTGACTGTGCTCGCCCAGTGAACCGGCGCGCTCAGAGCGATATCGACTGCTCTCGGATGCGTCTCTGAGCCGTTGTCCGCTTTCCCGTACGACCTTCCCATCCCCGGCGCGGTGTGCCGCTCCGCCGGTGACCATGGCGACGTGCCGTCGAGCCGGTGCGCTCAGGAACCAGGAATGAAGGGGATGTCCTCGGGCGCGGCCTTACGGGCCGCGAGGATCATGGCGGCCGGGTCGCCGACCGGCAGGCGCAGCGGCGGCGCGTCGAGTTCCGCGGCGTCCGCGATGGCTCGGGCGACCTGCTCCGGGGTGATGGCGCCGCTGCGGTCCATGCTGTCCGTGGCCAGCGCCGTGTAGGGATCGTCGGGCAGCCGGTAGACCAGCGGGGCGTCGAGCGCACCCGAACTCACCGAGCCCGGCTCCAGCAGGGTGGTGTGGATCCCGAACGGACTGGTCTCGACGGCCAGCGACTCGGCCAGCGCCTCCAGCGCCCACTTGCTGGCCGCGTACGCGGCGTTCCCGGAAAAGACGAGGCGGCCCACCACGCTGGAGACGAACAGCAGCCGTCCGCTCCGGCGCTCGCGCATCTGCGGCAGCACCGCTTGCGCGACCCGGATGGCGCCGGCGGTGTTCTGTGCGAACAACCGCTCGATCTCGGCCACCGGACTGGCCTCGACCGCGCCCAGGAAGATCACGCCCGCATTGGACACCAGTACGTCGACCTCGCCGGCGGCCGCGACCGCCTCGTCGACGCTCGCCTGGTCGGTGACGTCGAGGCGCAGCCGCCGCGCCACATCGAGGTCTTCGAGCGTACGGGGATCGCGGGCGGTGGCGATGACGCGGTAGTCGCGGGCGGCGAACTCGGCGGCGGTGGCCCGGCCGATGCCCTTGGAGGCTCCGGTAATCAGGACGGAAGGCATGGACTGCTCCTGTCGGTGCAGAAATCGAACTTACTTGGCGTTCGCCACGCTAGTAGCTGTGAGTACGAAAAGCGAACCCACCCGGCTCGGCGGACCTCACGTCTGCGGGACCCACGACGCGCCGGGCGTCGTGGACGACCGCTGATCCAGCGACGACAGGAGGAGACACCGGTGTGCCGCGCGTCGGCACACCGGCCCGGCCCGGCGCCACCTCAGCCCGGAAGTCCTCGTTTCAGTCCGTCATCCCTCGCTCAGCGCGTCCGCCAGAGCCGCCGCGGGATCGTGACCGGCGGGGCCGGCCGGGATCCATCGGCCGTCCTCCTCGCGGTACGGCCACCAGCGCCCGTCGCGTCCGTACCGTAGCTGCGCCGGTCCGTCCGCCACCGTCCAGCGGCCCGCGCCGCCGGCCCGGAGCGGCGGCCGGTCTCCGTCGTCCCAAGCGGCGTCGAGAGCGGCCGCCGCCCGGCGGAGTGCCTCTGGTTCCGGTGTCCATTCCTCCTCCAGCACGGCGAGGGCCGCCGCACCACCGAACCGCCAGGCGCGCACCGCGAGATCCAGCTCGGTGCGGCTCCGGCCGGTGCCCGAGGCGAGGCGCTCGACGAGCCGGGCGTCGGACGTCGATGCGGCGAGCCGTACACCGTCCTGCCCGGCCGTCAACTCCGGCTCCAGCGGCTGCCGTTCATGACCGGGTGACAGCGCGTCGGACAGCATCCGCAGGGCCCTCGCCGCCGCGTCGCCGGCCAGGAACTCCAAGGCGTCCTCGTCGACCTCCGAGGGCGGTTCCGCCGCCGTGCCGAGGACCGGCGGCTGCTCCGCCTCCTGCGGCAGTGGCGGCGGAGCGGGCAGCGGCGGCAGGATGTCCTGGGCCGCGAACGCCTCCGCCGCCGGGACGCCCGCGCTCTCCTCTGCCGGTGCCTCGCCGGCCGGCGGCTCCCGCCGTGTGCGGACGGCGCGGGAGACACTGCGTACCTGCAACTCGTCGAGAAGCCCGCGCTCGGTCCGGCCCCGCATCAGCAGCAGGACAAACGGATCCTGGTCCAGCAGCCTCGCGACCTGGTAGCAGAGCGCCGCCGAATGAGGGCAGTGGTCCCAGGCCTCGCAGGTGCACTCCGGCTCCAGATCGCCGATGCCGGGCAGCAGTTCGACCCCGGCTCCCGACGCGTCCTCCACCAGATGCGGTGGCATCTCCCGGTCCAGCAGCGCCGCGATATGACCCGCCCGGTCGACGGCCATCTCCAGAAAGCGGTCCCACTCCTCCTCGCTGAGCTGTTGCAGCAGCACATCGCTGCGGTGCGCGGTGCCGTCCCGGTCCCGTACGACCGCGGTGATCCGGCCCGGGCGTACGGACACGGCACCGACGGCGCCCTGGCGGGCATGGCGGCGTCCGCGCTTGAGCTGCTCGCCGTCGAGCGCGGTGTCCTCCAGTGCCTTCAGCCAGGCCCGGCCCCACCAGGACTGGGCGAAACCCCGTCCTCCGGTCGGTGCCAGAGCGGCGAAGACCCGCTCGTCGTCCTCCGTACCGCTCATCGCGCGCTCCCTCGCAGCTCCACCAGATCCGCCAGCTCGGCGTCGGTCAGCTCGGTCAGTGCCGCCTCGCCGGAGCCGAGCACGGCGTCGGCCAGCCGCTTTTTACGGGCGAGCATCTCGGCGATCCGGTCCTCGATGGTGCCCTCGGTGATGATCCGGTGCACCTGCACGGGCCTGTTCTGCCCGATCCGGTACGCACGGTCCGTGGCCTGGTCCTCGACGGCGGGATTCCACCAGCGGTCGAAGTGCACGACATGCTCGGCGCGGGTGAGATTGAGCCCGGTGCCGGCGGCCTTCAACGACAGCAGGAACACCGGTGTTTCGCCGCGCTGGAAGCGGTCCACCATGGCCTCGCGCTCGGCGATCGGGGTGGCGCCGTGCAGGAACTGCGTTGGCACACCGCGCGCCGCGAGATGCTGTTCGAGCAGCCGCGCCATCCGCACGTACTGGGTGAAGACCAGCACACTCGCGCCCTCGGCCAGGATCGTGTCGAGCAGCTCGTCCAGCAATTCCAGTTTTCCGGAACGGTCCGCGATGCGTGGGCGCTCCTCCTTCAGATACTGCGCGGGATGGTTGCAGATCTGCTTGAGCCCGGTCAGCAGTTTGACGACCAGCCCGCGGCGCTCCATGCCGTCCGCCTCCGAGATCGCCGCGAGGGTCTCCCGCACCACGGCCTCGTACAGGCCGGCCTGCTCCCTGGTGAGGGAAACGGCCCGGTCGGTCTCGGTCTTGGGCGGCAGCTCGGGCGCGATGCCCGGGTCGGACTTGCGGCGGCGCAGCAGGAACGGACGGACCAGCGCGGCCAGCCGCTCGGCCGCCGCCGGGTCCTCGCCGCTCTCGACGGATCGCGCGTAGCGGTTACGGAAGGTGCCGAGGCGGCCCAGCAGACCGGGCGTCGTCCAGTCCAGGATCGCCCACAGTTCGGAGAGGTTGTTCTCGACGGGCGTGCCGGAGAGCGCGACCCTGGCCCCGGCGCCGATGGTGCGCAGTTGTCCGGCGGTGGCCGAGTACGGATTCTTGACGTGCTGTGCCTCGTCGGCGACGACCATGCCCCAGGCCACCTCGGCGAGCTTCGGCGCGTCCAGCCGCATCGTGCCGTACGTGGTGAGGACGAACTCTCCCTCCGCCAGGCCCTCCAGGACACGGGAGGCGCCGTGGAAGCGGCGTACCGGCGTACCGGGCGCGAACCGCTCGATCTCGCGCTGCCAATTGCCCATCAGCGAGGTGGGACAGACCACCAGGGTCGGGCCGGCGGCCGACGCGTCGGTCTGCCGGTGCAGATGGAGAGCGATGAGAGTGATGGTCTTGCCGAGCCCCATGTCGTCGGCGAGACAGCCGCCGAGACCGAGCGAGGTCATGCGGTGCAGCCAGTTGAGGCCACGGAGCTGGTAGTCGCGCAGTGTCGCGTCGAGCGCCGCGGGCTGTCCGATCTCCGGCTCCAGGGGCTCGGAGCCCAGGGTTCCCTCGGGGTCGGCGAGGCGGTCGCGAAGCTGGGCGAGCCAGCCAGAAGCCCGCACCTCGACGCGGCGGCCGTCGACTTCGGCGGAGCCGGTCAGTACGGCTCCGAGCGCGTCGACCGGGGTGAGCGCGCGGTCCCGGCTCTCGCGGGCTCGCCGGGCCTCCGCCGGGTCGATGAGCACCCATTGGTCGCGCAGCCGTACCAGCGGGCGCTTCGCCTTGGCGAGTTGGTCGAGCTCGGCGCGGGTGAGCCGCTGGTCGCCCAGCGTGAACCACCAGTTGAAGCTGATGAGCGCGTCGGCCGACAGGAAAGAGGACGGATCGGCCCGGGTCCGGTGGGATCCGCCGCTGTCGCCGGGCCCGGATCCGGAGGCGGTGTCCGGCGGCCCGACGACCGCGCGTGCCGTGAGTGTGCGCGCCAGCTCTCTGGGCCAGTGCACCTGGACGCCGGTGGCCGCGAGCGCTCCGGACGCCTCGCCCAGCAGCTCGGTGATGTCCTCGTCCGCGAGTTCGACGGCATCCGGCACGGCGGCGGAGAGCAGCGGAGCGAGCGGTGGCCAGGCGCGGGCGGCCCGGCGCAGGGCGAGCAGGGCGTCCAGCCGGGCACGCGGCCCGAAGGCCGCACCCGGAGCGGAGTCGGAGGGGCCGTCCGACCATACGTCGGCGGCGTCGGCGACGACGGTGGGATCGCTGACGCTGTGCATCTGGAGCACGGCACGGAAGACGGGCCCCGCGTCCGTGCCGCTCTCGCCGTCCGGCGGTTCGCCGTCCGGGAGACCGCGCAGTTCGACGCGGAGAGAGAGCCGTACGCCGGTGTCATGCCCGGCGGCCACCTCGGCGGCCCAGTCGCGCAGTCCGGGAAACCGTCGCGGTGGTACGGCGGCGAAGGCGGCCGAGGCGGCGGCGACCGGCGCCGCGGGTGTCCGCGGCAGACCGTCGACGACCGCGTCGAGGAAGTCCCGCAGCAGCCGTTCGGGCTCGGGCAGCAGAAGCGCGCCCGTCGAGGTCGTGGCGAGCGGGACGGCGTGCGCCGAGGGCGGCATCGAGGCGGCGAGCACACGGATCCGCTCCAGATCGGCGGCCGTCAGCGGCCCGGCCCGCCACGCGTCGTGATCCGTACCGGTGAGACCGGGCAACATCCGGCCACGCGCGGCGAGTTGCAGGGCGAGCAGCGCGGCCGCACCCCAGAAGGCCGCCGACGGTGCGGCGTTCACCGTGACGCGTGCCCTGGTCAGGAACGCGAGCGCGTCCGGTACGGGCATCAACAGGGCTCTGACCGTGAGCGGGCGGGCCCCGGCGCCGACGACGGCCAGCTCCTCCACGGAGCCCGGCGCGGAGGGCGGTTCCGAGCCGTCGGGGTGCCAGTAGGCGATCCGGCCGGTGCGGGCCGGATCCGCGGCGAGAAAGACCGTGGAACAGCGGGCGAGTTCGGAGATCCGGGAGAGCGTTGCCACGGGAAGCCTGTGCACAGCGAAGACGCATTCCTCAAGTTTGACTACCTCAGGTCGGAGCCGCCGAGGGTACCTCACCGCGGCCCCGGGCGCAGACAGCGACGTCGTGACCCGGCTCGTGCCATGCCGGCCGCTGTGGACAGCACCACCGTCGACCCCCGGGAAGCCCCCACCTTTTCCGGGTGGTGGCCTCATGGTCGCGGGCGGTCACATCCTCGTACGTTTCAGGAGGACCAGCGCGGTCAGCGCGTTCCTTCCCCCAGCCACCTCGGCCCAGAGACCGGAGACCGACATGCCCCAGGCCGCCATCGTCGCGGAGTCCAAACCCGATCCCACGGCCGACCGCACCGCCGGCAGTGAATTCGCACCCCTCCTGCGGACCGTCCGGGAACAGGGTCTCCTGGAGCGCCGGGCCGCCTGGTACGCCCGGGGAATCGCCGTCAATCTGATCTTTCTCGCGGCGATCGTCACCGGGATGGCGCTGCTCGGACCTTCCTGGTGGACGCTGCTCCTGGCGCCTCCGCTGGCCATTCTGTCGGCGCGGATGGCGTTTGTGGGCCACGACGCGGGACATTCCCAGATCACCGCCGACCGGGGCAAGGGCCGACTGATCCAGCTCGTGCACGCCAATCTGCTGCTCGGTATGAGCCAGGAATGGTGGAACGACAAACACAACAAGCACCACGCCAACCCCAACCACATCGACAAGGACCCCGACGTCGCCGCTGACATCCTTGTCTTCACCCAGCAGCAGACGGCGGGCCGCACCGGACTGCGCCGCCGGCTCACCCGCCACCAGGCCTGGCTGTTCTTCCCGCTGACCACACTGGAGGGCATAGCCCTCAAGGTCTACGGCTTCCAGGCCGTCTTCTCCCGGCAGGACACTCGGATGCCGGCCCGCCGGCGCGCGGTGGAGGGACTGCTTCTCGCGGCCCATGTCGGCGGCTACGTGACCCTGCTGCTCACCACCCTCACCGTGGGCCAGGCCATCGTCTTCGCCCTCCTGCACCAGATGCTCCTCGGCCTGCATCTGGGCATGGCCTTCGCGCCCAACCACAAGGGCATGGAGATGCCGGACCCGGAGAACAGCCAGGGCTGGGGGCATCTGCGCAGGCAGGTACTCACCTCGCGGAACATCCGCGGCGGCCTGTTCACCGACTGGTTCCTGGGCGGACTGAACTACCAGATCGAGCACCATCTCTTCCCGAGCATGCCGCGCCCGCACCTCCGGCTCGCCCAGCCGCTGGTGCGCGCGCACTGCCTCGCGCGGGGAGTGTCCTATACCGAGACCGGGCTGATCGACTCGTACCGGCAGGCCCTCGGACATCTGCACCGCGTCGGCGAACCGCTGCGCGTCGGCGCATAGTGGAACTGGCGGACGCATCCGTGCGTTCACGTGGCAGGAAGCGGCCGTGGCCGCGAAGGAGGCGTCGAGATGTCGGCAAGAGCGAAGATCACCATCGGGGGAGTGGCCGTAGGCCTTCTTCTGATCCCGCTGATCGGATTCTGGTTCTCGCTGCTGGTGGTGCTTGGAGTGCCCGCGGTGGCGTATCTGATGCTTGACCCGTCGCAGCGCCGCAGACTCCGACGGATCAACCGCAAGGAGCTCGGCCGCTGATCCCGGGCCTGGTGGGCCCGGCTCGGCACGGGACGCGGGAGTGCTCCGCCCCGCCGGACAACCTGAGATCCGGCGGGGCGGAATGGATCAACAGCGGCCGGGACGGGCCGGAGTCCGGGTGTCTGCCTCAGCTCAGCGCGCAGGAATTGACCACGTCGCCGGCCGCGGGCCTGCGGATCGTGTGATCCGCGGGCGGGGTGGCGCCGTCCTCCACCCAGTTCGTGAGAGCCGTGAACGCCGAGCGGTAGCACGGCAGGATCGGACGCAGACGCTCCGGATAGGTGTCATACAGACCGTCGGTGTGAGAGCCGTTCTCCACCGTGTAATAGCGGTGCAGTCGGCCGCGGCCCCGAGTGTCGATCATCCGCGCGTACACATCGGAGTCGGTGGCGATCGGCAGCAGCGAGTCCAGATCGCCGTGCAGCGTGATCATCGGCTTGCCGATCCGCCCGGTGAGCGCGACCTTCTCAACGGCACGGTGGACGGACGCCGGGCGTGCGGCGTAGTCGTAGGACGCATCGGAGGGACAGGCCGCGAAGATCTCCTCGGTCGTCGAACCGGCCGACGATCCAGGGCACTTGGCGTCGTACGACGGGTCGAACTCCGCGCGGAACATCTTCTGGGTCAGACCCCAGTACGCCGCTTCGTGGTAAGGCCACAGGAACTGGGAGCCGTCCGCGAAGCCGGCCGCGAGGAGATCCGCGTCATCGGCCGTGCCGAGCTGCCGGGCCACGGTGACCGGCAGGCTCGTCAGCAGATTGGGCCCGCGAGTGGTCCAGAGCGTGCCCTCCCAGTCCACTCCTCCGTCATAGAGCTCCGGACGGTTCTCCAACTGCCAGCGCGTCAGATAGCCGCCATTGGAGATGCCGGTCATATACGTGTGGCGGGGCCCGTGTCCGTACCGCTGTCCCACGGCCTTCTTGGCGGCGCGCGTCAGCTCGGTGACCCGATGGTTCCATTCGGCGACGGCGTCGCCCGGCCGTGCGCCGTCGGTGAAGAAATCGGCTCCGGTGTTTCCCTTGTCCGTGGCGGCGTAGGCGTATCCCTGCGACAGCACCTGGTCCGAGATCAGCACATCCGTGGAGTACTGCTTACGGGTGCCGGGCGCGCCCGTGACGACCAGACCGCCGTTCCACCGGTCGGGCAGTCTGATCACGAACTGGGAATCGTGCTGCCAGCCGTGCGTGGCGTTGGAGCGGGAGTCATCGGGGAAATATCCGTCGATCTGGATCCCGGGCACGCCGGACGGATTCCTCGTGCCCGCCGCGGACAGTCCGGCCTGGTCAGCGGTGTCGGTATACGGCGTGCCCGCGAGCGCCTTTGTTGTCAGATCTCCGAGACACGCGCTCTGCTGGCGCCCGGCGCCCGGCACATCCAGCCGGTGCTGCCTGGCGCAATGCTCCGCCGCCGACCGGTCCGGCGGCGCACTGCCCGCCGCTCCCGCGGGACCGACGGAGGAAAGCCCCATCACAAGGGCGGCGAGAATCGGAATGCCTCTGGACAAGCGCATGGGGTCTCCGGTGAGCGTCGGGATGGGCGGGTGCGCCGCCATATCGTGCTGGGGCCGTTCCCGTACGGCCATGGGCCCGGCCCACATCTCGCACGGCTCGGGCATGTGCGTCTCACGGACAGGCGTGGGAGATCGTCTCTGCCGACGCGACAGGAGAGTGTTGACCGGCCACGGGTGGTGACCGGTGGCGGATGGTGACTTGTGATCGGCGCCGGGTAGCGGGCGGCCGGTGCCGGGCTCAGGCGGGACGTACCGCCATCGCGTCGAGCGCCGCGAGCAGCGCGGGCAGTTCGGTGCCGCGGCCGACGGGCAGCACCTCGCCCGGCTCGTCGTCCATCAGGACGAACGCGATGTCGTCCGTCCTGGCGACAAAGGACCAGCCGGGACCGTCGGCGCGCAGCGTCCGTGCCCCGCCCGGCGCGAAGCTGGAACGGACCCGGCCGAGTGGAGGCGGCGTATCGACATAGGCGCGCAGCTCCTTGAGGACCCGTCGCACGCCCTGATGCCGCACGTCCTGATGCCGCACGCCCTGATAAGAGGGCTCCGACACGCCGGCGGCGGTGCCGGTGGTTCCTGCGGACTGCTCGCTCTCCGGATTCTCGCTGGTCTCGGCGGGCCTTACGGGGACCGCGCCGTCGAGCCGTTCCCGCCACGCCGTCCACTGGAGGGCGATCTCGTCGGCGCCGAGGCGGCGCTGGGCCGGTCCCCAGGTCTCCGTGTCGGGCGGTGCGAGCGGCGGCGGTCCGCCATCCGTGTGCGCGGACGGCGGACCGCCGGGATCGGGCTCCGGGTCGTGCGGCGCGGGCAGACCGGGCGCCGTGACCGCGAGGGCGACCGGCCAGCCGGGCAGCGCGGAGACGATGGTGCGCTCGTCCGGAGACAGGTCGTACTCCATACCGCAGTCCCAGGCCGCGATGGCGACCGCGACCAGTGACACGTCGTCCACCACCACCGTCCAGCGGGCGCCACCGCTGTCCTGTCCCATGACCAGGCCGTATCCGCGGGGCCAGGACGCGATGCCGAGGGCCGCGCATGCCTCCGGGTAGTCGTCACCGAGCACGGTGGGGAACTGCGCGGGCGTGAGCAGCGCGGCGGTCAGCACATACAGCGCGTCGTCGTCCGTGGAGTCGTCCGTTCCGGTCACGGCACCTCCTCGTCCGGTCGCTTGTCCGGCGCACCCTAACCAGTGGGTAACCCGGACGTCGAGAGCGTGACACGGACCGGATTCCGCTCCGGCCCGGAGCACCGGTGGCGCACGGTGGTCAGTCGGCCGGCAGACCGAGCAGGCCCCGGGCCACGGCCTGCGGCGACTCGTTCCGTTCCCGGGCCAGTGCGATGACCGCCCGGCAGGCGAGTTCGCTGACGCCGAAGGAGAGCGCCTCGGGCGAGACCCAGCCCGACGCCTCGTCCATCCGCTGCTGGTCGTCCTCCGCACACGCCGACACATAGGTGGCGGCGGCCTCGAATATGTTGTGCTGCCGTGTCCGGGGCCGCTCCGTGGTCGTGGCGGCGGCACGGTCCGACACGAGGATCCTGCGCAGTCTGCTGAACACCGGGTCCACCTTCCCCCTGCTGCCTGACGTGGTGCGGACCGGAGGGCTGTCCCGGTCCGCTCATCCAACGTACGGGCGGCCGGGCCCTGGCAGAAGCCCCGGTCCACGGGCCGCCGCCGGCCGCGCGGCAGGGATATCCGGCAGTGGCCGACAGCGTCGGCCCGCCGGAGACGTCGTCGAGCGCCGCGCCGCTCCGGCACTCGGCCCCGGTACCTCAGTCCCTTCGGACCGCCAGGGCGAGGAAACGGGAGTCCTCGTCGGCGTACGACTCCAACTGCCAGCCCGAACCGGCCAGCAGCGGACGGAGGTTGGGCTCGGCGCGCAGATCGTCAGACGTGAGCTGTCTGCCCTGCCGGGCGGCGAGTGCGGCCCGGCCGATGGGATGGAACAGCGCCAGCCTGCCGCCAGGACGTACGACTCTGGCCAGTTCCCGCAGATTCTCGGCGGGCCGTGGCAGATGAGCGATCAGCCCCGCCGCGAACACCGCGTCCAGCGCCTCCGAACGCACCGGAAGCCGGCTCACATCGGCGAGCAGCAACCGCCCGCTGCGCTGACGGCCGGCCCGTACGGCGGCGTCCAGCATCGCCGGGGTCAGATCGGCGCCCAGCACCGTGCCGTGTGTTCCCACCGCGTCTCGCAGCGGAGGCAGCGCGCGTCCCGTCCCGCATCCCGCGTCCAGCACCGCGTCGCCGGGACGCAGCCCGAGCTCGGCGACGGCGGCGGCATAGGACGGACCGTCATCGGGAAAGCGCGTGTCCCAGTGCGCGGCCCGGGAACCGAAGAATTCCTGCACATGCGTGTGGTCGTCGGCCATGAGGACATGATCTCCCAGTGCCGTCCGAGCCGCCGTCGCGCGGTCCTCTCGCAGAAATTTCTTCCGGAAACCTCGCCGGCGATGTCGAAATCGCGTCGTGTGCTTCTACCTCTCCATGAGAGGCGCCGACGAGGGCGCGACAGTATGAGGAGAACACCATGAAGTACATGCTGCTGATGCAGTTCAGCGAGAAGACCGTGGACTTCCCGCCGATCACAAGCTGGACCCCTGAGGAGATCAAGGCACACATCGCCTTTATGCACGACACGAACAAGAAGCTCGCCGAGGCGGGCGAACTGGTCGACGCGCAAGGGCTGGCCGGGCCCGGCCAGGCGAAGACCGTCCGGGCCGGCAGCGGTGGCGCTCCTGTTGTCACCGACGGCCCCTACCCTGAGACCAAGGAGTTCCTCGCCGGCTACTGGATCGTCGACTGCGACACCGCCGAGCGGGCGGTGGAGCTCGCCGCCCATGTGTCGACAGCTCCCGGCCCCGGCGGTGAGCCGCTGAACATGCCGATCGAGGTGCGCCAGGTGATGGCGGCACCGGCCGAGGAGATGTGAGCCCTGACTGATCCGGAGACCCACCCGGGGGCCAATCCGGAGACGCTCACCGCGACATGTCCCGGAATCAAACGCGAACCCGTCCGGTGACCGGTCCCGAGGAGACGGCCGAGGACCTGCTGCGCGCGCTGGCGCCGCAGGTCGTCGGCGTACTCACCAGGCGGTTCGGAGACTTCGACGCCGCCGAGGACGCCGTACAGGAAGCGCTGCTGGCGGCTGCGGTCCAGTGGCCGGGTGAGGGCGTGCCGCGCAATCCGCGCGGCTGGCTGATCCAGGTCGCGAGCCGCCGTATGACCGAGCGGGTTCGCGGTGAGCGCGCACGCCGCCGCCGTGAGGACCTGGCGGCCGGGCAGGTGCCCGCCGACCGGCAGGCGGCACCGCCCGCCGACACCGACGACGCGGCCGCCCGGGACGACTCGCTGCTCCTGCTGTTCCTCTGCTGCCACCCCGCGCTCTCGCCGTCGTCGGCGATCGCACTGACGCTGCGGTGTGTCGGCGGACTGAGTACGAGCGAGATCTCCCGGGCCTTCATGGTGCCCGAGGCGACCATGGGACAGCGGATCAGCCGGGCGAAGCAGCGCATCAGAACGTCCGGCATCCCGTTCCGGCTGCCGGACGACAAGGACCGCGCCCGGCGGCTGGACGCGGTGCTGCACATCCTTTATCTGATCTTCAACGAGGGGTATGTCACGAGCGAAGGGCCGGACCTGCAGCGGGTCGAGCTGTCCCGGGAAGCGATCAGGCTGACCAGGGCCCTCCACCAACTGCCTCCCGGCGACAGCGAGGTCGCCGGTCTGCTCGCGCTCATGCTGCTCACCGACGCCAGGAGCGCCGCGCGTACGGGCCCGGCAGGCGAACTCGTGCCGCTCGCGGAGCAGGACCGTGGCCGGTGGGACGCCGGGGCCGTCGCCGAAGGCATCGCGCTCATCACGGCCGCCCTGCCGCGAGGGCCGCTCGGTCCGTATCAGGTCCAAGCGGCGATCGCCGCCGTGCACGACGAGGCGGCGACGGCGGCGGAGACCGACTGGCCGCAGATCCTGGCGCTGTACGGAGTGCTGGAACGGCTGTCCGCGAACCCGGTCGTCTCGCTCAACCGGGCCGTGGCCGTCGCCATGGTGCAGGGACCGGCAGCGGGGCTCGACATCCTCAATACCCTTGAGGCCGAGGGCCGTCTGGCGGGCCATCACCAGATCCATGTGGTGCGGGCCCATCTGCTCGACATGGCCGGCGACGCGCAGGGCGCGCTGGAAAACTTCCAGGAGGCGGCCCGCCGTACGGCCGGCCTGCCGGAACGGCACTACCTCACGATCCGCGCCGCCCGGCTCGCCGCCGCCCGGCCCGGCCTCGGTCACCGAGCGGGTGAGCCGCCACTTCCGTAAGCGGGACGGCCGCGGCGTCCACCCGGCGGTAGCCTGGTCGGCGCGCCGGGCAGCATACGGACACCACGCCTCCCGTCCGCACGCCAGGAGATGTCAGAGCTGCGAGGAGACCGCCCTGTTCGACGCCGACCACCGAAGTGACCCGGTCGCCGGGCCGCGCCCGGGAACAGTGGATCTCTGGCTGCTGGACACCACGGGTATCGAGGAGGACTCGCTGGATCTCTCGCTGCTCGACACGGACGAACTGCGTCGCGCCCAGGCGTTCGTCCACGGGCGTGACCGGGTCCGCTATGCCTCCGCGCACACCGCGCTCCGGCGGATCCTCGGGCGGTACACGGGGCTTCCTCCGCAGGACCTCGTCTTCGGCCGCGACGTCTGCCCGTGCTGCGGGGGGCCGCACGGCAGGCCGGTACTCACGGAACCCTCCCACGCGCCGCACTTCTCGCTGTCCCACGGCGGTGATCTGGTCCTGATCGGTGTCGCGGACGCCGCCGTCGGCGTCGACATCGAACCAGTGTCGGCGCCGGACACGGTCGCCGAGCTGAGCAGCGTCCTGCACCCCGCCGAGCGGGCCGAGCTGTCGGCCGAGCCCCTGGAGCGGCGAGGGACCGCCTTCACACGTCTGTGGACACGCAAGGAGGCATACCTCAAGGGTCTCGGCACCGGTCTGGGACGTGACCTCGCCGCCGACTATCTGGGCACCTCGGGTCTGGCCGAACCGCCGTCCGGCTGGACCGTCTCCGATGTGCCCGCGGGCCCTGGTTACGCGGCCGCCTGCGCCGTATCCGGTTCCGCGTCGGACATGCGCGTGCGGCATCTTTCCGCTCCTGCCTGACCGGCCGTCCCGCGCGGTCGGGCGGAGGACGCGTCCTCACTCCGCGGGCGGCGAAGTGAGGACTTGTCCGTCCGGACCGGTGGGTCAGTCCGCGACGGCCGCGTAGGCCAAGACCTTGTCGATCCGTACGCGCACCACCAGCTCGCCCGGCACACCGTTGCGCAGCCCGAACTCCTCGGCCTGCTCCGCGCCCATGTACCGGGCGGCGATCCGGGTCGCCCAGGCGCGCAACCGCTCAGGCTCCTCGTCGATTTCGGCCCGTCCCTGGATCACCACGAAGGCGAACGGCGGCCGCTCGTCGTCCACGCACAGCGCCACGCGGTTGTCGCGCAGCAGATTGCGGCCCTTCACGGTCTCCTTGCCGGTGTTGAAGACGAGGTCGTCACCGTCGAGAACGAACCAGACGGGCGCGATATGAGGGCTCCCGTCGGCCCGCACGGTGGACAGTTTGCCGGTGCGCGTGCCTTCGGAGACGAAGGCGTGCCACTCCTCTTTGCTCATGTGTGTCGCCATGCGCGCATTCTCTGCCGTCGGGAAGGCCCGGCGCGCCACGACGCCCCGGAAGCTCAAGGACGGCTTGCCCACGAGCGGCGGGTGCGCAAGGCTACGGGCGTCGCGGGACGTGGGGAACACCTGAACGGGGAGGAACAACAATGCCGTTGGAAAAGGGACTCGACTGGCTGCTGGACGACCTGACCGAACGGGTCGAGCACATACAGCACGCACTGGTGCTGTCGAACGACGGCCTGGTGACGGGAGCCAGCGCGGGGCTCGCTCGCGAGGACGCGGAGCATCTCGCCGCGGTCTCCTCCGGACTGCACAGTCTCGCGCGGGGATCCGGACGCCATTTCCGGGCGGGCAAGGCCCGGCAGACCATGGTCGAATTCGACGAGGCGCTGCTGTTCGTCACCGCGGCGGGTGACGGGAGCTGTCTGTGCGTACTGACGACGGCCGAGGCCGATGTCGGCCAGGTCGCCTACGAGATGACCCTGCTCGTGAACCGGGTGGGCGAGCACTTGGCCGTCGCGGCCAGGCAGCCTGTGCCACCCGTCTGAACGGCCTCTGAGCTGGGCCTTCCAAGCGATCGGCGGAGTTATCCACAGGCCGAGCGGAAAACATCTCTGCCGCGCTACGGTCATCACCGAGAGTAGTTACGCCTCACGGGGAGGACCATCATGTCCGTCAGCGATGGCCAGGAACAGGTTCGAGCGCAGGCACCGGCACCGACACGGCGAGGGACCGAGAGCCGGCTGCGGAGCGGCACACGGCACGGGGTCCGGCGTTGGCCGCGGGCCCAGGACATCCGGGATACGCACGCCACCGGGACGGGCGGGAGAGCCCCAGGCGCTGTTGGCGCCGTGCGGGCCGCGCGGGAACTGGAGCTGAGGCGTGGCGAGTTCGCGCTCGCCGTGCGGCTCGGGCATATCCGCACCACGGCCGGGCCGGGCGCGGGCCGGCGGCAGGTCAGCCGGCAGGAGATCGAGCGGGTGCGGGCGGCGGACGGTTTCCCGGACGCGCTGCGCGAACGGGTGAGGACCGTGGGCACCGCCGAGGCAGCGAAGCTGATGACCGTCAGTCCGGGCCGCTTCACCCGGCTGGCACGAGCGGGATGTGTCACTCCGGTCCGGCTCTCTCTCAATCGCTATCGCGCGATCGTCTGGCTGTATCTGGCCGAAGAGCTCAGGGCGTTCGCCGCCGGGGAGCCGGCGCTGCTCGCGGGACGATTGCCGCCGGCGCTGCGCGCGTGCCTCGACGAGGGAGAAGACCGTCGTCCGCGCAACTGGCGCAGCCGACGGGTGGGCTTTCTGCTGCGCGAGCGAGAAGATCCCTGGGAGCGGGCCGCGGCGGTCGGCTGTGTGCTCGGCCCCGTCGAGCTGGCCCGGGTGGTGGCCGATCCGTCTGAACGCGCCTGTCTGCACCGGCTGCGGCCGGATCTCGCCCAGGCCCACCCGGTGTCCGAGGCGGCGCAGGCGACGGTGCGGAGCCTGCTGGTGGCGGACCGGCCGGACGAGGTCCGGTGGTACCGGGCCAGTCTGACCGCACTGCTGGAAGAGGCCAGGCGCGCTCTTCCCGCCGCGTGCCCAGGAGGCATCGCCGGGCGTCGTCACGATCCCGCTCCGTATGCCGCGGAGCCCGCGCCGCGCGGTGACGGAACGGCGCCGCCGGTGAGGCCATCCGAACCGCCACCCGTCGGCAGGCGCGCGCCGTCCGGACTGACGGTCCGCCAGTCCGGCAGGGGCCGGCCCATCGGACGCACGGCCTCGCGGTGACGGAGGGTCTGACGGTGAGGAACTCACGGCGGGCCGAGGACATCGGCCGGAGGTGTCGGACGAGGCAGGCCCCGCTGCGCGCCGTACGGGACCGGTTCCTGCTGTCCGGGCCTCGATCTCCAGCGACGAGTCCCTCGACCTGGCGGGCAGACTGTGGCCATGGAGCTTCCCGCGCAAGCCGTTGCGGCCACCGTGCTGATCGAAGTCGTAAGGATCTCCTTCCTCCCGACCGAGCTGGGCACCCCCTATCCCGGCGAGGTGATCGCCCACTGGGCCGGGAGCGAGGCCGCCGACGCCTTGGCCTTGATCGAGACCCTGCCCGGCAGCGAGCAGCACCGCTGCGGTTTCTCACCAGGCTGGAGTATCCGGGCATACGAGGACACCCTCGACCTGGTGTTGTTCGAGGCGGCATTTTGCTTCCGGTGCCACGAGGTCCGGATGCATGGAACGGCTGTGCCACCCGCGCTCGCCACACAGTTTTTCGACGCGGATGCTCCGTCGGCCCAGACCCTCCTGGTCCTCTTCCGCGAGGCGGCCCTGTGACCAGGCTTCCGGATTCAGCACTCCGGTTGGCCAGACGGGACAGAGTGGCCCACACCACCACCGCAGGCGGCGGAGTGGATCAGGACGCGCTGTCCGGGCTCGACTTGTGCGGCGTCGATGAGCGACCGCCACGCGGTGAGCGCGGCCGGCGGCAGCGCGGCGGCCCGGTCGTGGCCGATCGACAGGACCGTCAGGACCGGCCGCCGGTGACGACGGTCCGCTCCGCCGAGAATGTGCCCCAGTTGCCGTCGGGCAGTTTGGCGCGGAGCTTCACCCGATAGGTCTCGCCGGCCTTCTTGCTCACATACACGCTGTATGTGGCCCGGCCCCGCGGAGCCTCGTCGCCCCAGGTCAGAGTCGTGGCGAACGCCCCGTCGAGATAGATCTGGTACGACGGGACATCGGCGCCGGTCCTCGGAGCGAGCCAGGACAGATCGACATAGTGCGCGCCGTCGGCGGTGTGCGTCGTGGCCCGGAAGTCGATCGGCGCGGTATCGGGATCGTCACCGGGTCCGTGCGGAGTGGTGATCTCGACGGCTCGGCTGGCGGGCGAGGAGTTGTCCGCGGCGTCCCGGGCGGTGACCGTGAAGCTGTAGTGCGTCCCAGGCCGCAGCCGGGTGATCCGTGCCGTGCTGGTCTCGCCTCCGACGCTATGGATCTTGGAGCCGCCCTGGTAGATGTCGTACGAGGTGATGCCCTGGCCGGCCGCCGCCCTGACCCAGCTCAGCCGCGCGGCCCGTGCTCCGTCGCTCTTTCCCGCAAGCCCTGCGGGCCGGGCGGGAGCGTCCCTGTCCTCGGCGACCGCGGCCGGTGTGGTGACGGACTTCGCGCCGCTGTGCGGCGAGAGTGTGCCATCGGCGTCCCGGGCGCGGACCGTGAAGGAGTAAGTGGTCGAAGGCTTCAGCCCGCTGACATCGATCATGTTCTGCGCGGCCGGGACATCCTTGACCTTCGTCTTGCCCCGGTACACCTCGTACCCGCTGATTCCGGCCTTGCCGTCGGCCTGGTTCCACATCACATGGACGGAGCTGGCGCTCCCGGCCTGGACGCTGACCCCGGCCGGCGCCGAAAGCGGCTTCGCGCCGTCATCGTCGGAACCGCAAGCGGCCAAGGTGAGAACGGCGGCGGACACGAGCGCGGCGAGGCTGGAGATCCTTTTCATGGCCTTGTCCTCCATCCGGGGCAATGGTCTAGACATATATGACACAGGTGTCGGGTCCACATCAAGAGGGCAGGGCTTGTCGCATGACGGATCATCATGGTTCCGCCGCCATCCCGACCGCCCGGTTCCATAGGCATCCGTCGGGTGTTGAGGGGTAGCGTCGTTGAGGTGTCGCTTGCCGGCCAGGGACTCTTGACGCGACACACCGCCGGGATTCCTCCGGCCGGGCCGCGGCGTCGCCCTGGCGCACAATGTCGTGGCTCAACAAGGGCACAGGGAAGGATCTGAATCGTGCGTATCGACCTTGCCGGAAAGACCGCTCTGGTGACGGGCTCCACCCAGGGAATCGGCGCGGCCATCGCGACCGGTCTCGCTCGCGCCGGAGCCCGTGTCGCGGTCAACGGGCGTACGGCCGAGTCCGTCAACGCGGCCCTGGAGCGACAGCGCTCGGAGGTGCCTGACGGCGAATTCCTGGCCGCGCCCGGTGATGTCGCGTCGGAGGACGGTACCGGGCAGGTGGTCGACGGGCTGCCTCAGGTGGACATCCTCGTCAACAACCTGGGCATCTTCGGTGCGAGGCCGCCGCTGGAGATCGGCGACGAGGAGTGGCGCCGCTATTTCGAGGTCAATGTGCTGTCCGCGATCCGGCTCACCCGGGCCTATCTGGGCGGGATGACCGAGCGGTCCTGGGGCCGTATCCAATACATTGCCAGCGATTCCGCGGTGGTCATTCCCGCCGAGATGATCCACTACGGCATGTCCAAGACCTCGCTGCTCGCGGTCTCCCGCGGTTTCGCCAAGGCGGCGGCGGGCAGCGGAGTGACCGTCAACTCCGTCCTCGCGGGCCCGACACACACCGGTGGCGTCGAGGACTTCGTCTACGAGCTGGTGGATTCCTCGCTGCCCTGGGAAGAGGCGCAGCGCGCCTTTATGCGCGAACACCGCCCGCAGTCGCTGCTCCAGCGTCTTATCGAGCCCGAGGAGATCGCCCATATGGTGGTCTATCTGAGCTCGCCTCTCGCGTCGGCCACCACCGGTGCGGCCGTCCGCGTCGACGGCGGTTACATCGACTCGATCCTTCCCTGACCTGACCTGACCTGACCTGACCTGACCTGACCTGACCTGACCTGACCTGACCTGACTGAGCGCCGCCTGCCCGGCCGGAGCCGGGCGGTGGTGGCCGGCGCCGGGCCCCTCCGGGCGGACCGCGTCCGTGCCGGCGGGGCCCGGCGGAAGCGGTGGTCAGTCGATCCGGTGGACGAGCTGAGTGGTGAGTTCGTATCGGGCTCCGACGATGGCCAGCTTGCCCTCGGCCACCTTGGCCGCGAGGTCGGGCTCCGCCGCCAGGCGCTCGGTGATCCGCCGGACATTGGCGCTGATGGTGGCGTCGGTACGCGCGTCGCCCTGCTGGCTGTGGTCGATCGCGGGGCGTATCTGATCGGCCAAGTACTGAATGTGAGCCGGGAGTTCCGCGCCCGTCCCGTCCGCCTGGACGGCCGCGGCGACGGCGCCGCACGACTGGTGTCCAAGGACCAGGACCAGCGGTATGTCCAGTTCCAGTACGCCGTAGCAGATGCTGCCGAGCACGGCCTCGTCCAGAACCTCACCCGCCGACCGCACGGTCAGCAGATCGCCGAGCCCCTGGTCGAAAGCGAGCTCCGGCGGCACCCGGGAGTCGACGCATCCGAGGACGATCGCGAACGGGTGCTGGCCCGATACGAGAGTCCGCCGTACGGTCTCCGTCTCGTGCGGGTGCTGCTCCCGGAAGGTCCGCCAGCGCCGGTTGCCCTCGGCGAGTTCTCTGAGTGCCTCGTCCGGCGTGGCGGGCCGGGGACGGGCCGGACGGGAGTGGGTGGCCGCGCCGGCGGAAGGTGCGGCGAGGGCCACTCCGGCGGTGGCGGCGGTTCCCGCGAGAGCCGCGCGGAGCAGCGTGCGGCGTGGTGTGTCGGTGGAAGCCGGAGGCGTATTCGCCTGTCTGGTCGATATCACGGCCGGAGACTATCCGTGACAGCCTTGGCCATGGGTTGGTGATGGCGTCTTGTTGACCCTTTCTTGAAGCAATTCCCCTTCGGAAGAAGGGCGTTCGGCGTGCGTCCGACCGCAGTCCGGCCCTCACAGCTGCCGTGTTGAACTGCGTACCACCAGCTCGGGCTGGAGGACGACGGAGCGATGCGTGTGGTGCTCCGCGTCCGGCCCCGTCTCTTCCATCAGCATCTCCGCCGCCGTACGGCCCATCCGGTCCGCCGGCTGCCGTACCGAGGTGAGTGGTACGACAGCCGCGGCCGCGAACTCGATGTCGTCATAGCCGACGATCGACATGTCGCCAGGGACATCGACCCCGGCCCCGTACATCGCCTGCAGGACGCCCAGCGCGAGCAGATCATTGGCGCAGAACACGGCCGTCGGACGCTCCGCCAGGCCCAGCAGCCGCGCGCCCGCGTCGATACCGGACGCCACATCCAGCCGCGCGGACTCCACCTGTCGCAGCGCCTGTTCGGGCAGACCGGCCTCACGCAGAGCGGCCAGCGCGCCGGTACGGCGGTCCCGGCACTGAGGAAGGGACATCGGGCCGCTGATATAGGTCACCGAGCGGTGCCCGGCGGCCAGCAGATGCCTGACCGCGAGCGCGCCGCCCGCCACATCGTCGACGGAGACGGAGCAGCCTTCGGCGGTGGGCACGGCCCGGTCGACATGGATGAACGGAATGCCACGGCGCGCGAACTCCCGCACATTGCCGCCGGTCGTGTCGGCCGGAGTGAGCAGCACACCGCGGACCCGCTGTTCGGCGAAGAGCGACAGATACTCCGCCTCCTCCGTCCTGCTCCCCGCGCTGTTGCAGAGCATCACACCGAGGCCGTCCTCGCGCGCCGCGCGCTCGGCGCCCTTGGCCACGGCGACGAAGAACGGATTCGCCATGTCGAGCACCAGGATGGCCAGGATGCGACTGGTGCCGACCCGGAGCTGCCGGGCCGTCTCGCTCCGTACGAAACCGAGCTCTTCGATCACCGCCCGCACGCGCAGACGCGTGTGCTCCGAGACCTTCTCGGGCCGGTTGAGCACATTCGAGACGGTTCCGACCGAGACACCGGCCAGCCGGGCCACGTCCTTGATGCCGACCGTCTGCGCCACGCGTGCTGCCTGCCCTGTCACTTGTCATCGGGACCCCATGCCGTCGGAGGTCCTTCTCGGCGACACCCGACCGGATCGACCATCATATAAGCGGCGCGCACTGCCGGAGTGGTTGGCGTCCGGCCCCTCAGATCACATCCGCGCGCCCTCGGCGGCGATCAGCGCCGCCGCCCGGTCCCAGTCAGCGCCGCCGGGTGCGGGCTCGTACCGGCGGAACTCCGCTGTGCCGCGGAGCAGGGCACGCAGATCCGAGAGGTCGCCACGGACCGCACCCGCCGCGCGTGCCTGGACGAGTACGTTGCCCAGGGCCGCAGCCTCGGCCGGTCCGGCCACGACCGGCAGGCCACAGGCGTCGGCCGTGAGGCGGCACAGCAGTTCGTTGTGGGCGCCGCCGCCGACGAGATGCACGATGTCCACGGCACGGCCGGACAGACGCCGCGCGTCCTCGATCGCGCGCCGATGGGCGAGGGCCAGCGAATCGAGCACACAGCGGGTGATCTCGGCCGGTCCTTCCGGCGCCGGCCTGCCGGAGCGACGGCAGGCGTCCACGATGCGCCGCGGCATGTTCCCGGGCGGCAGAAACGCCGGGTCGTCCGCGTCGACGAACGACCGCAGTCCCGGCACATCGGCGGCCTCGCGCAGAAGCCGGTCCAGCCGCTGAGGCGTCCCGGCGGCCTCCCAGGTGCGCAGGCATCCCTGAAGCAGCCACAGTCCCATGATGTTGCGCAGATAGCGGACGGTGCCGTCGACGCCCAGCTCGTTCGTGAAGTTGGCCCGACGGCTCTCCTCGGTGAGCACCGGCGCGTCCAGTTCGAGTCCGGCGAGAGACCAGGTGCCGGTGGCGACATAGGCGAACCGGTCGCCGGCCGCGGGAACCGCCGCGACGGCGGAGGCCGTGTCGTGGGAACCGACAGTCGTCACTCGGACCGGGCCCGTCAGACCGGTCTCGGCCAGCACACCGGACAGCAGCCGTCCCGCCTGATCGCCCGGCTCACGCAGCGGCGCGAACAGCGCGAGGTCGATGCCGAGCGCGTCGGCGACTGACCGGGACCAGTCGCGGGTACGAGGGTCGATGAGCTGGGTGGTGGAGGCATTGGTGAGTTCTGTCCCGGCCTCGCCGGTGAGCCAGTACGCGATGAGATCGGGGATCAGCAGCAGCCGGCTCGCGGCGCCGAGCGCCGGACTGCCCTGTGCGGCTGTGAGCTGGTACAGCGTGTTGAAGGGCAGGTACTGCAGGCCCGTCGCCTCGTACAGCACGGTCGGCGCGAGCACCGACGCCACCTTGGCGGCCTCACCGTCGGTGCGCGTGTCGCGGTAGTGCACCGGATTTCCCAGCAGCGCGCCGGACGCGTCGAGCAGGCCGTAGTCGACGGCCCAGCCGTCGATCCCGACGCTCAAGGGCGGCATGCCCGCTGCGGCGCCGACGGCCCGCAGCCCGTCCAGCACTCCCGCGTACAGGGACAGGATGTCCCAGTGCAGTGTGCCGCCGGTCCGTACGGGTCGGTTGGTGAACCGGTGGGCCTCCCGGAGGCGCAGCGTTCCGGCGCCGTGGCCCGAGACATGTCCGGCCATGACGCGGCCACTGGACGCGCCGAGATCGACAGCGGCGAAGAGGAGCGGTTCGGTGTCTGACACGGGAAACCTCGTGGATCGGCGGATCTCGTTGGCCGGCGGACGCGGCGGGCGGACGGCTCCGCCGACGGAGCCAGCCACGTATGTCCAGTACGAGCCCGCTCCTCCGCCTTGGCGATCGCACGCACCAGACGTCGCGGGCCCCGCCCTCCGGGCGGACGGCGCTATTTGTCAGACAGGGCCTAAGGGCTGTCCCGTCATCCCTGGTGGATCAGCGCGCGGCGTCAGATGCGGTGGATCGCGAGGCGGAGGGACGCTCGCATACTGGATGTATCCGGGCGTTCCGACAACGCGGCGAGGCGCCGTAGCTGTCGTCGCGCGCCCGCCGGGGATTACGGGACAGCCCTTAGCGCAGAAAGGCCGCCGCCACACCGGCGTCGACCGGGACATGCAGCCCCGTGGTGTGGCTGAGGTCGCCACCCGTCAGCGCGAACACCGCGTTGGCCACATGCTCGGGCAGCACCTCGCGCTTGAGGAGCGTCCGCTGCGCGTAGAACTCACCGAGCTTCTCCTCCTCCACCCCGTACACCGCGGCCCGTTCGGCGCCCCAGCCGCCGGCGAAGATCCCGGAACCCCGCACCACACCGTCCGGGTTGACGCCATTGACCCTGATGCCGAGCCCGCCCAACTCGGCGGCCAGCAGCCGCACCTGATGGGCCTGGTCGGCCTTGGTCGCGGAGTAGGCGATGTTGTTGGGACCCGCGAAGACCGAATTCTTGGAGACGATGTAGACGATGTCGCCGCCGAGGTCCTGATCGGTCATGATCCGCGCGGCCTCGCGGGAGACCAGGAACGAGCCGCGCGCCATGATGTTGTGCTGGAGGTTCCAGTCCCTGGCGGTGGTCTCCAGCAAGGGCTTGGAGATCGAGATGCCCGCGTTGTTGACGACCAGATCGACTCCGCCGAAGGCGAGGGCGGCCAGGTCGAACGCCGCCTTGATCTGCTCCTCGTCGGTCACGTCGACGGTGACCGCGACCGCCTTGTCCGGGCCGCCCAGCTCCTCGGCGACCGTTGTCGCGCTGTCGGTGTTGAGGTCCGCGACCACCACACAGGCGCCTTCGGCCACCAGCCGGTGCGCGACGGCCCTGCCGATGCCCGAGCCCGCTCCCGTCACCAGGGCGACCCGTGTGGCCAGCGGCTTGGGCGCGGGCATACGGCGCAGCTTGGCCTCCTCCAGCTCCCAGTACTCGATACGGAACTTCTCGGCCTCCTCGATGGGCGCGTACGAGGAGACGGCCTCGGCGCCGCGCATCACATTGACGGCGTTGAGATAGAACTCGCCGGCGACCCGGGCGGTCTGCTTGTCCCTGCCGAAGGAGAACATGCCCACGCCCGGCACCAGCACGATCGCCGGGTCCGCGCCGCGCATCGGCGGCGAGCCCGGCACCGCGTGCCGCTCGTAGTACGCGCGGTACTCCTCGCGATAGGCGGTGTGCAGCTCGGCCAGCCGGGCCCGCACCCGCTCCAGCGGCGCGCCGGCCGGCAGATCGAGAACAAGAGGACGGACCTTGGTGCGCAGGAAGTGGTCCGGGCAGGAAGTGCCGAGGGCGGCCAGCCGCGGATGTTCGGCGCGCGAGAGGAAGTCGAGGACCGGGCCGGTGGCGGTGTAGTGGCCGACCTGCGGCCGGTCGGTGGAGGCGAGACCGCGGATCAGCGGTGCGAGCGCGGCGGCCCTGGCCCGCCGCTCGGTCTCGGGCAGCGGCTCGTACCCGGAGAGCAGCGGGCCGAAGGGCTCTGGTCTGCCGCGCTCCGCCAGAAACGCCTCGGCGGTGCGGATGATGTGCAGGGAGTTGCGCTCACACTCGTCCGACGTGGCGCCCCAGGCCGTGATTCCATGACCGCCGAGGACACATCCGATCGCCCGCGGGTTGGCCTCCTTGACCGCGGCGATGTCCAGGCCGAGCTGGAAGCCGGGACGGCGCCAGGGGACCCAGACCACCGTGTCGCCGAAGCACTCCGTCGTGAGCTTCTCGCCGTCGGCCGCGCAGGCCAGCGCGATACCCGAGTCCGGGTGGAGATGGTCCACATGAGGTGCGCCGACCAGTCCGTGCATGGCGGTGTCGATGGACGGAGCCGCTCCGCCCCTGCCGTGCAGGCAGTAGTCGAAGGCGGCGGCCATCTCGTCCTCGCGCGCCACTCCGGGATAGACCGCGGTCAGCGCCCGCAGCCGGTCGACGCGCAGCGCGGCCAGTCCGCCGGCCGTGAGGGTGCCCAGATCGCCGCCCGATCCCTTGACCCACATCAGCTCGATCTCGTCACCGGTCACGGGATCGGGCGCGGATCCCTTCGCGGAGGTGTTGCCACCGGCGTAGTTGGTGTTGCGCGGATCGGCGCCGAGCCGGTGGGAGCGGGCGAGGAGCTGCTCCGCCACGGGATGGACGACGGGAGGTGCTTCGTGCTGGTCGGTCATCATGTCCCTCTGTGAGGTGCGGACTTCGCGCCGGACGGGCGGGCCTGAGGCGGCGGCTCAGGCTCCCCAGCCGGCGGGAGTGCCGCCGACCCGGTCGGCGATGATCTTCTTGCCATAGCCGGAGGCGTGATAGGCGGCGACGGGGTCGGCGTCCGCGCCGAGTTCCGCGCGGACCTCGGCCACCAGCGGACGTACGTCGGTGTTGAACGCGTCCATCAGGACCGCGTTGGCCGCCAGCACATCTCCGGCGCGCTGGGCCGTGTCCAGCGCCTCCGCGTCCACCAGCAGCGCCTTGGCCGTGGCCTCCTGCACATTCATCACCGAACGGATGATCGCGGGGATCTTCTCCTCGATGTTGTGGCACTGGTCGAGCATGAAGGCCGTCTCCGCCGTGAATCCGCCGCCTCTGATCACCTCGTACATGATCCGGAAGAGCTGGAAGGGATCGGCGGCCCCGGCCATCAGATCGTCGTCCGCGTAGAAGCGGGAGTTGAAGTCGAATCCGCCGAGCTTCTTCTCGCGCAGCAGCAGCGCGACGATGAACTCGATGTTGGTGCCCGGCGCGTGGTGTCCCGTGTCGACGACCACTTGTGCCTTCGGCCCCAGCCGCAGACAGTGCGCGTACGCCGTGCCCCAGTCCGGTACGTCCATGGCGTAGAAGGCGGGCTCGAACAGCTTGTACTCCAGCAGCATGCGCCGGCCCTCGCCCAGCCGCTCGTACACCGCGGACAGCGCCTCGGCGAGCCGGCCCTGACGTGCCGAGATGTCGTCCTGCCCGGGATAGTTGATCCCGTCGGAGAACCACAGCTTCAGATCGCGCGACCCCGTGGCGTCCATGACGTCCACGCACTCCAGCAGATGACCGAGCGCCTTGCGCCGCACAGCGGCGTCCGGATGGGTGACGGACCCCAGCTTGTAGTCGTCGTCCTGGAACACATTCGCGTTGATCGCCCCGATACGCAGCCCCGCTGCCCGGGCCTCGGCCGCGAGCGCGCCGTAGTCGTCGACGCGGTCCCACGGGATGTGCAGGGCCACCGACGGTGCCACGCCCGTGTGCGCGTGCACTCGCGCGGCGTCCGCCAGCTTCTCGCCCGGTGTCCGCGGCACACCCGGCTGCGCGAACACCTTGAACCGTGTGCCCGAATTCCCGAACGCCCACGACGGTGTCTCGACAGCCTGTGACTTCAGCGCCGCCTTCACGGCGGACACGGCGGATCGACCGGTCATCTCTCAGCGCTCCCGTGGTGCGGACCCGCGGTGCGAGTCAGTGACACGATTCTTCATGAATCGTTTCATCGCGGCGAAGTTATGGGACTTATGAAGAGGTGTCAACCCTTCGCGCGGCGGCCGTAATTGTCCGGAGCGGACCCTGTGAATTCAACGGAAAATGTCGCGCACGGCCCATTGACGCCGCCGACGATCGCCGTTTAGCTTCCGAGCAACCTCATTGAAACCTTTCACGGCGGACGGCGACACGAGCCTTCCGTCGCCGAGGAGCCCTCATGAACCAGCCCGCCACGGGCCCCGCCGCCCCGGCCGCCAGGGGCCCAGCCCCGGTCCTGGCCCTGAAGGACGTGAGCAAGTCCTTCGGCGCCGTCCGGGCCTTGCGGGACGTCACCCTGCGTCTGTTCCCCGGTGAGGCGCACGCCCTCGCGGGAGAGAACGGCGCGGGCAAGTCCACGCTGATCAAGACGCTCGCCGGAGTGCACCGGCCGGACGCGGGCGAGGTGCTGCTCGACGGCGAGCCGGTCGTCTTCCACGGCCCGGCCGGCGCACGCGACGCCGGTATCGCCGTCATCTACCAGGAGCCGACGCTCTTCCCCGATCTGTCCATCGCCGAGAACATCTTCATGGGACGTCAGCCACGGCGGAGTCTGGGCCGTATCGACCACCGGGCCGTACGCGAGTCCACCGCCGCGCTCATGAAACGGCTCGGCGTGGCGCTCGACCCTCGCCGGCCGGCCCGCGGACTCTCCAT
Source organism: Streptomyces sp. AK02-01A (assembly GCF_033795305.1). Taxonomy (NCBI): domain Bacteria; kingdom Bacillati; phylum Actinomycetota; class Actinomycetes; order Kitasatosporales; family Streptomycetaceae; genus Streptomyces; species Streptomyces sp. AK02-01A. Next base: position 48,006 of record NZ_JARBAE010000003.1, read on the forward strand.
CGCCGACCAGCAGATCGTCGAGATCGCCAAGGCGCTCTCCTTCGACGCCCGCGTGCTCATCATGGACGAGCCGACCGCGGCCCTGACGGGCAGTGAGACCGCCCGGCTGTTCTCCGTCGTACGGACCCTGCTGGCCGAAGGCGTCGCCGTCCTGTTCATCTCCCACCGGCTGGAGGAGATCTTCGAACTCTGTCTGCGGGTCACCGTCCTGCGCGACGGCCGGCTCATCTCCTCGCGGCCGCTGGCCGGTCTCACCGAGGACGATCTGGTCCGCGGGATGGTCGGCCGCGATCTCGGCGAGCTGTATCCCAAACAGAACGCGGCCGTGGGCGAGACGGCCCTGTCGGTACGCAGGCTGACCAGGGAGGGCGTGTTCCGGGACGTTTCGTTCGACGTACGGCGAGGCGAGATCGTCGCCCTCGCCGGGCTCGTCGGCGCGGGACGCAGCGAGGTGGCACAGGCCCTCTTCGGTGTCGACCGGGCCGACGCCGGTGAGGTCGAGGTCAACGGCCGTGCACTGCGCGCCGGTTCACCGACGGCCGCCATGGACGCCGGACTCGCGCTCGTCCCCGAGGACCGCCGGCGGCGCGGACTGGTCATGGAGATGTCCGTCGAGCGGAACATCGCGCTCACCGGCCTCGGCCGGCTCGGCAGAGGAGGCATGGTGCGCCGGGCCCTGGAGAGCGGCCTGGCCGCGGACTGGGCCGTACGCCTCCAGCTCAAGTACAACCGTCTCGCCGATCCCGTCGAGGTGCTGTCCGGCGGCAATCAGCAGAAGGTCGTCCTCGCCAAGTGGCTGGCCACCGAACCGTCCGTGCTCATCGTCGACGAGCCCACCCGTGGCATCGACGTCGGCACCAAGGCCGAGGTGCACCGTCTGCTGTCCTCCCTCGCCGCCGAGGGCCTCGCCGTCCTCATGATCTCCTCCGACCTTCCCGAGGTCCTGGGCATGGCCGACCGGGTACTCGTCATGCGCGAGGGCCGGCTCACCGCCGAGATTCCCCGCGCCGAGGCCACCGAGGAAACGGTGATGGCCGCCGCGACCGGACGCGTCGAAAGGCCGGCCGCATGACCACGCTGCTGGACGAGCCCACCACGACGACGAAGGACGACGGCTCGGCCCGGTCGCTCGTCGACACCGTGTTCCGGGCCCGCGAGATCAGCATCGGCGGAGCGCTGGCGCTGCTCATCCTCGGCACCTGGATCTCCAACCCGCGCTTCCTCGACGACCAGGGCGTCAAGGACCTTCTGCTCAACGCCTCCATCCTGGTGCTGCTGGCCGTCGGTCAGTCCGTGGTCGTCGTCACCCGCAATATCGATCTCTCGGTCGGCTCGGTCGTCGGCCTTTCCGCCTTCGCCTGCGGAAAGTTCGTCGCCGGGACCGACCACGGCGTACTCACGGTCATGCTGCTGGGCATCGCGCTCGGTGTGGCCTGCGGGCTGGTGAGCGGCGCCCTTGTCAGCTTCGGCGGAGTCCCGGCGCTCGTGGTCACCCTCGGCATGCTCTACATCATCCAGGGACTCGACTACTGGTGGGCGCAGGGCGACCAGATCGGCGCCGCCGACGTGCCCGATCCGATTCTCGACCTGGGCAGCGGAAGCGTCCTCGGCGTTCCTTTTCTGCCGCTCATCGCCGTGGGTCTGCTCGCCGTTACCGCGTACTTCCTGCGCGGCTACCGCTCGGGACGCGAGCTGTACGCGATCGGCTCCAACCCGGAGGCGGCCCGGCTCGCGGGCGTGCCGATCCGCCGCAGAATCCTCGGCGCGTACGCCTTCTCCGGCGCCGTGGCCGGTTTCGCGGGCGCCCTCTGGCTCGCCCGCTTCGGCACCGTCGTCGCGGACAACGCCCACGGCTGGGAACTCACCGTCGTCAGCGCCGTGGTCGTCGGCGGTGTCGCCATCACGGGCGGCACCGGCACGGTGTGGGGCGCGGCGCTCGGCGCGCTGCTGCTCACCACCATCGGCAGCGCGCTGGTCGTCCTGAAGGTCGATGCCTTCTGGCAGGGAGCCATCACCGGCGCGCTGCTTCTCGCGGCCATCAGCGCCGACCGGATCGTCACCCTGCGGATGACAGCCGCACTGAGGAAGAGGAGCGTCCGGCATGGCGACGGCGCCTGACACACGGACCGCGCCGCGGCCTCCCGCGCGGAGCGGCGGGCCGTCCCGGACCGGCGCGTTCGCCAGGACCGCGGCTCTGCGCTGGGACACCGCGGTCGGTGCGCTGCTGGTGGCGGTCTTTGTCGCCGGCCTGGGCACCACCGACGGCTTCGGGTCCGGCGAGAACCTCGCCTTCGCGTTCAACGACATCGCCGAAGTCGCGCTCATCGCCCTGCCCATGACCCTGCTGGTGGTGGCCGGTCAGGTCGATCTGTCCGTCGCCTCCATGCTGGGCCTGGGCAGCGCCCTGACCGGCGCGCTGTGGAACGCCGGCTGGGCCTTCGAACTGATCGTGCCCGTGGTGCTGCTGGTGGGCGTCGCCGGCGGTCTGCTCAACGGCTGGCTGGTCACCCGCGTCGGCCTGCCCTCGCTCGCCGTCACCATCGGCACCCTCGCCCTCTACCGGGGTCTCGCCTCGGTCGCGCTCGGCAGCGACGCCGTCACCGACTTCCCGGCGGCATACGCCGACTGGGCCGTCGACACCACCACGGTCCCGGGCACCTTCATCACCTACCCGGTCGCGCTGTTCGCCGTACTGGCCGTGGCCACCGGTGTGCTGCTGCACTCCACCGTCTTCGGCCGGTCGTTGTACGCCATCGGCGCGCAGGAGGAGGCCGCCCACTTCGCCGGGATCAGGGTCAAGCGCTTCAAGCTGATCCTCTTCGTGGTCACCGGACTGGTCTCCGCGTTCGCCGGCATCGTCTTCACCCTCCGGTACGGCAGCGCGCGCGCCGACAACGGTCTCGGATTCGAAATGCTTGTCATCGCCTCCGTACTGCTCGGCGGCGTCGACTTCGACGGCGGCAAGGGCACGCTCTTCGGCGCGGTCGCCGGTGTCCTGCTCATCGGGGTCCTCAAGAACCTGCTCACGCTGAACGACGTGCCGAACGAGGTCCAGGTCATCGTCACCGGCCTGCTGCTCGTCGCCTCCGTCCTGACCCCGCGGATCGTCACGACCGTGGCCGGACGCAGGCATCGACGCGCGGCCGGCGCCACCTCGCGTCCCGAATCACCCGAGCACCGCTGAGACTCCCGAAAGGTCCACGCCCCGCCATGATGATCCGTACCGCCGCCCGGCGCCGCGCGGCAGCCACCGCCGCCACCGTCTGCGCACTCGCCGTCGCACTCACCGCCTGCTCCGGCACCACCAAGGACAGCGCGAAGAAGGACACCTCGAAGGGAGGAGCGGCCGCCAAGGCGGATCCGTCCGCGCCGCTGAAGAAGGACCTCAAACTCGCTTTCCTGCCCAAGCAGATCAACAACCCGTACGAGAAGATCGTCGACGAGGCCGGCATCGCGGCGGCCAGGGAATACGGCGGCACGGGCAAGGAGGTCGGCCCCTCCGACGCCAGCGCCTCCTCGCAGGTCTCGTACATCAACACCCTCATCCAGCAGCGCCAGGACGCCATCCTGATCGCGGCCAACGATCCCAACGCGGTGTGCGGCCCGCTCAAGCAGGCCATGAAGAAGGACATCAAGGTCGTCGCGTACGACTCCGACACCGCCAAGGACTGCCGTCAGCTCTTCATCAACCAGGCCAGCTCCGAGGAGATCGGCCGCAGCCTCGTCCAGCATCTCGGCGCGCAGATCGGCTATCAGGGCAAGATCGCCATTCTCTCGGCCACGCAGAACGCGACGAACCAGAACACCTGGATCGAGTTCATGAAGGACGAGCTGAAGCAGCCCAAGTACAAGAACATGCGGCTTGTGAAGGTCGCGTACGGCGACGACGCCGACCAGAAGTCCTTCCAGCAGACCCAGGGCCTGCTCCAGGCGTATCCCGACCTGAAGGGCATCATCTCGCCCACCACCGTCGGTATCGCGGCGGCCGCCCGCTACCTCAGCGACTCCTCGTACAAGGGCAAGATCGTCCTCAACGGTCTCGGCACTCCGAACCAGATGCGCGAGTACGTCAAGGACGGCACCGTCGAACAGTTCTCCCTGTGGAACCCGGAGGAACTCGGCTACCTGGGCTCGTACGCGGCCGCCGCCCTGGCCTCCGGCCAGATCACCGGCGCGCAGGGCGAGAAGTTCAAGGCGGGCAAGCTCGGCGAGTACACCGTCGGCAAGGACGGCGAGGTCATCCTCGGCGAGCCGACCGTCTTCGACAAGGACAACATCGACAAGTTCGACTTCTGAGCGTGCCACTCCGGTCCTCCCGGGCCGCCCAGCGACTGATGGAGCCGCCATGACCGCCCGTACCCCCGCCGTCGCCCGCAGGCCCAGGATCGGGCTGGTGGCCGGCGGACTGGGCGCCTACTGGCCGCAGTTCCCCGAGCTGCTTCCACAGCTCCGGAGGTCGGCGGCGCGGGTCACCGAACGGATGAGGGAGTTCGACGCCGAGGTCGTCGACGCCGGTTTCATCTCCGACGCCCAGGAGGGCGCGGCGGCGGCCGAGAAGCTCCGCGCCGCCGGCTGCGATCTGATCGTCGGCTTCCTCACGACCTATATGACGGCCACCATGCTCGTCCCTGTCGCCCGGCGCGGCGACGCGCCCGTGCTGCTGATCAACCTCCAGCCCACGCCGTCGATGGATCACGCGTCCTTCGACACCGGACAGTGGCTGGCGTACTGCGGCGCCTGTCCGCTGCCGGAGATGGCCAACGCCTTCGAACGCGTCGGTGTGCCGTTCCGCTCCGTCTCCGGGCATCTGGAGGACGACCGCGCCTGGGAGCGCATCGGCCGCTGGATCCGCGCCGCCGGGGTCCGCGCGGTGCTGCGGAGTGGACGGCACGGCCTGATGGGACACCTCTATCCCGGGATGTACGACGTCTCCACGGATCTCACCATGGTGCCCGGCAACCTCGGCGGCCATGTGGAGATCGTCGAATTCGACGATCTGCGGGTGCGGGTGGAGCGGGTCGGGGAGAGCGAACTGCGCGCGAAACTCGACGAGACCCGTGAGGTGTTCGAGCTCGCCGACTCCGTGGTGGAGGACGACCTCCAGTGGGCCGCGCGGGTCGCGGCCGGGCTCGACCGGCTCGTCGCCGACTTCGACCTCGATTCGCTCGCGTACTACCACCGAGGACTGGACGCCGAGATCCATGAACGGCTCGGCGCGGGCATGATCCTGGGCTCCTCGCTGCTCACCGCCCGCGGTGTCCCGGCCTGCGGTGAGTACGAGCTCCGCACCTCACTGGCCATGCTGATCACCGACCGGCTCGGCGCCGGCGGCTCCTTCACCGAGTTCCAGGCGCTGGACTTCACGGCCGGTGTCGTCGAGATGGGCCATGACGGCCCCGGTCATCCGGCCATCAGCGAAGGCAAGCCGCTGCTGCGCGGACTCGGCGTCTACCACGGTAAACGCGGCTGGGGTGTCTCGGTCGAGTTCGACGTACGGCACGGGCCCGTCACTCTGGTCGGACTCGGCCAGAGCCGCGACGGCCGGTACCGTCTGGTCGCCGCGGAGGGCCAAGTCGTGGCGGGTCCTCTGCTGAAGATCGGCAACACCACCTCCCGCGTCGACTTCGGCCACGACCCAGGAGAGTGGACCGACGCGTGGAGCGCGAGCGGCGTCGGCCATCACTGGGTGCTCGCCACCGGCGCGCTCATGCCGGAGCTGCGAGCCGTGGCCGGACTGACCGGTCTGGAGCTCGTGGAAGTCTCCGTCTGATGCGTCGTCCGGTGGGGATCAAGGATGTGGCCGGCGCGGCCGGTGTCTCGGTGGGCACCGTCTCGAATGTGATCAACCGCCCCGAGTCCGTCACGGAGGAGACCCGCCGGCGCGTCCTGTCCGCCATCGAACGGCTCGGCTATGTGCGCAGCGAGTCCGCGCGCCAGTTGCGCGCGGGCCGCAGCCGCATTCTGGCCATGCTCGTCCTCGACATGGCCAACCCCTTCTTCGTGGACGTCGCCTCCGGCGCGGAGCGCTCGGCGCGCGCGGCCGGGCTCGGCGTGATGCTCTGCAACAGCGCGGAGAGCCCGGCGGAGGAGGCCGCCTATCTGACGATGTTCTCCGAGCAGCAGGTACGCGGCGTGCTTGTCACCCCGGCCGACATGAGCGGCCGCAATCTTGACGCCTTCCGGCGCCACGGCATCCCGTTCGTCTTCGTCGACCGCGTGGTGCCCAGCGCACACGGCTGCTCGGTCTCCGTCGACGATGTGGCCGGCGGCGCCCTGGCCGTACGCCATCTTCTGGGACACGGCTGCCGCGACATCGCGTATGTCAGCGGCCCGATGTATCTGGCGCAGTGCCAGGACCGGCGTGCGGGCGCGCTTCTCGCTCTTACGGAGGCGGGCCTGCCGCCGGGCGCGCTGCGCCATGTCGAGGCCGCGCGCCTCGATGTCGCCGCGGGCCGGGACGCCGGGGCGCGGCTGCTCGGCATGGCGTCCCGGCCCGACGCGGTGTTCTGCGCCAACGACCTGCTCGCGCTCGGTGTGTTGCAGGCGCTCTTCCACGCGGGTGTACGCGTGCCCGAGGAGGTCGCGCTCGTCGGTTACGACGACATCGGATTCGCCTCCGCCGCCGCGGTACCGCTGACATCGGTGCGCCGGCCCGCCTTCCAGCTCGGCGGCGCCGCGGCCGAGCTGCTCATCGAGGAGACCGGAGACGCCGGCGCCGGACACGAACACCGGCGGATCGTGCTCCAGCCCGAGCTGGTGGTACGGGCCTCCACGCTCCGCCGTCCGCGTCTCTGACGGCTCCGGGGCACCGGTGGCCGGTATCGCGCTGTAGCGTCCGGCACCCAACTCCGTGCTTTGGTCTAGACCTTGACACGTGAACGGGATTCCGGTTTGGTTCCCTCACCCCCCATGTCGGCCATCGGCTTCCCGTTGGCCGCGCGAAGGAGTGAGTCGTTTGAGACAGCGTGTCCTGGCACTGCTCACGGCGATGGTTTCGGCCCTCGCCCTGGCGATTTTCCTGCCGGCCTCTTCCGCCTCCGCCGCGACCTGCGCCCCGGGCTGGAGCGCGTCCGCCGTCTACACCGGCGGCAACACGGCCTCGTACAACGGTCACAACTGGTCGGCCAAGTGGTGGACCCAGGGAGAGACCCCCGGCACCACCGATGTCTGGGCCGACCAGGGAGGCTGCGACGGCACCAGCCCCGGCGGCGGCTCCGGCGGAAGCTGTGACTATCCGGCCTGGGCCGCGGGCCGGTCGTATGTCACCGGCGACATCGTCAAGTACACCGACGGCAGGCTCTACCGGGCCGAACACGACAATCCCGGCTACGACCCGGTCGTGAGCACCTGGTACTGGGAGCCGTACACCTGCACCGGGACGCCGCCCACCGACCCGCCGCCGTCGCAGGGCGGCTTCGTGGTCAGCGAGAGCCAGTTCAACCAGATGTTCCCGGGCCGGAACTCCTTCTACTCCTACGGCGGACTGACCGCCGCGCTGAGCGCCTATCCGGGCTTCGCGAACACCGGCAGCGACACGGTCAAGCGCCAGGAGGCCGCCGCCTTCCTGGCCAATGTCAGCCATGAGACCGGCGGACTGGTCCATATCGTCGAGCAGAACACCGCCAACTACCCGCACTACTGCGACGCGACGCAGTCCTACGGCTGTCCCGCCGGCCAGGCCGCGTACTACGGCCGCGGGCCCATCCAGCTCAGTTGGAACTTCAACTACAAGGCGGCGGGCGACGCCCTCGGCATCGACCTGCTGCGCAATCCCAACCTCGTGCAGAACGACTCGGCCGTGGCCTGGAAGACGGCCCTCTGGTACTGGAACACCCAGAGCGGTCCCGGCACCATGACTCCGCACAACGCGATGGTCAACGGCCGCGGCTTCGGCGAGACCATCCGCAGCATCAACGGCAGCATCGAGTGCAACGGCGGCAACCCCGGACAGGTACAGAGCCGGATCAACAGCTATCAGAGCTTCACCCAGATCCTCGGGACCACCCCAGGCTCCAATCTGAGCTGCTGATACACCTCGCCGGACCGGCCCGTATCCGATTCAGCCGGACCGATGGCCGACGGCGGCCGGCCGCGAATCCGTGGCCGGCCGCCCCGCCGCCGGCAGCGACGGCGACACGGACACCTGGTCACCGCTTCTGTCCGTGTCACCCCGGGAGAGTTCCGCGTTGAAATGGGCACCGGCCAGCAGCGAGAGATTGGTGACCCAGAGCCAGACGAGGAACACGATGGCGCCGGCGAGTGAGCCGTAGAGCCGGTTGTAGGTGCCCGCGTGCGCCGTGTAGACCGTGAATCCGGCGGACGTCAGCAGCCAGAGAGCGACCGCGAGCATCCCACCGGGCAGGGCGCGGCGCAGCCGGCGCGTGCCGGGCGGACCGGTACGGAACACGATCAGCACCAGGACCGCGGCGAGTGCCAGCAGAAGCGGCCACTTCAGCGCGTTCCACACCAGACTCACCGCGCTGTCCATGCCCAGCATCCGGCCCAGCGCGCCCGCCGCCTCGCCGGTCAGCACCAGCGTGAAGGCGCTGGTGACCAGCAGCGCGAGCAGGGCGCAGGCGGTGACCGCGATACGCGGCGCCGTACGCCACGGCGGCCGGTGGTCGACGACACCGTGCATGGTGTGCAGGGCCCGGCGGAACACTCCGAGATAGCTGGAGGCCGACCACAGCGCGCCGACCGTGCCGAGCGACGCCAGCAGCCAGGCCGCGGACCGCTGTTCCGCCATCTCCCGCAGAGCGCCGTGGACCAGTGGCCGGGACTGCGCCGGTACGAGCGCCGTGATCTGGTCGGCCAGCTTTCCGCTGGCGTCCGGCCCGGCGAGCCCGATGGAACAGACGGTGACAAGCAGCGCCGGGAAGATCGCCAGAACGGCGTAGTAGGTGAGCGCGGCGGCCCGGTCCGTGGCGTCGTCGCGCCATACCGCGACCGGTGTACGGCGCAACGCGCCGGTGAGCCGGCCCCGGCGCGTCACGCCCGCCTCGCTCCGCGCCTCCGGTTCCGTACCACCGCGTGGGTCCGCACCAGCGCGCTGCGACCGGTCCGAGCGTCCTGGTTCCTCGGCGGACACGCTGCCTCCTGCTTTTCACCTGTGCGGTCGGTGGCCTGCCGGCCTCGGCATACCCTGCCCTATCACGCCGGCCGGACACGACCTCACACCGCCGCGACGGAGTGGACGGCCGGCAACGCCGGCCCGCACCGGCCGTCTACCCCGTCCTGAGAGGAGAAGGCCGGTCGTGGCGACGCGGATCACCGGTCACCGGCGCCTCCGTTCGCTCCGCTCGAAGAAATCGCGCGGACGGCCGTTCTCGGCGAACCAGCCCACCGCCCAGCCGACGGCGCCGAGCACCGCCACCAGCACGAAGGCTCCGAAGCCGCCGAACCATCCTGCGAAGGCCAGTGCCATACCGGCCACCAGGCCCACCACGGCTGCGTTCATCACTCACCTCGTCGTATCGGCTATTCGACGCGCGCCTCTCCGCCGCTCGGCTCCTCGTCGTCCTCGGGCAGATGCACATCGTTGGTGCTGATGTTGACCTCGACGACCTCCAGCCCGGTGGTCCGCTCGACCGCGGAGATGACGTTCTCCCGTACCTCGCGGGCCATGTCGGTGATCGGCACGCCGTACTCCACCACCAGATCCAGATCGATGGCGGTCTGACGCTCGCCGACCTCGACCTTGACGCCACGTCCGGCATTGGGACGGCTGCCGGGGACACGGCCGCGTACGGCGCCCATGGTGCGGGACAGCCCGCCGCCCATGTCGTACACACCGGGTATCTCCCGCGCCGCCGTGCCGGCGATCTTCACGACCACCACATCCGCGACGGATGTCCTGCCGCGCGTCGCGGCCGGCTCACCGGCGCCGGCGGATCCGGCGCCGAGGGTGGTGGCATGCGCCGAGCCGTCGTTCCGCCGTGTCCCGGCCCGCCCGGCGGCGGGAGACACATCCTGGGTCGCTGTCATGGCAGAACCTCCTGACTCGTCCGGTCGCCCGGCTTTCGGGTGACTCTCACTTGCTTGGACCCGGTGAGCAGGCATTCGTCACGCAGGGTTCGTCATATTTTTTGAGTGCCCGATCCCTTGGAGCGCGCGCCGCAAACCGCCGGAGCGTGATTCGTACGTGACGATGGAACGTCCCGAGTTGTCCAATAAGTGACCGAGGGGCGGGCCGGCGGAGCCCGACAGCGAGCGTCGAGAGGAGTCGGTGAGAGTGCGCGGCGACGGGAACAAGCTGTCAGCACGCGCGCCTGACCGCGACCGCGGCCCGGAGCCGCGGCGGCATCACAGCCGGGACCTGGGATTTCCCGATGACGGCCTGCTGGCCGTGCGGGCCGGCGAAGGCGACGAGGAAGCGTTCGAGACGCTGGTGCGCCGGCACGGTCCTGCCATGCTCCGGCTGGCGACCCGGCTGCTCGGCAGCCGTACCGAGGCCGAGGACGCCGTGCAGGACGCCTTTGTGAACGCCTGGCGCAAACTGCCCGAGTTCCGCGGTGAATCCGCCTTCAGCACCTGGATGTACCGCATCGTCACCAACCGCTGCCTCAACCAGCTACGAGCCCGCCATCTGGCCACCGACCTGGACTCCGTCCCGGAACCGGCCACGCCCGATCCCCAGTCCTCACCCGCGCGCGTGGCCGAGTCGCATGCCGCCACCCACGCACTGGCGGGCGCGATGGCGGGACTCTCGCCCGAACAGCGCGCCTGCTGGGTACTGCGGGAGCTGTACGGACTGCCGTACGAGAACATCGCGGAGGTGGTCGGAATCAGCCTTCAGGCGGTCCGCGGCCGGGTGTTCCGAGCACGCCGTTCTCTGACGGAGGCGATGAGCGCATGGCGCTGAACTCATATCCCGGCCGCTCCGGCGAGACACCCGGAGGCGAAACGAGGACCGGCGGTGAACCGCTGCCCTGTGGCCGCGAGCCGAGCACCGTCCGGGAAGCGTGGGAAGCGGGACGGACCGCCGGGGATCCGCATCTGTCCGAGTGCCCGCACTGCGCGGCCGCGCTGGCGGGCCTCGCCGCGCTGGAGGACGCCGTACGCCACGCGCGCGACGCCGCCGACCCTGACCCGGCCGTCCTGACCGCTCTGACCGCCCGCATCATGGACGTCGTCCGGCTGGAGCTGCGTCCCGGCCGGACGCTGCCGCTCGGCGCGGCCGACGAGGACACCTGGATCGTGGAGGCCGCCGCGGCCCGCACCTTCCGCGCCGCCGCCGAGTCCCTTCCCGGTGTACGGGCGGGAAGCTGCCGGATCGGTGCGCCGGATCCGGCAGGCCGGAGCGACCCGTCCACGGCCCCGGTCGGACCGGCGGTCCGTGGCCCGGTCCGGGTCCGGCTGGAAGTGGTGGCCGGACTCCACTGGCGGCTGCCGGAACTCGCCGAAGCGGTCCGCGCACGCGTGGCCGAGGCGGCCCGGGACGCCCTCGGCATCGAGGTGAGCGGCATCGATGTGACCGTCGTCGATCTCCTCGACGAGGGCGAGGACGAGGTGGCGGTCGAGGACGAGGCAGGACACGGGCACGGAGGCGGCGCGTACGTGAACGGGAGCGACCGGTGACAGCGCACGAGATTCAGGAAGAGCTCGCCCTGGCCGCCGCCGACGCCGCGCGCCGGACCCCTGGCGTGGCGTTCCTGCGGCCGGGACTCGTCGATCTGCTCCGGGCCTCCGCGGCCTCGCGCACCGGGCGCCCGCGTATCCGGCCCGCCGGCCGGACCGGCCGGACCCCGGGCGTACATGTCCGGCCGACCGCCGGCCCGGCCTGGCACATCGACGTCCAACTGGTCGCGAGGGCCGCCTACCGCACCGTCGATGTCACCCGCGTCATACGCGAGGCGGTCGAAGCCGCGGCCGCCGGTGTCCTGTCGGGTTCGGACCACCAGGCGCGGACCACGGTGACCGTCACCGTCACCGGAATCATCTGAATCGCCTTATTGGCGGCGGCAGTCGGCCCAACGGCAGACAACCGTTCGGCCGGCGTCTCGTTGTCCCGACCGGGGCAGCGGACGGTCTTCCGCGTCCTCACCCGAGCACCGGAGCTGCCCCGCCCAGCACAACGCCCGCACCCTGCCCCGGGTCCGCCAGGTCCCGTACGCACGGCGTGGGCTTCACCGACGAGCGGAGGTCTTTCATGCCAGACAGGAACCAGGCGGCGCCGGACTCCTCAGAGGTACGGCGTCCGGAGCCGGCCGCGGCGGCCGCGGACGCGGACCGTGCCGGAGCCGCGCCGACGCCCCGCAGCGAGCGCTCCAGGCGACGTCTTCTGCGAACCGTCTTCACGCTCGGCGTGGTCGCGGGCACCACGGGAGCGCTGACGCCCGTCCTCAGGGCGGGCAGTGGGAAGACCGGAGGAGTGGACGGCAAATCGGGCGCGGAAGCCGGCAGCGAGGCGGCCGGTGGAGGCGGCGCCGGCGTGGAGGCGGCCATCGACGAGATGTACCGCGGGCGGCACATCCAGTACCGCCGCGGCGGACTCCTCGGAAACCCCGCGCGCGCCTCCTCGTCCGCCTCGTCCTCTTCCGGGTCGGCCCTCGACATCCTGATCGACGGCCGTCCGCTGCATGTGATGCGCCGTGCGGACGGCAGCTATCTCAGTGTGGTCAACCACTACGAGTCGTTCCCCACGCTGCTCGAAGCGGCCCGCGCGGCAGTCGACGACCTGGGCGGAGCCCGGCTGTCGCTCCTCGGACCGATCCACCACATCTGACGGCGGGAAGGCCCTCATGGTGCACACCAGAAAGAACCAGCGGAATCTCACCAGTGCCGAGAAGAGGAGGTTCGTCAGCGCTGTCCTGGAGCTGAAACGCCGCGGTGAGTACGAGGACTTCGTCGGTCTGCACACCCAGTACTACGTCGCCGACGGGGAGGGCGGCCGGCGCGCCGGGCACATGGCTCCGTCGTTCCTGCCCTGGCACCGGCGATTCCTGCTGGACTTCGAGCGCGCGCTCCAGCGCGTCGACCCGGCGGTGACCGTTCCTTACTGGGACTGGACGACGGACAACTCGCCCGCCTCGTCGATGTGGGCCGAGGACTTCCTCGGCGGCAACGGCCGGTCGTCCGACCAGCAGGTCATGACCGGGCCGTTCGCCTATCAGACGGGAAACTGGACCATCGAGAGCGGTGTGACGGAGGACTCCTACCTCACACGCAACTTCGGCCGTCCGTCCTCGCCGGTCAGGCTTCCCAGCAAGGCCGAACTGGCGGCGGCGCTGCGGGAGAAGGTGTATGACGCGGCTCCTTGGGACTCGACCGTCACCGTCGGTTTCCGCAACCGGATCGAAGGCTGGACGACCGGCCGCGGCGAGGGCTGGCGCAATCACAACAGGGTGCACCGCTGGGTCGGCGGGCACATGCTGGGCGCCGCTTCTCCGAACGATCCGGTCTTCTGGCTCCATCACGCCTTCATCGACCTGATCTGGGACCGCTGGCAGCGCAAGCACCCGAAGGCGGGCTATGTGCCGCGGAACAAGCTGCGCGCCGGTGATCCGCAGCGCGGCCGGGCGATCAGCCTGCGGGAACCCATGCCGCCGTGGAACGTCCAGCCGTCCCAGGTCCTGGACCACCGGAAGCTGTACCGCTACGCCTGAGCCGCCGCTCACCGGCGACCTCGGCGTCCGCCCGGTACGGGCGCGGCGGTGAGCAGGGGTCGGGCCCGGACACGCGTGACGGCCTCCCGCGCGGACGCGGGAGGCCGTCACTCAGCGGATCAGCGGAAACGCGCGGCCCGGGGACCGCGCACCTCAGCTCCTCCGTCAGCGGCCGTAGCCGCTGTGCACCGGCTGCACCGGCCTCTGGACCTGCGTCGAGATATTGGCGCACCTGTTTCCGAACGCCGGGTTGAGCAGACCGGTCGCATTGGTCGTGTTGCCACACACATTGAGCGGAAGGTGCAGCGGCGCCTGGAGCACATTGCCGGACAGAACACCGGGCGAACCGATGGCGGCGGCCCCGGCTCCGGCGTCGGCGGCAGCCATACCGGCGCCAGCGGCCAGCACGGCACCCGTGCCGACGAGAACAGCGGCTGCCTTTGCGATACGCGACATCAAGTTTCTCCTTGAACGTTTTGAGCACAGCCGCACGATGTGCGGCCTTCATCCCTTTCAACGCCGCGACTCACGCTCGGTAACGGAGATTGCGGCAACCGATGCCCGATCGCCTCGATCTCGCCGGATCTCGCCCGATCAGCGGAGCAGACCCAGCCTGCCGACCAGCCGGTCGATCCGGTTCCGCGGACCGACCAGACTGACGGCGCGATAGTCCAGCTCATCGTGGGCGGTGCCGGCGAGCTCGCCGAGGTACTCGTCGTACACCCGGGATGTCTGGGCCGCTTCGGGCATATCCACGATCAGTACATCGTCCTTCGTGGTGGCCTTTACTCTGATTTCACGCAGAGTAGTCGCATCGGCGGCCAGGACGGAGCAGCCGGCCCAGGGCAGTCCCGGGTGCGCCACGCCGGAGGCGTCCTTGCCGTCGGGACCGAGCAGATCGGGCAGGGCCTTGCCGACGGCGGCGGCCATACAGGCCGCGGCGTTCGTCGCCTGTCCGGCCGGGAGGTTCTCGTCGACGACGATCACCCATTTCAGCCGGGCCCGGCGGGTCGGCTGATGAGTGGTGACGTCCGCTTCGGTCAACTGGGGGAGGGACATGGTGCTCCTTCGTGTACGGATATCCCGATACGCTAGGCAGACGTCCCGGAACTGTCGCTGGCTGCCGTACATCGTGCGGCATTAGAGGTGTCTCATGAAATTTGATGCGGTCGATCAAGCTCTGCTGCGAGAACTGCAGAACGACGCACGGCAGACCAACCGCGAACTCGCGGCCAAGACCGGCGTCTCGCCGTCCACCTCGCTGGAGCGCGTCAGGCTGCTGCGCGAGCACGGCGTCATCACCGGCTACCACGCGGCCGTCGATCTCGACGCGGTGGGACGGCCCGTGCAGGCGCTGATCTCGGTCCGTATCCGGCCGCCGGCCCGCCCGGTCATCGAGGGATTCCGGGAGTGGGCGGCGCGGCTGCCGGAGGTGATCGGTCTGTTCGTCACCTCCGGCACCCATGACTTCCTGCTGCACATCGCCGTGCCGGACGTCAACGGCGTCTACGCCTTCGTCATCGACCGTCTCACCGAGCGGCGTGAAGTCGCCGACGTACAGACGACGATGGCGTACGAGCACGTCCGCCCCCGCCGTATCGACCCGGCGGGCGAGGCGCGGCCGGCCTCGCCGCGCACATCTCGCCAGGACAGCCCTTAGCCCAGCCGCCGGGGCTGCAGCGTCGTGGCGTACGTCCCGCCCCGCGCCAGCAGCTCATGATGGCTGCCCGCCTCGACCACTTGGCCGTGTTCCATCACGATGATGCGGTCCGCGTTCTGGATGGTGGACAGCCGGTGCGCGACGACGAACACCGTCCGGCCCTGGACAAGACGGGACAGCGCGTCCTGGATCAGCCCCTCCGAGGTGTTGTCGAGCGCGGAGGTCGCCTCGTCGAGCACCAGGATCCGTGGGTCCCTGATCAGCGCCCGGGCGATCGCGAGCCGCTGTTTCTGACCGCCCGACAGCCGCGCGCCGCGCTGTCCCACCACCGTGTCGAGACCGTCGGGCAGCCGCTCGACGAACTCCATGGCGTTGGCGGCGTGCAGAGCCCGCCGCAGAGCGGCCTCATCGGCGCCGCCGTCCAGACCGTACGTCACATTCTCCCGGATGGTCCCTTCGAAGAGGATCGACTCCTGCGGTACGACCGACAGGAAACGCCGATAGGTGCGCAGGTCCAGCGACGCCATGTCCGTACCGTCGAGGAGAATGCGGCCCTCGGTGGGCCGGATGAAGCCGATCAGCAGATTCAGGATCGTGGACTTGCCCGCGCCCGAGGCCCCGACCAGAGCGACGGTCTCGCCGGGCCGCACCGACAGATCGAAGCCCCGCACCGAGGGCTCGGTCGCCTCCGGGTAGCTGAAGCCCGTCCGCTCGAAGTCGATGCGACCCTCGACACGGTCGACGGACGTCTTGCCCTCGTTGCTCTCCAGGTCGGGAGCCTGGAGCACCTCACCGATCGAACGTACGGACTCCAGGCCCTTGGAGATGATGGGCGTCAGATTCATCAGCGTCGTCAGCGAGGCGGTCAGCGCGGTGAAGAAGGTGCTGATCATGACGACGTCGCCCGCCGAGATGCCCATCCAGCCGTAGTACGCGACGACCGCCGAGCCCGACAGACAGCCGACCGCCATGGTGTTGAGCAGGATCCAGGAGAGCGAACCGAAGCGGCCGTTGAGCACGTCGAGCCGGAATCCGGCCGTGAGCACACGCTCCAGCGTGCCGTCGACGCGATGCAGCGCGGTCCGTTCCAGACCGTGGGCGCGGGTGATCGGGATGAGCGTGGTCATCTCGCCGACCCGGGTCGACAGCCGTTCGACCTCCAGCCGGAACTGCTCGTTGTTGGTACGGATACGGGAGCGCAGCCGGCGTACCAGCAGCGCGGCCAGCGGGACGACGACCAGGAACACCGGCAGCACCACAGGCGTACGGAACCCGATCACCACCAGTCCGCCGAGCAGCGTCATGATGGCGCCGAGACCCATGTCGGCACTCTGCTGGGTCATCTGCTCCACCGCCTCGACGTCCCGTACGACCTTGGTCTGCAGGACACCGGCGCTGACCCGGGCGTGATAGCCGATGGAGAGATGCTGCATCCGGCGGCACAGCGAGGACCGCAGTTCCCGGCCCATCCGGCGGATGCTCGAACTCATCAGGCGCGCGTACAGGAGCGCCAACGGGAAATTGAGAACAAGGACGAAGACAACGGCCCCGGTGTTGTACCAGAGTTCGGCGACGGGCTTGTGGTCCACCACCACATCGATGATGTTGGCCGTGATCAGCGGGAGCAGCCAGACCGGGATGTGTTTGACGGCGAACACCGCGACAGAGAGCACCAGCCTGCGGCGGTCGGGGCGGAAGAGATAGGCGAGGGTGCGGAGCGGATGCTCCCCGGAGTAGTGGTGGTCCAGCGGACTGGGACGTGGGGCGGATTCGGGTTTCTGCATGGAGAGCGAAGTCCTCTTTCTGCGGTGTGACACGCGCTCGACGTGCAGACACGCAGTCTCCTCCGACCTGGCCGCCACCGGAAGCGCTTCCCGTAGCGCGAGACGGTGACTCCGCTCGGGAGCTCCCGGCCGTGGTCCTCCGGCCCGGGTCCGGCGGCGCGCTTCACCGCGTGTTCTCCCCGTCGTTCCTGTGTGCCCCTGGATCATTGGTGCGTACATGAGGATGCTGGCGGCCGACAGCGCTTACCAGACGCGAATCCACCGTCCTTCAGGAGAACTTGTGGGCCCAGGCACCATGAGGCGTACCGCTGTGCTGTTCGCGGCGGTCACGGCTCTGACGGCGGGGGCGGTATCACCGTCCTTCGCGGACACCGACCCCGACCCTCGTCCCCTCACTCCGGCGGAGATACTGCGGCCGGTCGCGCCACCGCCCGCGAGCGCGGTCACCGGAACCGGCGGATCCGGCACGGACGCCGACGGTATCGAGACGGCACGCGGGTCCCGCCCGATCGCGCCCGGCATCCGGCTGACCTCGTACGACCGGCTGGAAGCCGACAAGTGGCTGCGCGTCGACGCCCTTTCCGTCGATCTCGACGGCAGCGGCGCCGAGGCCGGCTATCTCTCCTCGGGCAAGGTCGCCGACCGGCGTACGGTCTCCGAGCTGGCCGCCGGGCACAACGCGGGTCCGGGCCGCCGTACCGTCGCCGCGATCAACGCCGACTTCTTCGACATCAACGAGACCGGCGCTCCTCAGGGTCCCGGCATCGCGAACGGTGAGATCACCCAGTCACCGGCGGCCGGCGCCAACCAGGCCATCGGCCTCGGTCCCGGGAACGCCGGACGCGTGCTGCGGCTGTACTTCGACGGCACCGTGACCCTTCCCTCCGGGCCACGAGCGCTGGACGCCTACAACGCGGCGAACGTCCCGGCCGGCGGCATCGGCGTCTACACACCGGGCTGGGGTCAGGCCGACCGCGGCCTCACCGTCGACCGCGCGACTCCGGTCGCGGAGGCCGCCGTACGGGACGGCAGAGTCGTCTCCGTGACGGACCGTCCGGGCACCGGACCGGTACCTGAGGGCACCACGACGCTGGTCGGCCGGGAGGCCGGCGCCGTGGCGATCGCGGCGCTGCGGCCCGGCGACCCGGTGACCGTGGAATACCGGCCGCGCACCGACAGCGGTCCGGTGCCGCGCACGGCCGTCGGCGGCCGCGAACTGCTCGTCGTCGACGGAGTGGCGCAGGACCACGAGGGCGAGGGCAACAACACCGCCGCGCCGCGCACCGCGGTCGGCTTCTCCCGGGACGGCGGCACCATGCAGGTGATCACCGTCGACGGCCGGCAGGCCGACAGCGGCGGAGTCACCCTCACCGAACTCGGTCTGATGATGAAGCGGGCCGGTGCGTACAGCGCGCTCAACCTCGACGGCGGCGGCTCCTCCACGCTGGTCGCCCGGGTGCCGGGCAGCGACCGCCTGCGAGTGGAGAACAGCCCTTCCGACGGCGCCGAGCGCGCGGTTCCCAACGGGCTCGCTCTCACCGCGCCGGACGGCAGCGGACGGCTGAAGGGCTTCTGGGTCGAGCCCCGCACGCCCGCCGGCGGCGCGCCGACCGCCGATCCCGTCAGAGGCGGCCATCCGGAGCGGGTCTTTCCCGGACTGACCCGCCGGCTCGCCGCCGCCGGTTATGACGAGACGTACGGCCCGGCGGCCGGTGCTCCGCGCTGGCGGTCCGAAGAGCCCTCGGTGGGCCGGGTCGACGGCCACGGCGTCTTCACCGCGCGCGCCGGCGGCACCACCACGGTGCGCGCCGAGCGCGGACACGCCGAGGGCGGCACGGAGCTGACCGTGCTCGACCGGCTCGCCAGGATCCAGCCCACCACGTGGCGGATCGGACTCGCGGACGCGGCGGCGACCGGCACCTTCGGCATCGTCGGACTCGACTCCCACGGGACCAGCGCGCCGATCGAGCCACAGGACGTGAGACTGGACTACGACCGCTCGCTCTTCGAGGTCACCGACGACGGCGTGGGCTCCTTCACCGTGAAGTCCCTGACGGGCAGCGGCGCCGGACGGATCACGGCGAAGGCCGGCGGCGCCACGGCCGTCCTCGCGGTCGGCGTCGGACTCGACGAGCAGCAGGTCTCCGGCTTCGACGACGCCGCGTCCTGGACCTTCAGCCAGGCGCGGGCGAGCGGCTCGGTCGCGGCGACCTCCGACGGCCACACCGGCACCGGGCTCGCGCTCTCGTACGACTTCACGCAGTCGACCGCCACCCGCGCGGCCTACGCCAGCCCGCCACGGCCGATCGCGGTGCCCGGCCGGCCGGGGTCCTTCAAACTCTGGATCAAGGGAGACGGCAACGGCGCCTGGCCCACGCTGCACCTCAAGGACGCGGCGGGCTCCGACCAGTTGCTGCGCGGCCCGTACGTCACCTGGACCGGCTGGCAGCAGGTGACGTTCACCGTCCCGGCCGGTGCACCGACGCCGCTCAGCGTGTACCGCTTCTATCTCGCGGAGACCGCGGCCACGGCGCAGTACACGGGCGAGGTCCGGATCGACGATCTGACGGTGCAGCTCCCGCCCGCCGTGGAACTGCCCGAACAGCCGCGCCAGGCCGATCCGCTGATCGATCCGGTGGCCGGGGCCGAGGGCAGGGACTGGCGGTTCGCGGTCATGTCGGACGCGCAGTTCGTCGCCCGGGACCCGGAGAGCGCGATCGTCGTCCAGGCCCGCCGCACGCTGCGCGAGATCAAGGCGGCGAAGCCGGACTTCCTGGTCGTCAACGGCGACTTGGTCGACGAGGGTTCTCCCGAGGATCTCTCCTTCGCCCGCCGCGTCCTCACCGAGGAACTGGGTGACACCGTGCCCTGGTACTACGTGCCGGGCAACCATGAGGTGATGGGCGGCTCCATCGACAACTTCGTCGCTCAATTCGGCGCCGCGCGAAGGACGTTCAACCACCGCGGGACACGCTTCATCACCCTCGACACCTCCAGTCTGACGCTGCGCGGCGGCGGCTTCGCCCAGATCGAGGAGGTGCGCGAACAACTGGACAGGGCGGCGCGGGACAACGGAGTCGGTTCGGTGATGCTGATCGAGCATGTACCGCCGCGCGACCCGACCGTCCAGCGGGCCAGCGAGCTGGGTGACCGCAAGGAGGCGGCGCTCGTCGAACAGTGGCTCGCCGACTTCCGCCGTACGACCGGAAAGGGCGCCGGGCTCATCGGCAGCCATGTCGGTGTCTTCGACGCCTCGCGTGTGGACGGCGTGCCTTATCTGATCAACGGGAACTCCGGCAAGGCACCTTCGGCCCCGGTGGACCAGGGCGGTTTCACCGGCTGGTCCCTCGTCGGTGTGGACCGGGTCTCGCCGGACAAGCAGTGGGCCGGACGGCTGAGGCCCTGGCGAGGCGGCCCCGACTGGGTCTCGGTGGCGACCCGCGCGCACACCGACGCGCTGGCGCTGGACGCGCCGGCGACGCTGGCTCCCGGCCGGAGCGCGAAGGTCACGGCCACCGTCACACAGGGGAGCAGGACGGTGCCGGTCGGCTTCCCGCTGAGCGCCGACTGGACCGGCTCGGCGAACCTCCGGATCGGCGGCGACGGAGCCGGGCCCCGCCATGCGGCTGTCTTCGATCCGGTGACGGGCACCCTCACCGCGCTGCGTCCGGGGACGGTCACGCTCGCGGTGACGGTCAGCGGTGTGACGCGGCGGGCGGAAATCCGGATCGCGTCCGCGTACGCGTCGCCGGAGGCGTCCCGGCCGGCGGCGTGAGCCGGTGAGCACGGCGGCCCCGTACCCGGCGAGGTGCGGGGCCGCCGGTGCCCGTGTCGGTGAGTCAGGGGTGGCACGTGAGCGACACAATCCATCCGGCCGTATCAGGGTCCATCCGCCGTGTCAGCGGCCGGTCGGGTCACGGCAGTTCGAGACGCAGCTCCGTGAACCGGGTCGAAAAGCCCTTCCCGTCCGGAGAGGCGCACATCGGACCGGCCTGGGCCGTCACACCGGGCGGAAAGTACGCGAGCCGCAGCAGCGTCGCCGGTTCCTCACCGATGCCGTAGCGGATCGTGACGGTGTCGCCCTCGCGCTGGATCTCCACGGTCACCGGAGCCGGAGCGTCGGCCGGCCCGCCGAGTGGTACGACGTTCCAGTCGGACACCTCGCGGGTGACGACGGCGCTGAGCTGCCGCTGGCCGTCGACGTACTCGATGCCGGTCTTGATCCAGTTCTTCTCGTCGAGTCGCAGCAACAGCCCGGCCTGGTCGTACTGTTCGCGATAGTCACCGGCGAAGGTGACACGCAGCCGGAAGCTGCCGGGCACGGGCCGCAGGAGTGCGTGCCCCGTGTCGCGGACGAAGCCGTAGTGGGTGGTCACCCAGAAATCCGTGTCAGGATCGGTGGTGACCTCCAGCGCGTCGTCGTACGGGGTCCAGTGGGCGGGCGGATTGAGCCACGTCCAGTCGGTGAAGCCGAGACATGACTCCGTGCCGGTGGGGCTCGCGCCCATGAGTGCCTCCTCGCGTCAGCGGTCGGCACACAGACTGTCACGGTCCGGCGCGGGCCGGTACGCCGAGGGTCGCTCGGATCGCCGTACCGGGCCATGGCGGGATCCGGCGCGTTCCTTCCGGGACCGGCGGGCCCGCACCGGACAGGCCCGCCGGTCCGCTGCCGTCCCGGGCCTGATTCCGCGCGTTTCCATTTGCCCTGGAGCGCGCTCCAGGGTGGAGGCTGGACGCATGAGTTCTGTGGCACCCCGGCCGGAGCCGGACACGGAGATCCCGCGCGGCGGGCTGACCATCGGCGAGGCCGCCGCGGCCTGCGGTCTCTCCGTCGACACCCTGCGTTACTACGAGCGCGAGGGTCTGACGGCATCGCCCGCCGACCGGGCGCCCTCGGGCCAGCGGCGGTACTTCGCACGGGACCTCGGCTGGCTCGCGGGGATCATCATGCTCCGTGGCACCGGGATGCCGATCCGCGACATCCGGGAGTTCACCGAGCTCTGCCGGCGCGAGGGCAACGAGGCGGAGCGGCTGGCCGTGCTGGAGCAGCACCGGGAACACGTTCTCGAACAGCTTGCCGAGACCCGAGGTCATCTGGCTGCCATTGAACGGAAGATCAACTTCTATCGAAAGGGCATTCGGCCTTCATGAAAACCGTGAAACTGGGGTCACAGGGCCTCTCCGTCTCCGCCGAGGGCCTGGGCGCCATGGGGATGAGTGTCTGGTACGGCCCGCGGGACGAGCGGGAAGCCGTCGCGACGCTCAACCGGGCCGTCGACATCGGAGTGACCCATATCGACACGGCCGAGGCGTACGGTCCGTTCGAGAACGAGAAGCTGATCGGACGCGCTCTCGGGAAGCGCCGCGACGAGATCACGATCGCGACCAAATTCGCCACCGAGTTCGACGACGACGGTACGTCCCACGGGCACAACGGCAGTGCCGCGTACGCCCACAGGGCCGTGGACCGTTCGCTGAAGCACCTCGGCACGGACGTCATCGACCTGTATTACCTGCACCGTGTCGATCCGAAGGTGCCGGTCGAGGAGAGTATCGGCGCCATGAGCGAGATGGTCCAGGCCGGCAAGGTCCGCTACCTCGGTGTCTCCGAAGCGAGCGCCGATCTCATCCGCCGGGCTCACGCGGTCCATCCGCTGACCGCGCTCCAGTCGGAATACTCGCTGTTCAGCCGGGACGTGGAGCACAACGGCGTGCTGGAGACCGTGCGCGAACTGGGCATTGGATTCGTCGCGTTCTCGCCGCTCGGCCGCGGCTTTCTGTCCGGGAAGATCACGCGTCCCGAGGATCTGGCCCCGGACGACGCCCGCCACGGTCTGCCCAGGTTCTCGGCGGAGAACATCGCCGCCAACCTGGCGGTCGTGGGCCGGATCACCCGGCTCGCCGAGGCCAGGAACATCACTCCCACGCAACTGGCGCTGGCCTGGCTGATGGCCCGGCAGGTCGTGCCGATTCCTGGCACGAAGCGGCGCGCCTATCTGGAACAGAACGCCGAGGCCGCCGCCATCGAACTGACCGCCGACGAGCTGGCGGCCGTCGACGCCGTGGCGCCGCACGGCGTCGCCGCGGGCGGGCGGGACGTCGTGCCCCGGACGTGACACCGGCCTTGTCCCCGGCCTCATGGGCCGGTACACAGGGGCTGTACCGTCGTCGAGCGTCCGAGAAAGGTGAGCGGGCCCGGGTCCGGTACCGGGATCTCGTGGAAGCCGAGACGGTCGTAGAAGGCGCGGGCGGGAGTGTTGGCGGTGACCATCGACAGGTGCACCGCATTCACTCCCTTGCCGTGCAGCGCGCGCAGAAACGCGTGCATCAGCGCCCGGCCGTGTCCCTTGCGCTGCCAGTCGGGGAGAAGATCGATATGCAGATGCGCGGGATGGCCGGCCAGCTCGGGCAGCACCATCCGCTCGGGCCGGTGCAGCAGAGCGATCATTTCCTCGCTCGGAGTACGGGCCGGGCCGGCCGGTTCCGGATAACGGTCTGTCACTGACGGCAGCCAGACATCGCGGAACGCCTTGGCGAAGGCGCGAGTGTCGGCGGTGCCGAGGACATAGCCGACCGCCCGGCCCTCGCCGTCGTCGAGGACAAAGGCCAGGTCCGGCTCCAGCGCGGCGTAGGGCGCGGCGAAAATGTTCGGCATCAGCTCGGGGTCCGGGTAGATGTGCCGGGAGTCCTGGCCTTCGTACGCGGTACGTACGCAGATGTCGAACAGGGCGGAGCGGTCCTCGGGACGGTAGGCGCGGACCGTGACGGGTGCGAGCGGCATGGCAAGCATGCTGCCCTCGCGGGAGCGCTCCCACAAGCCATGTGATCGGCCGGGCCGTGTGACCTGAGGAACAGCGGGCCGGCCCGACGGCGGGCCCGGACATCCAGGACGTCCGGGCCCGCCCGCTCGGTCAGGCCCCGGCGGGCACCCGGTCGAGGAAACCCCGCACGCTGCTGATCCGGCCGTCCTCCGCCAGGGTGATGACATCGAAACCCGCGACGGGCGCCGAGCCGTCGGCGACGGAGACCAGCTCCCAGCCGAAGCGCGCGGTGTCGTGATGTCCGTCGACCGCGCCGGCGGATGTGAACGCGAAACCGGGGAACTGCTCCCGGGCTCCCGCGATGACGGCCGCGAGCGCCTCATGGCCCGCGACGTCCGCCAGCGGGTCGGTGTAACTGCCGTCCTCGGTCCACGCGGCGGCGACGGCCTTGGCCCGCGCCTCGTCGGAGGTCGCGTTCCATGCCTCGAAGTAACGGGTGACGGCGGTCTCGTAGCGGTTCGCGGACATGGCGATCAGCCTCCATCGGAGTGGTGCGGTCGGGGTGGGCCGGGACTCGGCCGGAGTGCGCCGCCCGAGTCCCGGTGACCACAACGATGCCCGGCGTCCGGCAGAAGGTCGATGACCCGCGAGGTAATGACGAGGCGCTCCCGCCGGAGCCGCGATGAGGCATCGGCACGGTCAATTCTCCAGCGCGGCCCAACTTTTGACCGATCATGAGGAAGTTTCAGAGATTCGTTCCAAACCTCTGGACAGTCCTCACCGGTCGCCTTAGTGTCTCGGGCCACCGGGCAAGTGTTTCGTCGCAGTAACGCCGGAGCCGTTCGGCGCCACTCGGACACCGGACAGTACGGAACGCCAGGCTTTTTACGTCTCCCCCCACGGTCGGGCCGTCGCCCGTCCCGAGACGCTGCGACCGCCCTCGCGGCGGTCGCACGCTCGCGCAACCCGCAGCACCCCCGTCACCCACGGGGACCCCGGCCGCGCCACCGACGCGGTCGTGATCGCAGCAGAAGGGGAAGCGATATGAAGATCCGCGTATTCATTGCCACGGCCTCATTGGTGGCCTCCGGAGGGCTGGTGGCATTCGCCGGCTCGGCGCAGGCGGCGCTCTACACCGTCTGCGTGGGTGACGGCGGGGCCGTCACCGTCAACGGCGACCTGGTCGTACCGGCGGGGGAGTCGTGCACACTGACCGGCACCAAGGTCAAGGGCAGCGTGACGGTGCAGGCCGGAGCCGATCTCGTCGCCGCCGACGCCACTTTCAACGGTGCGGTCAATGTCGGCCAGGACGGTTATCTGGACCTCACCGACACCGCCGTCAAGGGCGCTCTGACCACCCAGGCCGCCTTCGGCGCGCACCTGCAGAACAGCAGCGTCAAGGCGGGGATCACCGCGACGGACGGGTTCGTGTACGCCGTCGACTCCACACTCGGCGGCACGGTCAGAGCCACGACGGGCGAACTCTACGTCTCCGGAAGCTCCCTCAGCGGAGCCCTCACCGGGGAGAGAAACCTCTACACCGATGTCTACGACAGCACCGTCAAGGGGGCGCTCACCGTGAGCGGGAACTCCCTCGGCGGTGTCCTCTGCGCCAGCGAGGTCGAAGGCAAGGCGGTATACAAGAACAACTCCGACACGCTCCAGCTCGGCGGTGACGGCCTGCTCGGGTCCTGCGCCGGGGCCACCTACTTCGGCGGCGATGTCGCGGTCACCGACAACACCGCGACCGTCGTGCTCGACAACGCCATCGTCCGGGGCGGACTCACCGCCACCGGGAACACCCCCGCGCTGCGAGTGGGCCCGCTGGCCCGGGTCCGCGGCGCGATCACCGGAGAGACCACTGCCGCCGCGTCGGCCGCGCGCTCCGCCAAGGCGGCCCCGCAGGACCGTGGCGGCGATCTCGCCAAGAAGGCCGCACACCGCGCCGAAGAGGCACGCGCCGACGCCCACGAGGCGGGCGACTCCGGCCTGTAACGCTCCCGGAGCGGCCCTCGCGGCCGCCCGGCCGGCCCCGCACATCCCGTCCTTCCGCGTACCGGCGCGCCATGGAGCCGCCGGTCCGGGCCCGGACTCGCCGGCCCCTCCGTGTTCCCGCGGACTCCGCCCCGGCCGTTCCGCCCGCCGCCCGGTGGCCTCAGCGGCCGGCGGGCCCGGCGGCACAAGAGCAGCGCACCCCCGACCTTTTCCGGCTCCATCACCCAGGAGTGACAGTGGGCAATCTGCACAAGTCCTTCGACCGCAGAGACTTCCTGCGGGCCACCGCGGGCACCACCGTGGCGCTCGCCGCCGCCTCGGTCACCGGTGCGGCGGCGACCTCCGCCTCCGCCGCGACTCGTCTGTCCATCCCCAAGGACCGCATCGCGATCCAGCTCTACAGCGTCCGTGACAAAGTCACCTCGCTCGGCTTCGCCGTCGTCCTGGCGGAGCTGGCCAGGATCGGCTACCAGGAGATCGAATTCGCCGGATACACCCAGAACACCTCGATCCTGGGCCGGCAGATCACTCTCCAGGAGATCCGGGGACTGCTCGACGACAACGGGCTCCGCGCCGTCGGCAGCCATGTCGGCCTCGGCAATCTGCGTGGAAGTCTCCAGGCGGAGCTGGACGCGGCGGAAATCCTCGGCATGCCGTATCTCGGAACCGCCAGCGCGCCGTCGAACACCAACACCGTCTCGGCGTACCTCGCGGCGGCCGAGGAGTTCAACACCTGGGGCCGTGCGGCGACCGCCCGTGGTATCAAGCTCTACCAGCACAACCACGCCGGCGAGTTCGCCTTCGCCACCGACCAGCCCTCGGTACGGCTGTACGACGTCTTCCTCAAGAACACCGATCCGCGCTATGTGTACCTGGAGATGGACGTCTACTGGGCGTTCGCCGGGCAGTTCCGCTTCCCGGGCTTCGAGCCGGCGGACTATGTCCGCAACCAGCCGTACCGTTACCCGCTGTTCCACATGAAGGACGGCATCGCGAACCCGGCGCGTGGCGACGGCTATGACATGGTCGACTTCGGCGCCGGAAACATGCCGTACGAGAAGTTCGTCCGGGACATCGGGCCGCGGGACACGCATGTCGGCATCTGGGAGCACGACGGCGGGCCCAACGCCCTCCCGAACCCGCCCGGTTCGCTCGGTGCCGCCGAGCGCAGCTTCAACGGCCTGACGGAACTGCTCGCCTGACGCTGCGCACATGGTGAGGCCGCGGCGCGCGCGACCATGCGCCGCGGCCTCTCGCACACGCACACGGACGGGCCCGCACCCGCCGGAGCGCCGCACCGCTGCCACGGTCCGGCCGGCGGGACGGGCCCGGCCGCGCAATCCCTGACCGCCAGCGACCAAGGAGACGCATCATCGTGCACCGTACCCTGAGACGCCTGATCACAGGGGTCCTGCTCGCGGCATTGCCCGCGCTGGGCGGGGTGGCCGTCGCGCCCACCGCACAGGCGCATCCCGGCGACGAACACGCCCTGGACTGGGCGAACTACGAGAAAGTCACTCTGACCAAGGACACCGGCGAACCGATCGACCTCGCCGTGCTTCCCGACAGCCGGGTGCTGCACACCGCCCGCAACGGCGATCTGCGGCTCACCGACCCCGGCAGTGGTGTGACCAAGGTCGCCAACCACATCGATGTGTACCAGAACTCCGAGATGGGTCTCCAGACCGTCACGCTGGACCCGGACTTCGCCACCAACCACTGGGTGTATCTCTACTATTCGCCGCCGCTCGACACTCCGGCCGGTTCGGCACCGGAGCGACTGCCCGCCGGGCAGAACGACTCGTACTGGAAGCAGTGGGAGGGATACGACAGCCTCACCCGCTACAAGTGGACCGGCGACAAGCTGGACCTCTCCACCGCTCAGGAGATCATCCGCGTCGACACCAACCGCGGCCAGTGCTGCCACGTCGCGGGAGACGTGGACTTCGACGCGGACGGCAACCTCTATCTGTCCACCGGCGGCAACACTCCGGCGTCCGGCCCCAATGTCAGCGGCTACACACCGATCAACGACGCGGCCACCTACAACCCGGGCCTCGACGAGCGCCGCGGCTCCGGCAACACCAATGACCTCAAGGGCAAGATCCTGCGGATCGACGTCCAGGAGGACGGCAGTTACACCATCCCCGACGGGAACCTGTTCCCGGTCGGCACGGCCAAGACCCGTCCCGAGATCTTCGTGATGGGCCTGCGCAATCCCTACCGGATGACGGTGGACCAGGAGACCGGCGCGGTGATGTGGGGCGACTACGGCCCCGACGCCGGAAACGCCGACCCGAACCGCGGGCCCATGGGATACGTCGAGTGGAACACCACCACCAAGCCGCTGAACAGCGGCTGGCCGTTCTGCACCGGTGACAACACCCATCCCTACCGGGACTTCGACTTCGCCACCCTGACCCCGGGCCCGGCCTTCGACTGCGCCGCGCCGGTCAACGACTCGCGCTGGAACACCGGCCTGACCGAGCTGCCGCCGGCCGCTCCGGCCACACTGTGGTACGGGGACAGGGACACCGACCAGCCCTGGCCGGAACTGACCGCGTTCCGGGGCCCCGGCGGTCCTGGCGGCCAGGCCCCGATGGGCGGCCCGGTCTACCACTACGACGCGGACAACCCCTCCCCGGGGAAGTTCCCGGAGTACTGGGACGGCAAGGCGTTCCTCGGCGAGTTCTCCCAGGACTACGTCGCGGCCCTCACCCTCGAAGGACCGGACGGCCCCGTCAGCAAGCTGGAGAACGTGCTTCCCAACAGCGAGCGCTCCGAAAACGGCATCCCGCCGTGGGACAATCCGATGGACCTGGAGTTCGGCCCCGACGGCGCGCTCTATGTGCTGGACTACGGCGACGGTTTCTTCCGGCAGAACCCCGACGCGGGCCTCTACCGGATCGACTACGCGGAGGGCAACAAGGCTCCCACCGCGGTGATCGAGGCCGATCCCACCTCCGGGCACGCGCCGCTCGCGGTCTCCTTCGACGCCGGCTCCTCCACCGACCCGGAGGGCGGAGACCTCACCTATCAGTGGGACCTCGACGGCGACGGCACCTTCGACGCCACCGGACCCACGGCCACTCGTACCTATCCCGCCAACGGTCAGTTCCAGGCCCGGCTCAAGGTGACCGATCCCCAGGGCAAAACGGGATTGACGAGTCGTCAGATCACGGTCGGCAACACCGCTCCGACCATCGAGATCACCTCACCGCCCAACGGCGGTTTCTTCAACTGGGGTGACGCCGTGCCGTACGGGGTCGACATCGTGGACCCGGAGGACGGTGCCGCCGTCGACTGCGCCAAGGTCGCCTGGACCTTCGGCCTCGGACACAACCAGCACGGACATCCGGTCAACAGCGGGACGGGCTGCTCCGGAGCGGTCGTCACACCGGCCGACGCCGGACATGGAGAGACCGAGAACGTCTTCGGTGTCCTCGGGATCGCCTACACCGACAAGGGCGCGGGCGGTGTGCCGCCGGCCACCGGCGACGCCCAGGTGGTGCTCAACCCCGCTCTGATGCAGGGCGAGCACTACGACGCGGCGGAAGGGGTCACGATCGCCGACGACGCCGGTGCGTCCGGACAGCGCAAGCTGACGTCCTTCGACGCCGGAGACTGGATCGCCTATGACCCGGTCTCGTTCGCCGGTATCACCGGAGTGCGGACCCGCGCCGGCGGCGCCGGCACCCTGGCCCTGCGCTGGAAGTCCGCCGACGCCGAGCCGTTCGCCACGGTGTCCGTCCCGGCCGGTGAGGGCTGGCAGACCGTCGACACCGCGCTGGCTGACGCGCCTTCGGGCAGCGGGCGGCTGTACGTCACCTCCTCCGGCGGTGTCGAGCTGGACGCACTGACCTTCCAGGGCGCGGGCGTCGCCGACAAGACGCCGCCGAAGGTGACCGCGACGCTCAATCCGGCGCAGCCCACCGGCGGCAACGGCTGGTACACCGGCAATGTGTCGCTGACCGTCGCCGCCACCGACAACGGCACGGTCAGCAGCCGCCAGTACTCGGTGAACGGCGGCACCACCTGGCTGTCGGCGAACGCCGCCGTCACCCTGTCCACGGAGGGCAACACCACCGTCCGCTACCGGGCGACCGACAGCGGCGGCAATGTCTCCGCGGTCGGCGTGCTCACCGTACGGATCGACCGGACCGGTCCCGCGGTGACGGTCACCGGCCTCGACGCCGACGGCGTCTACGGCGACGCCGGACGCCCGACACCGGCGGTCACGGTCACCGACGCGGTGTCCGGCGGAGCCACCGCGACCACCAGCCTGGACGGGACGGCCATCACCTCGGGACAGCCGCTGCAACTGTGGCGGCTGCCGCTCGGAGGCCATGACCTCACGGTCACGGCCCGCGACGCGGCCGGCAACACCACCACGAAGACCGTGCACTTCACCACGCGCGCGTCCTTCGAGGACCTCGGCACGCTGATCCCGAGACTGCGCGCCGACGGCCTGATCACGGCGCAGGGCGAGCAGCGGCTGACGGTCCGGCTCGACCAGGCACGTGCTCATGCAGAGGCCGGGCGGGCCGGCAGAGCGGCGACCGTCCTGGACGCGTTCGCCGAGTCCGCCGGCGATGCCGCACTGGTGCCCGACGCGGCCGTCCGGGCCGCGCTGGCACGTGACGCGCTGGCCGTGAAGGAGGGCCTGACCGGCTGAACCGGGGAGCGCCGCCTCGCACCGGCGAGGTGGCGCTCCACCACGGGGCAGGGGCTCCAACCCCTGCCCTCCCGTGTCTCCGTGAGCGGTGCTTCTTTACAGAGTTTCGTCGAACTGGAAAAAACTTCTGGCAATATGTGTGAAAGTTGCGAGCGGCCGCACAGCGGCGGCCTGACGCCCGGCACGACTCCACTATCGTTCCGGATGCCGATCCTGATGGTGTTCCGAGGAAGTGAGCCCGTGAGCATCCAGTACCGCGTTTTGAGCCTGCTGCGTGACAACGGCCCACTGTCCCGTGCCCAGCTTTCGGACAAGCTGGAAGTGCCGCGCCCGCGACTGCTCGCCGAACTCGATCGCATGCTCGCCACCGGAAAGGTCCTGGAGGCAGGGCCTGCCGCCTCGCGCGGCGGCCGTCGCTCCACCCTCGTCCAGCTCGATCCCGGTCTCCGGTTCGCCGCCGTCGACCTCGGCGCCAGCTCGATCGACATCGAGATCACCGACGGCGGCCTCGAACCGGTGGCCTCCTGCTCCGAGGCCGCCGACATCCGCTCGGGACCGGTCGCCGTACTGGACCGGGTCAGCGAACTCCTGCACACGATGCGCGCCCAGGGCCACTACAGCCGTCTCGACGCCATCGGCATCGGCCTTCCCGGACCGGTCAGCTTCCGGGAGGGCGTCCCCGTCTCGCCGCCGATCATGGTGGGCTGGAACCGCTACCCGGTGCGCGACACACTCGCCCGTGAACACGGCTGCCCGGTGGTCGTCGACAACGACGTCAATGTGATGGCCCTCGGTGAGAAACACAGCGGGGTCGCGAGGGCCGTCGACCATCTGCTCTTTGTCAAGATCGGCAGTGGCATCGGCTCCGGTGTGCAGCACGACGGACGCATCTACCGCGGCGCGGAGGGATGCGCCGGGGACATCGGCCATATCCAGGTCGAGGCCGACGGGCCCGTCTGTTCCTGCGGCAACACCGGCTGTCTGGAGGCGTACTTCGGTGGCGTCGCGCTCGCCCGGGACGCCACCGAGGCGGCCCGCTCCGGCCAGTCGGGAGCGCTGGCCGAGCGGCTCGCCGTCCAGGGCACACTGACCGCGGTGGACGTCGGAGAGTGCGCCTCCGGCGGCGACAACGCCTCTGTCAATCTCATCAGGACCGGCGGACACCGGGTCGGACAGGTCCTCGCCACCCTGGTCAGCTTTATGAACCCGTCGATGATAGTGATCGGCGGCGGTCTGTCGGGTCTCGGCTATGTCCTGCTCGCCGAGATCCGCAGCGTGGTGTACAAACGCTCGCTTCCGCTCGCCACCGGGAATCTGCCGATCGTCATGTCCGAACTCGGCTCCCGGGCCGGGGTCGTCGGCGCCGCCCTCCTGGCCAGCGAACTCTCCTACGGAGGAGAGTCCTGAGGAGCCGGGCAGGGTTCTTCAGACGGGCAGGAAGGCCCGGACATGGTCTTCCGCCCAGGCGCGATACGTCCCGGCCGCCCGGCCCAACAGGGCCTCCACCGTGGGCTCCACCCGGCTCTTGGCACCGGACCGCTGTCGTACGGCGCCTTCCATGAGCGCGTCGGCCACGGCGGCCGGATAGCGGGCAAGCAGCCTCTCGCGCGCCTGATGCGGCGTCAATTCCACACATTCAAGGGGGCGTTCCAGCAGCTCCGCCAGGACTCCGACCTGCTCGACCGCGCTGATCGCGGCGGGTCCGGTCAGCGGATGGGCCCGGCCTCCGTGTCCGGTGCCGGTGAGGGACAGCACGGCGGTGTCGGCGATGTCGCGGGGATCGACGGTGGCATGGGGTGAGGTGCCGTTGAATACGCGCACCACGCCGTCGTCCCGGACGGAACGCGCCCAGCCCAGTGTGTTGGACATGAAGGCCCGGGGCCGCAGGAAGGTCCACTCGACGCCCGAGGCCCGGACGAGTTCCTCGTTGTCCCGCTGCCAGCGGGTGATCAGATCGGTCGCGTCCGGCTCGGCCACCGCCAGCGCGGAGAGCTTCACCACGCGGCGTACGCCGGCGACGCGGGCCGCCGCGACGAAGTGCTCGTCATGCGCGTGGGTCAGCGGGTCGGAGGTGACGAGGAAGGCGGCTCTGACGCCGCGCAGCGCCGCTGTCAGGCTCGCCGGATCGGCGAAGTCGCCGCCCACGACCTCGGTTCCGGGGCCCGTGAGCGCGGCGATACGACGGGGATCGCGGGAGAGAATACGGACGGGTTCGTCGGTGCGCAGCCGCTCCGCCACCAGCCGTCCTACGGTGCCGGTGACTCCGGTCAGCAGAATCATCGGTCAGACGGAGAGACTCGCCGCCGTCACACGCGCGCCCCGGTCGGGCGCGGTGTCGATGCCGGACATCAGCCCGGGGACCGCGATGCTGGGCAGGATGTGCTCCCACAGCAGGGAGACGCGGCGGCCCAGATCCTCACGATGGGTGAGCGCGCGGGACATCAACTGGATTCCGGCGAACGCGCCGACCAGGAGCTCCACCGTGTCACGCGGCTGCACACTGGGCAGCAACTCGCCCTGCTCACGGGCCTGTTCCATCAGTGCGATCAGATGCTCCGGCCACTGGCGGAAGGGCCCGCTGTGGTCGACACCGGGAGGCGCGCCCTGGTCCACGGTGAGCCGGACGCTTCCCCTGAGCAGGGCGTTCTCCAGGAGCCGATGGGCCACGGCGAAGGTGATGTCGATGACCTCCTGCAGCTTGCATGCCTGCGGCGGCACACTGCCCAGTTGCACCTGCTCGTCCAGTACCGCCTGGGCCAGGGCTTCCTTCGACTGGAAATGGAAGTAGAGGGCGCCCTTGGTGACCTGAGCCCGCTCCAGGACCATGGTGAGTGTCGTCGACGCGTAGCCGTACTCGTCGAAGACCGCGCCCGCCGCCTCCAGGATCGCCAGGCGCGTCCTGATGGCGCGCTCCTGTGTTGCCATGAGAAGCCTTTCTACGGACCCGGGTCGCGCCGAACCATCTGTCGCCGCGGCCGGGACGGGAGCCCATGGGCCCGGCCTTGGCCGCGGCGGAAAACAAACCGCCCACCCCGTACTATAGTGCTCAACGAGATTTGTCACACCTCCCGCGCGCACAATAATTGGCGCGGCCGAGGTCCGGCGCGCCGTCGCTCCGAGGAAGTCCGCCCGCGTCAGGTCCGTTCCGGCGGGACGCCGGCATCGGACAGCCCGCGCGTGAAGGGATCAGGGCAGTCGGTTTTCTTCGGCAGGCCGTCCCGTGCCGCTCGGGCGGCGGCCGTCACCGGATCCGGCCCCGGGAGCCGGCGGTGCGGCCGGATCCGCCATCCCGCTCGTACCTTCCGTAATTCACCCGGATGGAGCCCGCGAAGGTCCTTCTGATCGGGCGCCTGTCCCTCCCCGAGGGGCCCTGCTACCACCCGTTTCGCCCGTGTTTCCCGGGTTGCGGGGTGGCGGAACACCCATGAGTGTGGGCCGCAGTTCACTGCGAACACGAGTGAAGGAGAGCGTCGTGGCGACTCTGTGCAAACCCGCGGTCTCGGTCCCTGAGCACGTGATCACGATGGAGGACACCCTCGCTCTCGCTCGCTCGCTGCACGCGGACCATCCGCAACTGGCGCTGGCGCTTCGTCTGATCGAGAACACCGGAGTCGCCCAACGCCATATCGTCCAGCCCATCGAGCAGACACTTCGCCATCCCGGCTTCGAGGACCGGAACAAGCTGTACGAGGCCGAGGCCAAGGCACGGGTGCCGGACGTGATACGCCGCGCTCTCGACCACGCCGACCTGCGCGCCGCGGACATCGACATGATCGTCTACGTCTCGTGCACGGGCTTCATGATGCCCTCACTGACGGCCTGGCTGATCAACACCATGGGCTTCAACAGCTACACCCGGC
This sequence comes from Streptomyces sp. AK02-01A, assembly GCF_033795305.1. Classification (NCBI taxonomy): domain Bacteria; kingdom Bacillati; phylum Actinomycetota; class Actinomycetes; order Kitasatosporales; family Streptomycetaceae; genus Streptomyces; species Streptomyces sp. AK02-01A. The sequence continues at coordinate 82,345 of NZ_JARBAE010000003.1, forward strand.
AGCTCCCGATCGCGCAGCTCGGCTGCGCCGCCGGCGGTGCGGCCATCAACCGGGCGCACGACTTCTGCAAGGCGTACCCGGAAGCCAACGTGCTGATCATCGCGTGTGAGTTCTGCTCGCTGTGCTACCAGCCGACCGACCTGGGAGTCGGCTCGCTGCTGTCCAACGGCCTGTTCGGCGACGCGGTCGCCGCCGCCGTCGTACGCGGCAAGGGCGGCATAGGCGTCGTGCTGGAGCGGAACGGCTCGCACCTGGTGCCCGACACGACCGACTGGATCGCCTACAGCGTCCGGGCGACCGGATTCCACTTCCTGCTGGACAAGCGGGTGCCCACCACGATGGAACCGCTGGCACCGGCGCTCAGGACGATGGCCGCGGAACACGGCTGGGACGCCGGCGGCCTCGACTTCTACATCATCCACGCCGGCGGGCCGCGCATCCTGGACGACCTCAGCCATTTCCTGGAAGTGCCGGCCGAGGCGTTCCGGTTCAGCCGGGGCACGCTCACGGAGTACGGCAACATCGCCAGCGCCGTCGTCCTCGACGCCGTGCGCAGGCTCTTCGACGAGGGCGGCGCGGCCGACGGCGCCCGGGGCATCATCGCGGGCTTCGGGCCCGGCATCACGGCCGAGATGTGCCTGGGACGCTGGACCACCACCGGGACCGGCACCGGACACGACACGGCGGAACGCCAGGTACTGGGCACCTCGCCGGGAAAGACCAAGCGCCCGCCCACCGGCGAACCGGTGAGCCGGCTGTGACGGCGAACGCGACGAGCACGACCGCCGGCCGCCGCGCCCGGCCGTACGACCGCATCCCACCGTCTTGGAGCACCGCATGACCCGGCTGAGGCAGAGCGAGGGCCTGATCGTCCCACCGGGCGGAGGCACCACCATCCGCACCGCGGCCCAGCAGGTGACGTTCAAGGTCACCGGAGAGCACTCGCGGGTCGCCTCCAGCTTCGAGGTCGTCGTCCCGCCCGGCTTCGACGTCGGCGCCCACCGGCACGCGCACAGCGAGGAGCTGTTCTACGTACTCGACGGTGAGCTGGACGTCCTCGCCTTCGAACCGCGTGTACTGACCGGCGACTGGCGGCACTGGGAGTCCCCGTCGGGCCTCAAGGCGGTGCGCGCGACACCGGGCACGGTCATCGTCGTACCGTCGGGCTGCCCGCACGCGTTCGCCAACCGGAGCGACGGACCGGCGACCGTGTTCTTCCAGGCGTCACCGCCGTCCGACCACGAGCGGTACTTCGAGGAGCTGCTCGGCATCCTCAAGGACGGCGGGCCGCCCGATCCGGAAGCGATCGCCGAGCTGCGGCTGCGCTATGACATCGAACAACTGACACCTCTGCGTCACGACGCCCGGGCCGTCCTCTGAGCGGGAGGATCCGCACAGGCTCGTCGACCACCCGTATGAGTCACTGACGCTGCGTAGGAGCCGCGCCTGGCCGACGGTGGGTGAATGGACTCCGCATCGGCCACCCGGCACTCACCTCCTCGGTCCTTCCGGTCCGCACGGTGGCCGGTCGTCGGCGTCCTGCTTGTCATGGCCGCTCTGACGGCCGGCTGGCCGCTGATCGACCAGACCCTCGACAACGGCGAGGGCCTGCGGGACGGCACGATCCTGGAACTGGGACCGGCGGACGACATCGCCACGCTGCGAGTGGTGGGCCCGGGCTGGGTGCTGAGCAAGTCGGCGAGCGATCCCGACTCGGCGTACACACTGTCCCGGGACGGCGTCGAGCTCGTCGCCGACTATGTCGATTTCCCCGGCACCGGCGGAGTCGCAGAGCTGTGGACGGGGCTGCGCAAGGTCCAGTCCGTCGCGGACGGCGACAGCCGCCTGGGCAGTCCCCGGCCGGTCATCAGCGCCGGGGGAGCGGTGGGCCGGACCGGGGCACTGATCCGGGACGGCCGGGCCGGTTCGGCCACCGTGTGGCTGCCGCCCGGGCGGAGTTACGCGGTGGAGGTCATCGTACTGGCGGAGCCGGGGACCGGACCGGGCCCGCTGGCCGACGCCACGGCCACGGCCCGCAGCGTCTCCTTTCCGGGGGAGAGGCTGTGACGACGGACGTCGCCTCCGCGGCGTACGCGTCCGTGCGCCGTCACCTGCGACGGCGGCCGGTCGGCTGGCTCTGCGCCGCTCTGTGCCTTCTGGGCGCGGCACTGATCATCTTCGAGTTCGCCGCCGTCATCCGCGTCTTTCCCGGCCTGGGGCTGCTGGCGCTGGCGCTGCTCGTGATCACTCTCGGTATCGGCGTGGCGGTGCTGAGGCGGCTACGGCCCATCCAGCCACCGCGGCGCGTGTGGACCTGGAGCGCCGTCGCCTGGGGAGCCACCGCGGCGACCGGCTGCGCCATCGTGGCCAATACGGGGCTGCAGGGCATCTGGTTCAAGGAGGCCGGTATCGACTTCGGATCCCGGTGGGCGGCGGCCCTCACCGCACCGCTGAACGAGGAACTCCTCAAACTCTCCGGGGTCGCGCTGATCGCCCTGGGCGCGCGGCGGCTGGTCCGGGGGCCGCTCGACGGGTTCTTCCTCGGCGCGTTCACCGGGCTGGGCTTCCAGGTCGTGGAGAACTGGACGTACGCGATGAACTCCATTCTGGCGAGTGGAGGAGTGAACGGGAGCACCGATGTCACGCAGTCCTTCGCCACCCGGGTCCTGCTGACCGGTCTGGGCTCGCACTGGGCGATGAGCGCCGTCGCCGGAACCGGGATCGGGATCCTGCTCGCCCATGACGACCGGCCCGCGCGCCGCCGGATCATTCCGGCGGTGCTCTGCGTACTGACCGCCATGGCCATGCACTGGTTCTTCGACTCGCCACTGCTGAACTCGGTCTGGGGCATCGTCGGCAAAGTGGCCGTCAACTTCCTTGTGGCCCTGGGATTTTATCTGACCCTGCGGCACCGGGTGCGGCGGCGGGCCCGTGCCTTTCTGCTGTCACCGAGGACCGCTCTCTCCGTCGACCTGCTCACCCGCCGCTCCCGGCGGCGCGCGCTGCGGAGGGTCCCGCCGACATGGCGTCCGGCCTCGCGGGCCCGGACCTCCGCGTATCTCGACGTGGTCGAGGAACACGCGGCGGACAGCACCGGACAAGCGTATTAGGTCGTGCCGCGCATGTGGCGCCGTCCGCCCGGAGGGCGTCGCCGGCCAGGTGGGACGTTCGCGACGCGCCCTGGCCGGTTGTCCGGCTTGGAAAAATCTCAAAGTGCTCCGCGACGGGCGGCCCACTGGCACACTCCGGCCATGTCGACCAACTCACTCATGCTGACCGGGAAAACCGCTCTCATCACCGGCGCGAGCAGCGGCGTCGGTGCCGCCGCCGCTGCGGTCTTCGCGCGCGAAGGGGCTTCGGTGGTGCTGTTGGCACGGCGGGAGGAGCGGCTCGCGGCCGTCGCGGAGAAAGTGAGAGAGGCGGGTGGGAAGGCGGAATACGTGGTGGGTGATGTGGCCAGGTCGAGCGATGTGGCCCGCGCGGTGAGGACGGCGGTGGAGTGTTTCGGAGGACTGGACGCGGCCTTCAACAACGCGGGCCTGGGCGCCCAGCAGACACCGCTGCATCTGACGGGCGACGACGAATACGAAACGATCATGGACACCAATGTCCGTGGTGTGTGGAACGGTCTGCGCCATCAGATCGCCGTGATGCTGGAGAGCGGCAGAGGTGGTTCGATCGTCAACAGCAGCAGTGTGGCCGGGCTGGTGGCGACACCCGTCTCCGCCGCGTATGTGGCGGCCAAGCATGCCGTGATCGGCCTGAGCCGGGCGGCCGCCGCGGAGTACGGAGCCCGGCGGATACGCGTCAACGCGATCGCGCCGGGCATGGCGGGCAGCGAGGTGGTGAAGGAGTGGTTCGACAGATATCCCGAGGCGGAGAAGTTACTTCACCGGTCGACCCCGCAGCCGCGCACGGCGGATCCGGTGGAGGTGGCCGAGGCCGCGGCCTGGCTGTGCAGTGAGCGGGCCTCGTTCGTCACCGGCGCGGTCCTTCCGGTGGACGGAGGTTTCACCGTGCTGTGAGACGGCTTCCCACCGCCCCGGGCCGAGTCGGCCGGCGCGCGCCGGTGCGGGCCGGGCCCGCACCGGCGGGACCCGCTCCGTCCTCAGGAGTCGGAGAGCGGCGCGCTGACGACGCAGCGGAACACCTCTTCGTCCTCCTGGTGGCCGGTCACCAGGACCGACGGGAGTCCGGCGAAGTCGCCGGGCATGTTCCGCGCCTCGATCCGGCACGGCAGGTCCAGCTCGGCGAAGCGCGGGAACTCGGCGGAGAAGCTGGTCAGTACGCAATGACCGGCACGCATCAGCGAGTTGGCGGCCTGGCGGGCCGCTTCGAGCAGGACCATGCCCGGGATGTGGTCGACCGGGTGGTCGAAGAGGATGGGGTGCCCGGGATCGGCACGGAGCTGCCAGACCTGGGCGTCGCCGGTCGGGGACAGCACCACGTCCAGCGGTGTGGAGCGGCCGACGCTGCCCGGCGGGACAGGCGTTCCCAGCGGCGGTCTCCGTACGCCGGAGGAGACGGCGCGCTCTCCGCGCAGTCGGCGGTAGACGGCGGGAGCGACGCAGTCGAAGGAGGCGCCGCCGGTGGCGACGGTCTGCCCGTCGCGGTGGACGACGGCCTCGTAGCGCAGCCCGGCGAGTTCGGCGCCGCGCCGCCGTATCCGCGAACAGGTGACGTCGAGTTCGAGGCCGGCGGGGACCTCACCGATCGCGAGATGCCGCGGCTCGACGGTGAGGGACAGGTCCCGCATGAGGAAATGGTGTCCCAGGGGTGTACCGAACTCGGTGTGCGCCAGCAGGGAACCGACCTGGCGGATTGTTTCCGCGGCCAGCAGCGGATCGTGGCGGCCCTGGACCGGGCTGAAGAAGCTGTGCAGCCGCGGCCATTGGGCCGTCACCGCGAAGCGGGCCTCGTCGGTCCTGTGCCAGCCGGTGAGCAGCACCTCCGCCACCGCGGCGCGGTGCACGAATTCTCTGGGCACCGTGGTGGTGAGTCGTGGCCCTGCCGGGACCCGGCCTTCGGTGCCGGCCGGCCGGGCCGGAGTCTCGGTGCGCGAAGGGCCGTCCATCCGGAATGCCATGTCGGACATGAAGTCTCCCCGTGGAGCACGGATGCGGGACGGGAGGGATCGAGCTCTCCCGGAGCCGGGGAATATACAGACCGCCCGGTTTAGTCGGTAGGCTTGACGTGGAACGGCAGAGGTCTCGTGTGCGGGCGGCGCGAAGACCTCTCGTACAGCACGACGGGAGCCACCGCATGGCGCAGCAACAGCGAGCGATCAGAACGCGCGCTGCGATCCTGGAGGCGGCGGCCTCGGTCTTCGACCAGTACGGCTATGACGCCGCCACGATCGCGGAGATTCTCGCACGGTCAGCGGTGACCAAGGGCGCTCTCTATTTCCACTTCCCGTCCAAGGAGGATCTGGCCCGGGGCGTGCTGCGCGCCCAGACCAGAGATCTTGTCGTGGGCCCGGCGGACTGGAAGGTCCAGGAGCTGATCGATGTGACGATGGTCGTGGCGCACCGCTCGCTGCACGACATGATCCTGCGGGCCGGTACGCGCCTGGCCGTGGAGCAGGGATCGGTCGACTTCTCCGACGACGGCCCCTTCCCGGTGTGGTCCCGGCTGAGCGAGGACCTGCTGGTCCAGGCCAAGGAGCGCGGAGAGCTCCTGCCGTATGTGAATCCGAGGGAGACCGCCGAGCTGCTCGTCGGTGCCTGGACGGGGATCCATGTCTACTCGCGGGTCATGGCCGGCCGTCAGGACGTCGAGCGCCGGGTCTCGGTGATGTGGGAACACCTTCTGCCCAGCATGGTGATGCCGCGTCTGCTGCTCGGACTGGATGTGGCGCACGACCGCGGCGCCCGGGTCGAAGCGGCCCGGATACTCGCCGCGGCGGAGACCACGGAGACGGCTGACGCGGCCGACCGGGCGGACGGCCGGGAGCCGGCCGACGGCTGAGGCGCCCCCGACGTCGCTCCACTGACGGGCCGTGACCGGTCGGCTGACGGGATGTGACCGAGCGGCTCCGCCGATTCGCCGATCCCACCGTCCGGTCACCGCTCCGACGAGGTTCATTCGATCAAGCCGCTCTCCAGCCGCGCTCCAGTGTGTCTTGAGTCGCTCTTGAGTCGCGGGGTCCCTCGGAGAGGGGCCGGCGGTCCAGAGTCGCGTATTCCTTATACAAACCGCGTCGACGGTTTGTTAATGTCGGGCCGCGTACCGCGCATCGCCTTCCGGTCTTCCCGACATCTGGAGACGTTGATGGTCAAGCAGGAGCGTGCCGCCCGTACGCGTCGATCGCTGATCCGGGCCGCCGCGGAGGTATTCGCACGCGAGGGGTTCGTGCCGGCGTCGCTCACCACGATCAGTCGGCGGGCCGGAGTGAGCAACGGTGCGCTGCACTTTCACTTCGACACCAAGGAAGCCCTGGCCAGGGCTGTTGAGGAGGAAGCCGGCCAGGAGGTGCGGCTGCTCACGGAGCGCTGCCGGGCGGAGGGGACGGAGGCGCTGCAACTGCTTGTCGACGCCACGCACGCGCTGATGCGCGGCCTCGACGAGAGCGTCGTCGTACGGGCCGGCTTCGAGCTGAGCGGCGATATCTCGCGTACCGGCGGCCTCGACCTGAGACGGCAGTGGCGGCGCTGGATCGAGAGCGTGCTGCAGCGCGCCGCGTCCGAGGGCAACTTGGCGGACGGAGTGTCGCCGGACGATGTGGTGTGTGCCGTCATGGCGGCAACGGTCGGTTTTGAGGTGTTGGGAGCACGGGACGACAAGGAGTGGATCTCGCGGCGTACGCTGACCCGGTTCTGGGAGCTGATACTACCGAGAATCGCCGCGCGGCGCGCTCTGGATACCGTGGTGACCTGCGGGTCCTGCTCACCGATGACCGTGCCGGGCCCCTGTGTCGAGAAGCCCGCCTGACCGGTCCGAAGTGCCCGAATCGAGCCCGGGTCATGATCGAAGAGTGAGATCGATGTACGGAGAGTTAACAAAAAACAGTCTGGACGGTTTGGTATTGACAAACCGTCTGTCCTGTTTTTGAATCCATGCGCAGCAATCGCACCCCGTGAGCGGCCTCGAACGGTACTGACTTCACCTGCAGGGATTGGGGAGACGCGTGGACATCGACGTACTGGGCGCATTGGCTGTGAGACAGAACGGGAAATCGATCACACCGACGGCACCCAAGCCGCGGCAGGTGCTCGCGTTACTGGCGCTCCACGCCGACCAAGTGGTGCCCGTGACCGCGCTGATCGAGGAGCTGTGGGCCGGCGGGCCGCCGCGCAGCGCCCGGACCACGCTCCAGACCTACGTGCTGCAACTCCGGTCCCTCATCGCGACGGCTCTGACACACGGGGCCGACGAAGGCGAGGAGCGGACCGCCAAGGATGTACTGGTCACCCTGCCGGGCGGCTACCGCCTCGACAGCGGCGGCGGGACGAGTGATGTCAGGGAGTTCGACCGGCTCGCCGGTCTCGGCTACCGGGCGATGGACGCCGGCGACCATCCGCGCGCGGCCCGGCAGTTGAGGGAGGCGCTCGCGCTGTGGAGCGGGCCGGCCTTCGCCGATGTGCAGGGCGGGGCCCAGCTCGACATGGAGATCAAGAGGCTGGAGGAGAGCCGGCTGTGCGCGCTCGACCAGCGGATCGAAGCCGATCTCCGGCTGGGCCGCCATCGCGAGCTGCTCGCCGAACTGACCGTGCTCGTCAGCCGTTACCGCACCCACGAGAATCTGCACGGCCAGTTCATGCTGGCGCTGTACCGCTCGGGGCGCCGCGGTGAGGCGCTGAACGTGTATCAGCGGTTGCGCGGCACGCTGGTGAGGGAGCTGGGTCTCGAACCGTCCGCGGGGCTGCGACGGCTGCAGCGATCGATTCTCATGGCGGGACCGGAGTCCGCGCCTCCGGCGGCGGAGACGCCTCGCGAGCCCCTCGTGCGCGTGAGCTGAAGCCCGGACGAGCACACACCGTAATGCCGCCGTCCGCTGCCGAGTGCTGTCCCGTGATCCCCGGCGGGCGCGCGACGGCAGCCGCGTCGCCTCGCCGCGTCGCCGGAACGCTCGAATACATCCCGTGTGCGAGCGCCCCTCCGCCTCGCGATCCACCGCGTCCGACGCCGCGCGCTGATCCACCAGGGATTACGGGACAGCCCTCAGCCGGGCGGCCGTGGAATCGGCCTTCCGCGCTTTCCGGCCGGGTCGCTTTCCGGTGTCAGGGCCGTTTGGGCGAATGGAAAAGAAATTCCGCCGGAACCGTCCGGTGGCCTTCAGGTGCCCTGCCGCGTGTGGCGAATAAGGGTCTTGGAGACGGACTTGACGGGTGCTCAAGAATTCAAGGACCAAAGTACGCGCGCGACTAACGTACCCGGCGTCGAAGAGGTGCGATTCGACGGGGATTCGACGAGGTACGGAGGAAAACCGTGGAGATTCACATTCCAGGTCGGCCGAGTGCCGGGGAAATCCGGTGAGGGCGCCAAGAAACCCGGTGGCCCTGATCACGGGCGCGACACGCGGGATAGGTCTCGGCGTCGCACGGGAACTGGGCCGGCGAGGTCATCGTGTGTTCATCTGCTCGCGGACGGCCCAAGAGGTGAAGCAGACCGTCGAGGATCTACGCGCGGAGGGACTGGAGGCCGAGGGCACGGTGGCCGACGTACGGGACCGGGCGTCGGTCCGCGCTCTGGTGGCCGCCGTCGTCGGACAGTTCGGCCCGGTCAACGTCCTGGTGAACAACGCGGGCCGGGGCGGCGGCGGGCCCACCGCCGAGATAACCGACGAACTCTGGTACGACGTCATCGACACCAATCTCAATGGTGTGTTCCTGCTGACCCGCGAGGTGCTGCTGAACGGCGGCCTGGTGGAGGCCGGTTACGGCCGCATCATCAACATCGCCTCGATCGCCGGGAAGCAGGGCGTTCTGATGGGAGCCCCGTACACCGCGTCCAAACACGGCGTCGTCGGCTTCACCCGGGCGCTCGGCAAGGAGCTGGCACCGGTCGGCGTCACGGTGAACGCGATCTGCCCGGGATATGTGGAGACCCCGATCGCCGAGCAGGTCCGGCAGGGGTATGCCGCCGCGTGGGACACCACCGAGGACTTCGTGCAGGAGCAGTTCGAGGCGAAGATCCCGCTCGGCCGGTACTCCACCACGGAGGAGGTCGCCGGCCTGGTCGGCTATCTCACGTCGGAGAGCGCCGCTTCCATCACCGCTCAGGCGATCAACGTCTGCGGCGGCATGGGCAACTCCTGAACTCCGGCCGGAACCGGCCCGGTCCGGAGAGGGCACCGGTGTCCGGCGAGCGCCTCCGCGGAGAGACCCTGGACGCACGCGTATGGAACTGAGCTTTGTGGCTATGTCGCGTCTCACGGGAGTGGACTTGACTGTACTCATGACTCAGACCACGCAGAACGCCCGGACAGAGACGAAGACGACCCTTGTCATCGGTGGCACCGGCAAGACGGGCCGCAGGGTCGCGGAGCGGCTCGCCGCACGGGGCCTGCCCGTACGGATCGGCTCGCGCAACGCCGATGTGCCCTTCGTGTGGGAAGATCCCGCCACCTGGGAGGGCGCGCTCGAAGGTGTCGGAGCCGTATACGTCACTTACTATCCGGACCTCGCCTTCCCCGGCGCCGCCGAGGCCGTCGGAGCGTTCGCGAAGGCCGCCGTCGCCGGCGGCGCGCGCCGCCTTGTGCTGCTCTCCGGCCGAGGCGAGGAGGGCGCGCGGATCAGCGAGGACAAGCTGAAGGAGTCCGGCGCGGACTGGACGGTCGTGCGGGCGAGCTGGTTCAACCAGAACTTCAGCGAGAGCTTCTTCCTGGAGCCCGTCCTCGCCGGTGAGCTGGCCCTTCCGACCGGCGACTCCGTTGAGGCGTTCCTGGACGCCGACGACATCGCCGATGTGGCCGTCGCCGCGCTGACCGATCCCAAGCACATCGGCAAGACCTACGAGCTGTCCGGTCCGCGGCTGCTGAGCTACGGCGATGTTGCCGACGAGCTGTCCAAGGCCACCGGCCGGACGATCGCCTACATCCCGGTCACCAAGGACGCGTACCGCGCCGTGCTGGCGGAGAACGGCCTGCCGGTCGAATTCGCGGATCTGTTCGGCATGGTTCTCGACGGGCGCAACGCGCACCTGGTGCACGGTGTGGAGGAAGCCCTGGGCCGTAAGCCCCGCGACTTCTCCGAGTTCGCCCGCGACGCCGCCGCGAGCGGCGTCTGGAACGTCTGACCACGTAGTACGGCCGGTGGCGCCGGCCGCGGAGGACTTCCGCGGCCGGTACCACCGCCGGGGCCCTGAGAGAACGACGCAGCACCATGAGGAGGCGGCCATGAGTACCCCCATGTCCAGCGAGCACGGACTCCGTTCCCTGCCCGGTCACTTCCACGGATTCGCGCTGATGCACATCGCGATGCGCCGTGACGCCCAGCGGCTGCTCGCCGCCGCGCCCGTCCTCACCAGTGCCGGGCTCGGCCCGGCCGGTGTCTGGTGGCAGCAACTGCGCGACATCATCGACTGGCACCACCGCAGCGAGGACGATGTGCTCTGGCCCGGACTGCTCAGGACGGCGCCGGAGTTCGCCGCCGAGGCGCGGCTCCTCGGCGAGGACCACGCGGTCCTCGACCGGGCCATGGACGCGGTCACGTCCGCACTCCGGGGCGACGCGCCGGTCGTCACCGCCGCCACCCGCTTCGGCTCCGTCCTCCGCGACCACCTCAGGGACGAGGAGGCGGTGTCCTTCCCCGTCTTCGCCCGGCTCTCGCCGGACGAGTACCTCGCGGTCGAGCGGAAGGTGATCGCCAGCGCGCCACTGAAGGTGATGAGCTCGCTGCAGCCCTGGATGTTCGACGGCGCGGACCGGCGTTCCGTGGCCCAGGTGGCCGCGACCATCCCGCCGCCCGTCCGGCTGATCGGCAACACCGTGCTGCGGCGGCGCTACGAACGCACCCTCGCCGGTGTGACCAGGCCGTCCTGACCGCACCGTCCACTCTCATGGCGCCGCGCCCCGGCCCCGACGACCGACCGGATGAGGAAGCCCGATGCACACCGTTCCAGCCGCACCCGGCGCCTCGCCGGTGACCCTCGGCCGCCGTGACGCGGCCGCCCGCCCCGTGCTCGTCGCCGCCGCTGTCGGCACCGGACTGATGGCGGGGCTCTATTTCGCCTTCGACGTGTCGGTCATGCCCGGCCTCGCCGGAGCCGACGACCACACCTTCGTGACCGTGATGCGGAGCATCAACGAGGTCATCGACAACAGCGCCCTGTTCGGCCTGCTGTTCGTCGGCGTGTTCCTCGCCACGGGGATCGCCGCCGCTCTCCAGCGGCGCCTCGGGCATCCGGACGCCGCGCGCTGGACCCGGGCCGCCTTCGCCCTCTACGCGCTGTCCGTCGTGATCACGATGTGCGTCAACATCCCGCTCAACAGGATGCTGGCCCGGCCCGGTCCGTCGCCAGGAAACACCGATTTCGGCGCGCTGCGCGGCAGCTTCGAGCGGCCCTGGGCCGCTGCCAACATCGTCCGCACGCTGGCCTGTACGGCGGCCCTCGGTGCCCTCGGACGCGCTCTCGTCCTGCACGGCCGAGGCGCGGCCGCCCGGCCCTGACCCACCGGATGACCGGCCGGCCGCCGGCGTCCGCCCCGGACCGCGCCCGCCCTCCTAATCGTTCCCCCGCGGGGAGGGCGGGCGCGCCTCATCGCGCCCGCTGTGACATCGCTCCTCCTGAGACGGATCTGTCGAATCCGGTGACCATTCATACGGAGACGTCTAAGGTGATGACATGGACACACTGACCGGTCTGCTCGAAGGTCCGAAGGCCCGCGGCGCGTTCCTGCTCAAGTCGGTCTTCAATCCGCCGTGGTCCCTCCGGGTGGAGGACCGCGCGCCCATCTCCGTGGTGACGATGGTGCGCGGCGACGCGTGGGTGCTTCCCGACAACGGGCGTCCCGTCCAACTGCGGCCCGGAGACGTCGCGGTGATGCGCGGCCCCGACGCCTACACCATCTCCGACCGGCCCGAGACGGCCGTCCAGATCGTCGTCGGGCCCGAACAGCGCTGCAACACCACCGACGGCGAGGACGTCACCGAGACCATGGCGCTCGGAGTACGCACCTGGGGCGACGACACCCGGGTCGGCTCCGCGGTGATGCTCAGCGGCACCTACCAGGCGCCCAGCGAGATCGGCCGGCGGCTGCTGGCCGCGCTGCCCGTACTGCTCGTCCGCCCCGCCGAAGCCGGCGACAACCCGCTCGTACACATCCTCGCCGCGGAGATCGGCAAGGACGAGATCGGCCAGGAACTGGTCCTGGACCGGCTGCTGGACCTGCTGCTCGTCAGTGTGCTGCGCACCTGGCTCGCGGCGCCCGAGTCCGGCGCTCCCGCCTGGTACCGCGCCCAGAGCGACCCGGTGGTCGGTCCGGCGCTGCGGCTGCTGCACGAACAGCCGGGAAAGGCCTGGACGGTGGCGTCGCTCGCGGACACCGTCGGAGTCTCCCGGGCTGGACTCGCCCGCCACTTCACGCAGCTCGTCGGGGAACCGCCGATGGCGTATCTGACGGGCTGGCGCCTCACACTCGCCGCGGACCTGCTGCGTGAGCCGGACGCGACCGTGGCGACGGTGGCCCGCCGGGTCGGCTACAGCGGGGCCTTCGCGCTGAGCGCCGCCTTCAAGCGCGTACGCGGCGTGAGCCCTCAGGAGTTTCGCAGAGGCGGCCGGGCCGAGTCCGCCGGGCGGCCCGGCGCGCCGGCCCGGACGGTGGTGCTGGACCGCTGATTCCGCCGGGGCCCGGCCGCCTCGGCGAGGCCGGTTCGCGGGTCGCCGTCGGCGCCGTACCGCACGCGGTCGAGGTATCACGCGGTCCCGGCGGATGCTTACCGAGCCTCCGGCGTCCGCACTCCCACCGCCGCCGTCACCAGCAGTTCTCCGCGTATCAGCCACCGGCCGGCGAACCGGGTGTACGCGCGCGGAGGCGGGTCGGCCGGGTGCAGCCGCGCGGTGAACGTACCGGCCGGGCCGAGCCGCACCTCGGCGTCGGCGAAGCCCAGCCAGCGTCCCGCCGACGGGAACCACGCCTTGTAGACCGCTTCCTTCGCCGAGAACAGCAGCCGGTCCCAGGACGGCCCGGGACGCTCGCGCGAGAGCCGTTCCAGCGCCTCCCGTTCCGGACCCGAGGCGACGAGCGCGAGCACACCGCGCGGCAGCGGAAGAGCCGGCTCCGCGTCGATACCGAGTGCGGTCACCTCCGCCGACCTGGCCACGACCGCCGCGCGGTAGCCGTCGCAGTGCGTGATGCTGCCCACCACCCCGGCCGGCCACAGCGGAGCGCCGCCGGGCCCCGGCAGCAACGGAGCGGGCGCCAGGCCGAGTTCGGCGAGAGAGCGTCGCGCGCAGGCGCGTGCCGTGGCGAATTGCCGCTGCCGCCGCGGCCGTCGGCCCGCCATCAGGGCCGCCTCCTCGGGAAACAGCGGAGCGGGCGCCAGATCGTCGAACGCTTCGGCCGACCTGACGCCCGGAGGCAGAATCTCCTCGATCACCGTGCGGGTCACGCGCGCGACCGGGCGACCAGCCCGGCGACCGCGCGTACGATCTCGGCCGGCCGCTCCAGCGGCAGCATGTGGCCGGCGCCCGGGAGCAGGTCGAACCGCGCGTCCGGCAGCGCGTCGGCGACCGCGCGGCCCAGCTCCGGCCCGACGACCCGGTCGTGCTCACCCGCGAGCACCACGGCGGGCACCCGCACCGCCGCCAGTCCCGCGCGCAGATCCATACCGCGCGACGAACGGAAGCAGTCGGCGCGCACCCGCGGCGAGAGCGCCGCGAACATCTGCCGGTTGACTTCCAGAGCGTACGGATCGGCCTTCTTGCCCATCGTCTGGCCGAGCAGCCGCCGGCCCAGCGCCGGCCGCCTCAGGGCCCGCGAGAACAGCGCGCTGCCCATCATCCGTACCTCGCTGTCCGGTGTCTCCTGGTCGTGCGCGGCGGTGCCCAGCAGCACCAGCCCGCGCAGCCGCCGCGCGGCGGCCGGGTCGGCGGTGGCGTACGCCATGGCGGCGAAACCACCACCGGAGTGCCCGACGAGCACCGCGTCCCGGGAACCGGTCTCGCCCAGCACGGCGGCCAGGTCCTCACCGAACCGCCGTACGGCGATCGGCTCCTTGCCCAGACTCGACGCGCCGTGCCCGCGCTGGTCGTACAGCACCACCCGGTGACCGGACCGGATCAGCCGGTCGGTGACCGTGCTCCAGACCCGCCGGCCGGCCGCCCAGCCGTGCGCGAGCACGACCGTCGTACCGCTGCCGGCACCGGCGCACAGCGGAGCGAGGACGGTGACGGCGAGAGCCGCGCCGTCGTCCGTACGTACCGTGGTCTCCCCGGCGAGGGAGACGGCGGCGGCCGTGGTGGCCGCTGTGGTGCGGCTCATCGCGCCCTCACGCCTTTCGCGAGCCGCTTGTCGAGCGCGGCGAAGGCCGCGAGCGTCGCCTTCGAATGCTCCGCGCCGATGTCGGCGACCTTGGAGATCAGCTTCAGCTTGCCGTGCGGCCGGCCCCGGAAGTGCATGCTGACCCGGGTACGGCGGCCGTCGTCCAGCGGCTCCAGGATGAAGTCGCTCGGGCCGCGGAAGACACCGTCGACATACTCGACGCTGAGCCTGCGGCCCGGTTCGACCGACCGCGTACGCGCGGTGAAGCGGAGCTTGAGGCCACCGTTGTCCACGCCCTTGGTGTGAACCGTCACCGCGACCTCGCCGCCCACCACGTCGGGCGCGCCGGTCACGGTCTCGAAGGTGTTGTGCGGGACCCACCAGGCGGCGGCACCGCGGAACTCGGCGACGAGCGCGTTCCAGACGACGTCCGTGGGGGCGTCGACCACCGCCTCGTCGATGATGTCGTAGCCGTTCATGCCAGTCTCCCTGGGTGGGGCGGCGGAGTTGATACGGAGAGGCGGGAGCAGGGCCCGTGGAGAGGCCCCGCTCCCGTGCGGTCCGGCCGGTGCGGCCGGACCCGGCCGGGCGGGGAGGCCCGGGTCAGTCGAAGAAGCCCTGGCCGGGAGTGAGGACGCCGGCCGGGTCGTAGCGCCGCTTCGCGTCGCGGAGGCCGCTGTAGCGGTTGCCGAAGTGCCTCTTCCACTCCGCCGGGGTCATCCCGGGGACGGCACCGACGAGATAGCGCTTGGCGCCCAGCGCGACGGCCTTGTCGTACAGCCGCCGGTTCTGCTCCAGCATCCCCTGGATGTCCGGTTCGCCCGGGTGAGGAAAGCGCAGCAGGTCGAAGAGGTAGGCCACCGGCTCATTCGGCTGCACGGCCAGCGGCCGCTTCAGCTTCGACGTCCGGTAGGGATAGGTGAGCAGGAAGCCGCCGCCGAGGTCGTTCGAGGTCAGCTCGGCCTGCGCGATGTCGAGGAACCGCTTGGCCTTGGAGGCCGGAAGGAACAGGCTCAGCCAGGGCTTCGGCTGGTCCCAGTAGCCCGCCTCCTTGAGGTAGTCCACGTACGCGTCGAAACGGAAGATGTAGTCGCGGAACGTCATGTCGTCGATGACGGCCTCGGCGCGGACGTCCCGCAGCCCCGCGATCAGCGGCTCCCGGGCCGGAGCGGTGCCGGTGTAGACGGCCCCGAGCTCCAGCTTGAAACGCCAGCCCGAGTCGTCCGCGGTACGGAGCATCTCGCCGGCCTGCACTTCGAACCGCCCGCCGGCCAGCACCTTCTCCGCGTCGGCGAGATACGCCGCGGCGTCGTCGTAGACGAGGCTGAAGACGACGATCCGCTCCTTGACCGGGACGATCTTGATGGTGACGCGGACGATGATGCCCACCTGGCCGCCGCCGACCAGCGCGGCGTTGAACAGATCCGGGCGCACCGTCGCGGAGGCGGTGAGGAGCTGTCCGGCGCCGGTGACGATGTCGAGCGACTCGATCGTGTCGACCGCCAGACCGTACTTGCCGACGGTGCCGCCGATGCCGCCGACGCTCAGCGTGCCGCCCACCGACAGATGCATGTAGTCCGGCATGGCCGGCGGCGTCCTGCCCTTCGCCATGGCCGCGTCGGTGAGCTGCGCCCAGGTGGCACCCGCCTCCACGACGGCCGTGGTGGAACCGACGCTGACGACCTTCGACAGACCGCGGGAGTCGATCGAGATGCCGCCAGGGACCGCCGCCTGGCCGTAGTTGGAGTGCGATTCGAGGTCGTCACCGGTGCCGCTGCGCCCGTTCGCGGCGATCTTGAGATCGTTCGTCCGGGCGAAGTCGACCATCTTGACGACGTCGTTCACCGAGCCGGGCACCAGCACGGCCCACGGCACGGTGTTCGTCACCAGATTGCCGAAGTCCTTGCTGAACGGCGCGAGGTCGGCTCCGGAGGTCTTCAGCGTGCCGTCCAGCGGAGGCACGGGCGTCACATGACCGCCGCCGTGCCCGCCTCCGTGACCGCCGCCGTGGCCCCGGCCGGACTCGGCCGCCGTGGCCCAGGTCTGTGTGGCCGCGTTCCAGCCCACCACTGTCGCGGCGGTGGCGCCGATCGCGCCGAGGACTCTTCGCCGAGAAGGCGTATGGGTGTTCATCTGGTCCGTTCTCCCGTTCGTCATACGTGGTTCACGGCCGGTCGCCCGGCGCCGACAGTGGTGGCGAGCCGGTACTCGCCCAGGTCGAAGTGCTTGGTCTGAGCGCGGAACCGCCAGGTGTAGGTGGGCCAGATCGACGGGTTGCGGCCGCTGCTGTCCAGGTACCAGCTCTTGCAGTTGCCGGCGTTCCAGACCGTGCCGTCGAGCCGCTTGTCGAGCCGCGCGTTGTACGCCTTCTGCGCCTCCTCGCGCACCTCGACGCTGGACAGACCGCGCCGGTCCATCTGCTTCAGCGCGTCGAGCACATAGGCGATCTGCGCCTCGATCATCACGACCTGCGAGGAGTGGCCGAGCGTCGTGTTCGGGCCGAGCAGCATGAACAGATTCGGGAATCCGGCGACGGTCGTACCGCGGTGCGCGGACATGCCCTCGCTCCACGCCTCCCGGAGCTGGACCCCGTCCCGGCCCCAGATCCGCTGGGCGACCGGACGGTCCACGGCGCGGAACCCGGTGCCCAGGATGATCGTGTCGACCTCGCGCTCCCGGCCGTCCTTGGTGACGACGGACTTGGCCCGGACATGGTCGATGCCGTCGGTGACGACCTCCACGTTGGGCTGCTGGATCGCCGGGTAGTACGTGTTCGAGAACAACAGCCGCTTGCACGCCATCACATAGTCGGGCGTGAGCCGCTCCCGCAGCGCCGGGTCCTTGACGCTCTTCCTGAGATGGTCGGAGGCCATCTTCTGCATCTTCCCGGCGACCTTGGGACGGGCCATGACGAAGGCCAGGATCTCCCGGCCCCACATATTGAAGTTGCGCCGGAAATTCTGGTAGCCGGGCAGGCCGCGCAGCAGTCTGGCCTGGAGCGGGCTGGTGGGCTTGTCGCTCTTGGGGCCGATCCACGGAGGCGTGCGCTGGTAGAGGTCGAGCTGTCCCACCTCGGGCTGGATCTTCGGTACGAACTGGATGGCGGAGGCGCCCGTACCGATGACGGCGACGCGCCTGCCGGCCAGATCGTGGTCGTGGTTCCAGCGGGACGAGTGGAACACCGTTCCCTCGAAGTCCGCGAGTCCCGGCACATCGGGCACGGCCGGCTCACTGAGATAGCCGGTGCCCGTGACCAGGACCTGAGCGGTGTACTCGCCGCCCGAGGTCTCGATGTGCCAGTACCGGGTGTGGTCGTCCCAACGGGCGGCGATCAGCTCGTGGTTGAACCGGATGTGCGGGCGGACCCCGAAGCGGTCGGCGCAGTCGCGCAGATACGCGTACAACTCGTCCTGCTTGCCGAAGGTGCTCTTCCAGTTCGGGTTCTGGGCGAACGAGAAGGAGTAGAGATGGGACATGACGTCACAGGCGCACCCCGGATAGGTGTTGTCGCGCCAGGTGCCGCCCACCTCGTCGGCCCGTTCGAAGACCAGGAAGTCGTCGGTGCCCTTCTGGAGCAGCCGGATGGCCGTCCCCAGACCGGAGAAGCCGGTGCCGATCACCGCGACCCGCAGATGACGGGTCGGGCCCCGGCCGGCCGGCTGCTCCGTCCCGTTGCTCAGCCCGTCACCGCGGGCGGGTTCGAGAATGCTCGTCACGGCGGCCTCCTCAGCCCCTGCGCGCGATGGTGACGCGGAAGTTGTTGAAGAACTTGTCCTCAAGCGTGTACGCGAAGATGTCGAGATAGCGCTCGAAGCGGGCCACGACCTCCTCGCCCTCCAGCGCGACGGCGCTCTCGCGGTCCGCGGCCAGCCGCTTCAGCCAGGCACGGCACGCCAGCGCGAAGGACTCCCGCTCGTTGACGATCTCCACGACCTCGAAGAGCCCCTCCGCGGCCGCGGTCAGCTCGTGGAGGTGCGGGATGTGCATCCCCTCGAACTCGGAGCGCTGAAGGAACTTCAGGTCGGCGAGGAGCGTCCGGTTCATCGGTTGCGCCTCGGCGGTCATGGTGTGCAGGACGAACCTCGCACCCGGGTTCAGCGCCTTGTGGACCTGGTTGAAGAAGAAGCGGTAGCGCCTGGTGCGCTCGCGCGGCGCCAGGTTGGAGGAGACGAAGTGCTCCAGCGCGTTGATGCAGAACGCCGCGTCGTACTTGTCGTCCGTCTCGTGGTCCGCCCAGCTCTCCACCCGTGTGGTGACGCGCGGGTTGTCCAGGCCGGCGATGAACGACTCCTGGGTACGGCTCAGTGTGAGACCGACCGCCCGCTCCACGCCGTGGACGGTGGTGAGGCGGTTCAGCATGGTGCCCCAGCCGCAGCCGATGTCCAGGACGCGCCGGGTGCCCGCGGCGCCGGCGAGCTCGGCGAACACGTCGAGCTTGCGCTCCTGCGCCTCGTCCAGCGTCCCGACGAGGTCCTCGCCCTGCTCCCAGTAGCCGCCGGAGTACATCATGGTCGGGCCCAGCAGAAGCCGGTAGAAATCGTTGCTCACCTCGTAGTGGTGCCTGACCGCGTCGACCTCGGGGTCCACGGATCTGGGGGCGACCGTTGTCATCCTCGACCTCTTTCCTGGCGTTGTTCGGCGATCCGCTCGTTCCGGCCGTTGATCCGGTCACGAGGAAAGCGCGTCGCTCGCAACAGATGTGCAAGACGGCGACGGACCGGCCATGTTGCGCCCCGGTTGCGCGAGCCGCGCTTCCATGCCTCTCGAAACCGGATGCACCGCGAGAGAGGACCGAAGCTCATGACGCTGCCCACCATCGAAGAACTGGCGAGCCAGCTTGAGGCCGTGTCGGGCGCCCAGGAGGTCAGCCCCGATGCTCCGCTGCAGCACATCGCGGACGTCGACTCGCTGGATCTGATGGAGTGGCTGTACGGGTTCCAGAACCAGTACCCGGACATCCCCGCCGACGAGTCGCTGTTCGCGGACCTCGACGACACGACCACGCTGCGGCATGTGTACGAGCGGATCCTCGCGCTCGTCCCGCAGCCGGCGCAGGCGTAGCGAGCGCCCGTGAACGGCTTCGACATCACCGGGTGGGGCATGGCCGTACCCGAGCGCAAGGTCACCAGCGTGGAGCTCGCGGAGCGTTTCGGTGTCGACGAGAACTGGATCGTCAGCCGCTGCGGTATCCGGGAGCGCCGGGCCGTGGGACCGGGACAGACGACCGCCTCCCTGGCCGTCGAGGCCGGCCGGCGCGCACTGGAGAAGGCCGGCCTGACCGGTGGCGACATCGCGCATCTCATTGTCGCCACCGCCACGCCCGAGCAGCCGTCGCCGGCGACGTCCGCGTTCGTCCATCACGACCTGGGCATCGCCGGCAGCGCGCACGACGTCAACTCCGAGTGCGCGGGCTTCGTCTACGGACTGGTGTCGGCGATGGCGCTGATCGCCATCGACCCCCGGCCGATCCTGCTGATCGGCTCCGACACGCACACGCTGACGGCCAACCCCGCCGACCGGGACCTGTCCATCCTCGTCGGCGACGGCGCCGGCGCGGTCGTGCTGCGGCCGGGGCCCGAGAACCGGGTCAAGGCATGGAATCTCGGCGCGGACGGATCCTGCACCGGCAGTCTGAAGGTGCTGGCGGGCGGCAGCCGGATGCCGACCACCGAGGAGACGGTCCGCGAGGGACTGCACTTCGCCAAGATCAACGGCAATGAGATCTATCTCAACGCCGTTCGCTACACGGTCCGTACCGTCCGCGAAACGCTGGAGAGCGCCAAGGTCGACGCGGCCGACGTGGACCACGTCATCCCGCACCAGGCCAACATCCGGATCATCAACTCGATCCTCAGCCACACCGGTCTGCGGTCCGAGGCCCTGGTCACCAATCTGGAGCGGTACGGCAACACGGCCTCCGCGTCCATCCCGATCGCGCTCACCGAGGCGCTGGAGGACGGCCGGATCCAGCACGGCGACCTGGTCCTGCTGGCGGGCTTCGGCGCCGGGATGACCTGGGGATCGATGCTCCTGGAGTGGGGCGGGGAGAGGAAATGAGCCGTAACAGCGAGCCGGGCAGCCGTCCCGAACAGCCGGTGGCCCTGGTCACCGGGGCGTCCGGCGGGCTCGGGCAGGCACTGGCACTGGAACTCGACGCGCTCGGCTGCCGGGTCGCCGTCCACTACAACAGCTCGGAAGCCCAGGCCCGGGCCGTCCAGGAGAAGCTCGGCAACGACTCGGTCGTCGTCACCGGTGATATCGGATCCTGGGACGCCGTCACCGCGATGTACGCGCGGATCAGCGAGCGGCTCGGTCCCGTCGACGTACTCGTCAACAACGGCGCCATCCGCAAGGACGCGCTGATGGCGATGCAGTCCCCGGCGGACTGGCAGCAGGTGATCCAGACCAATCTCGTCGGTTCGTTCCACACCGCGCGGGTGTCCGTGCCGTACATGCTCCGCCGGCGGTGGGGACGGATCATCAATGTGGTGTCGCCCTCCGGCCTCATCGCCACGGCCGGCCAGACGGCGTACTCCGCCTCCAAGGCCGGTCTCATCGGCCTCACCCGCACCCTGGCCGCCGAGTGCGGCCGGCGCGGAGTGACCGTGAACGCGCTGTCCCCGGGGTTCATGATCACCGGTATGACGAAGGACCTGCCCGGCCGGGTGATCGAGGGAATGGAGGACAAGGCCCCCATCCCGCGCTTCGTGACGGTCGAGGAGGTGGCCCGCAGCGCGGCCCTCTTCCTGGACCAGGACTGTATGACGGGCCAGGTCATCAGTATCGACAGCGGGGTCTCGATCACCTGAGACCGCTGTCCTCGGAACCCGTGCGGCCGGTGCGTCCCACAGCGCTCCGGCCGTCCGGCATGCCCCGGCCGTACGGCAGGACACCGTGCCCCGACCGGCCGGCAGGCGAAAACCAGCGGCGGCCCGGCACAACTGCCGGGCCGCCCGCGGATGTTCCGCCGCACTCCGTCAGGCCACACGCCGGTCAGGCGCCGGCCGGGACCGGCCCGCCGGATGGGTGAGACAGCCGTCGGCCGTCAGCGAGCACGGCCGCGGCGCGTTGGGCCCCGGATCGAGGGCTTCGAACATGCCCATCAGCACCGGATCCAGCCGGGTGACGGCCCTGGGCTCGGGCCGCGGCCGTGGATCAGGGCTGCGCAGCAGCTCCAGATAGGCCGCCTGGCTCTCCGGCGCCGGATCGATCCCCAGCTCCTCCGCGAGAACCTCCCTGAGCTGCTGATACGTACGCAGCGCCTCGGCGCGGTTGCCCGCCGTACGGTGCGCGGCCATCCGGCAGCGGTAGGCGCTCTCCCTGAACGGCGCGCGCCGCACGGCCTCTTCGGCGTACCGCAGCGCGTGGTGCTCGTCGCCGAGAGCGGCCGAGGCCAGGCTCGCCGTCTCCAGCGCGGACAGCCGGAGCTCGTCGAGGTGCTCCCGCACACTGTTGACCCACTCGCCCTCGTGGGCCGGGAGGAATGACCCGCGTAGATTCGCCACAGCGGCGGCCGCGAGCTGCTGCGCGACGGCGTAGGAGCCGGTCGCGTACGCCTCGGCCGCCTCCGTCGCCGCCTCCTCGGCGCACTCGACATCGACGGCGGCCTCCTCCGGGAGGCGGAGCAGGTACCGGCCGCCCTGCGCGACGAGCGGTGTGACGCCCGGCTGCTGCCGAGGGAAGGTGACAAAGGTACGGACCCGGCTGACGACACTGCGCAGGGCCGAGGCCCAGGTGTCGGGCAGCCCGTCGGGCCAGACGGTGTCGGCCAGTTGGTCCCGGCTCGTACCGCCGGTCCGTTCAAGGATGAGCCGGGCGAACGCGACTTGCGCCTGAGCGCTGGACAGATGCTGTGGCGGAGCCCCTTCGGGCTCGATCGTGACGAGACCAGCAAGTCTGATGAGCACGCTGTACTCCCCGGAGCGGTCGGGTGTCTGCGGGTCGCACCGGCGGCGGCTGCCGCCGGCGAGAGTGTCGGAATTGCACCAGGGGGTCCGTCAGATCGTCCTTGTGAAGGAGATCGGGACACGCGGTGCACGCCCCCTGCACAAGAATTGGACGATACCGCCCGGCCTTCTCGGTATGTCAACAGTGGCCGGGGAACATTCCCCGGTAATTGATCGGAGAGTTGGGTTCCGCTTTACCGGCCGTGTCGCGTTCCTGTTGCGTTGCCTGATTTCCCCATTTCACGGCCGTGTTGCGCGCGCCTTGCGCGGCTGTCGTTGAATTGCGTCGCACTTTGAGTCCAGGTTGAGGGGACTCCGGTAATTGTCCGAAACATGGATGAGGAGACGCACGTGAACACATCTGGAGGATGGGAACGTCTCGCGCCCAAACTGGACGCGACGCGCCGCCGCGTGCGGTCCCTGGAGTGGGAGCCCGCCCGCCGCAACAGCTTCGTGGCGTACACGGTCGAGCGCGACTCCGCCTACGCCGACCTCGACGGCGAACGCCTCCTGATGATGTCGGGCTACAGCTACCTGGGCCTGGCCGGCGACGAGCGGGTGGTCGCCGCGGCCAAGGCCGCGGTCGACCTCTACGGCACCGGCAACCACGGCGTGCGGGCGCTCGCGGGATCCATCCCGCTGCACGAGGAACTGGAGGCGGAGGTCGCCCGGTTCGCCGGCCGGCAGGAGGCACTGGTCTTCGGCTCCGGCTACGCCGCCAACGTCGGCACGGTCGGCGCCCTGGTCGGCGCCGGCGACACCGTACTGATCGACAAGTACGACCACGCCAGCATCGTCGACGGCTGCCGGCTCAGCGGCGCCACCGTCACCCGCTTCCGCCACAACGACGTCGACCACCTCGACCGGCGGCTCGCCGCCACGAGTCCCGACGGAATCCGCCTCGTCATCGTCGACAGCGTCTACTCCATGGACGGCGACATCGCTCCGCTGCCCGAGCTGCGCCGGGTGTGCGACGCGCACAACGCCCTGCTGATGGTCGACGAGGCGCACGCGCTGGGCGTCATCGGCGCCACCGGCAAGGGCATCGAGGAACACTTCGAGTACACCGCGAAGGTCGACGTCAAGCTGGGCACCCTGTCGAAGGCCATCCCCTCCATGGGCGGCTGGGTGGCCGGACCGAGCGAACTGATCGGCCATCTCAAGTACGCGGCCAGGCCCTTCCTCTTCTCCGCCGCGCTCGGCCCCGCCCAGTCCGCCGCGGCCCTGGAGTCGCTGCGCATCCTGGAGCGCGAGCCCGAGCGCGTCACCCATATCCAGCAGGAGTCCGCCCGGTTCCGCCGGACGCTCAACGACGCGGGCATGCGGACAGGAGACAGCGAGACCGCGGTCGTCCCTGTCATCGCGGGCTCCGACGACGCCGCCTACGACTACGCCACCGCCTGCCGCGGAGCGGGCGTGATCGGACTGCCCGTGGTCACTCCCGCCGTCCCCAACGACCTCGCGCGGCTGCGCATCGCCGTCACCGCCCGCCACACCAAGGCCGACATCGACTTCGCCGCGGAAGCCTTCCTCAAGGCCGCCCACGAGTGCGGTCTGATCCCGGCCTGACCCTCCGTGCCGGCCCCTCGCGGGCCGCTGTCAGCCCTCTGCCCTCTGCCGTACGCACACGGGATTCGGGATCCGAGATGCCAACCTCACCGAGGCACGCACAGTTGAAAGCGCCTGTCGCGATCACCGGCATGGGCGTCGTCAGCCCGGCCGGCTCCACCCTCGACGACCTGTGGACCACACTGCGCGCCGGAAGGTCCACCGCCGCCGCACTCACCCATCTCGACCTGGAACGCCACCGGGTACGCATCGGCTGCCGGGTCCGCGGCCTCGACGACATCGGCCTGGTGCCCGCCAAGGAAGCCCGCCGGATGGACCCGTTCGCCTTCTACGGGACGACCGCGGCCCTCGCCGCGCACCGGGACGCGGGCGCACCCGCCGCCGACCCCGGCCGTACCGCCATCGTCGTCGGCAACGCCGTCGGCGGCCGGGCCACCAGCGACCAGGAGTCCCGGCACTTCACCGAATCGGGACCGCACCGCGTCAATCCGCTGATGCCGCTGATGACGATGCCCAACGCGGCGGCGGCCCAGATCGCGATACGGCTCGGCTGGCAGGGCCCCGCCCTGACCATCGCCACCACCTGCGCCAGCGGGGCCGACGCCATCGGACACGCCCTGATGCTGCTTCAGACACACCGGGCCGATGTCGTCCTGGCCGGCGGCTGCGAGTCCACCCTCACGCCCGTCACCCTCGCCGGATTCGGCAACCTCAACGCCGTGTCACTGCGCAACGACGACCCGGAACACGCCTCCAGGCCGTTCGACACCGACCGCGACGGCTTTGTGATGGGCGAGGGCGCCGGCTTCGTCGTACTGGAACGCCTCGACGACGCCCGGGCGCGCGGCGCGCGGACATACGCGACCGTCGCCGGCTACGCCGCCACCGCCGACGCGTTCCACCTCGCCATGCCGCTGCCGGACGGCGCCGCCGCCGTCGGCGCCATGGAGGGAGCCATCGCCGACGCCGGCCTGGTCCCTTCGGACATCGTCCACATCAACGCGCACGGCACCTCGACCCAGCACAACGACCGCGCCGAGGCGAACGCCCTGACCAAGGTGTTCGGCCCCGGCGGACCGCCGGTGACCGCCAACAAGAGCGTCATCGGCCATCTCATCGGGGCCGCGGGCACCGTCGAACTGATCGCCACGGTGCAGGCGATGCGCCAGTGCGAGGTCCCGCCCACCGCCAACCACGAAAAGCTGGAGCCAGGCATGGAAATCGACGTGGTACACGGCGCGCCGCGCGCCGTCGCATCCGGTCCGGCGCTGTCCAACTCCTTCGGTTTCGGCGGCCACAACTCCAGCCTGGTGGTGGCGCCGGTATGACCACCGCTCCCGCCCCGGCGGCGACGCGCACCGTCACCGCGGAGGAGATCGACGCCTACCGCGCCGCCGTCCGCTCCACACTGCCCGCCGCACCGGACCACCAGGCCTCGCCCGTCCACGCGTTCGTCCTCGCGCACACGCTCGCCGAGCGGACGGTGTCCGCGCTGACCGCGGACGAGTCCGGGCCCGTCTCGGTCGTCCACCTCGGCCAGGACATCCGCTGCCGGCGGCTCGTACGGCCCGGCGAACAGGTCACCGTACGCCTCGATGTGCTCGGCGCCCGCCGTGAGGCACGCGGGACACGGGTCGCGCTGCGCTCCCGGCTCACCGGCGACGGAGCGGAGCCCTTCGCCGAACTCCTCACCAGCGCCCTGCTGGCCGGCGCCACCGCTCTCGAACCCTTCGGTGAGATCACGGCGGGCGCCCCCGCTCCGGCTCCCTCCGGGGCCGGCGAACCGGCCACCGCCGTGCATGAACCGACCGCGGAGTGGATCCGCCGCTACGCCCGTGCCTCCGGCGACGAGAACCCGATCCATCTCGACCCCGAGGCCGCCCGCGCCGCCGGATTCGGCTCGGTCATCGCCCATGGCATGAGCGTGCTGGCCCTGGCCGTCGAGGAGGCCGTCGACCGGTACGCCGACGGCGACGCGTCCCGGGTGCGCGGTGTCGGCGGCCGCTTCTCGGCGCCCGTGGCGCCCGGCGAGCCGCTCAGGTTCGACCTCCAGCCGGACACGGGGCGCCGCGTGGTGCGCTTCGGCTGCCGGACCCCGGCGGGACCGGCCGTCAAGAGCGGCTGGATCGAGCTGGCGTCGTCCGTGTCGTCCGCCGACAGCGCCGGCGACCGCGACAGAGACGGAGGCGGCGATGACGACTGACGGCCTCGGCCTGGTGGGCGGATTCCTCTCCCAGGTCCGTGAACGGCCCGACGAGCCGGCCCTGGTCTGGAACGGCGAGGAGGTCACCTACCGCGAGCTGTACGAGCGGGCCGGACGCGAACGCGACCGGCTGGCCCGGCTGTCACTCGGGCCCGGCGAAGCCGTCGGTGTGCTGGCCACCAAGTCGCCGACGGCCATCGCCCTGGTGCTCGCCTGCCTGCTGGCGCGGCGTCCCTTCCTGCTGCCGTCGCCCGCTCTCGCCGGCTCCCTGCTCGCGGACCTCTTCGCGCAGGCCGGCTGCCGCAGTGTGATCACTCCGGACGGCGAGGACGCCGGCGTGGTGCCGAACCCCGGGATCACTCCGCAGCCGCTGTCGCCGCGTGAGGCCGCCGAGGTGTCGTTCATGCTCACGACCTCCGGCTCCACCAGCCTGCCCAAGATCGTCCCGCTGGGCCGGGACGCCGTGAACCGCTTCATCACCTGGGCCGGTCCGGCCTTCTCGATCGGCCCCGGCAGCACGGTGCTCAACTACGCGCCGCTCAACTTCGACCTGTGCCTGCTGGACATCTGGACGACCTTGGCGCACGGCGGCCGTGTTGTCCTCGTCGACCCGGCACTGGCGGTGCGCGGCGGGCATCTGCTGGACCTTCTCGTACGCCATGACGTGGACGTAGTCCAGGCGGTACCGATGTTCTACGGCCTGCTGCTCGACGCCGCCCGGCGCGGCGGCGACACCCTGCCCGGTGTCCAGCATGTGATGTTCAGCGGCGATGTCATCCCCGACCACACCCTGGCCGCACTGCCCGAGCTGTTTCCCAAGGCGCGGATCCACAACATCTACGGCTGTACCGAGACCAACGACAGCTTCATCCACGAGGTCGACACCGGCGTCACCGCGTTCACGCCGGTACCGATCGGCGTCCCGCTGCCGGGCGTCCGGGCCCTGGTCCTCGACGCGGAGGGCGCGGCCGTGGAAGGCCCCGGCACCGGCGAGCTGTATGTGTCCACGCCCTTCCAGGCCGCCGGCTATCTCGACCGGACCCGCCACACGGACAAGTTCACCGGCCATCCGCTGGGACTCGACGACCGCCGCTGGTTCCGCACCGGCGATCTCGTACGGCGCGACTCCGACGGCCGGCTCCACCTCACCGGACGCGGCGACCACCAGGTCAAGGTCCGCGGTGTCGCGGTGAACACGGCCGAGATCGAACGGGTCCTGCTGGACCATCCCGATGTGCTCGAAGCGGGCGTGGCCGCCGTACCCGACGCGGCCGAGGGCCGCCGGCTCGTCGCCGCCGTCCAGTGCGCGCCCGGCAGCGCGCTCAGCAGTCTCACACTGCGCCGGCACTGTGCGCGGAGCCTGCCGAGGGCGGCCGTTCCCTCGAAGCTGCGGATCCTCGACGAGCCGCTGCCGAAGACCGCCACAGGAAAGGTCGACCGCAAGGCGCTCGACCGTCCGCAGGACTTGTCAACAGCCAAAGAAAGGACGTCATGAGTCACGTCGGCACCATCAAACAGTTCGTCATCGAGGAGTTCCTGCCGGACGTCAGCGCCCAGGAGCTGGCGGACGATCACGACCTGCTCTCGGACGGCGTCATCGACAGCCTCGGCGTGCTCAAGCTGATCGCCTGGGTCGAGGACCGCTTCGAGGTCGCGATCGGCGATGCCGACCTCGATCCGAACAACTTCCGCAGTGTCGCGGCGATCGACGCGTTCATCGCCGGTGCGCGCCGTCCCGAGGTGGCAGGTGGCTAGGCCCTGTCTGACACATCCCGCCCGGCCGAGCGCCATGTGTCAGACAGGCCCTGGCGATGCATGACGCACTCATCGGCCTGCTGGACCGGCGCGCGCCGGTCGGGCGCGAGACCTGGCGGTCGCTGTGGGACCAGCTCGGCGACGGACGCCTCGACAGAGCGCAGGCCCTCGCCCTGCTGGCCTCGCTGGCCACCGCGTTCCCCGACCACGAGACACTGCGGCATCTGCTGGACTCGCTCGCCGAGCGGCGGCCCGCCCGACCGGCGGGCCGCTGGGCCGGCACGGTCAATGTGGTGGGCACCGGCGGCGGACCGAGGACCTTCAACATCTCGACCGCGTCGGCGTTCGTCGCCGCCGCGGCCGGAGTACGGGTCGTCAAGACCGGCTCACGCGCCTACACCAGCGCTCTCGGCTCCGTCGACCTGCTGGAACGGCTCGGTGTCCCGCTGACCTCCTCGTACGAGCAGACCGCCGAGACGCTGGACCGGTACGGCATCGCCTTCGCCGGGCCGTTCGTCTACCCGGCGCAGCTCACCCGGCTGGCCAGGACCATCGTGCCGACGAGCATGAAGCCCTTCGGCCGCTTCCTCAACGCGCTCGGACCCTTCCTCGCCGATCTGCCCGTCACCGCGCAGGTCACCGGTGTCTCGGCGACCGCACCGCTGGCCGGACTGCGCGCCCTCGCGGCGACCGTCACCGGACGCACTCTGTGGCTCACCGCCAACGACCGGGGAGCGGACGAACTGCTCGCCTTCGCCGACAACACCATCCACGGCAACGACGGACGCGAACTGCGCCTGCCGGCCGGGCGACTGGTCCCGGCGGACGGCGGCTTCGGCGACCTCCTGCCGGCCGTGGAGCCCGCCGCGGCGCCCGAGCACTTCCTGTCCGTCCTCAGCGGCGCCGCCGGTGCGGTCGCCACGCGCACGGTCTGCCTCAACGCCGCGGCGCTGGCCGTGGCGAGCGGCCACATCACCGACTGGGCCAAGGCCGTCGACGCCGCCGAGGAGGCGGTACGCGACGGAGCGGCCCGCGACCTCGCCGAGCGGATACGGGCCGAAGGAGCCCGGCCGCCGGCCCGTACGAGAGAGGTGTCCGGTGCGTGACGCCGCCCGACCACGCACCACGGACCGACCCGAGGCGACGACCCATGGCTGACTTCTTCGCACACCGGCGTCCCGGTGAGGGCCCCGGCCTCGCGCTCTTCCTCAACGCCGGGGACCCACCGCTCGACGTCCTCGCCGACCTGGTGCTCATGCTCGACGAGGAAGGCGTCGACTGCCTCGAACTGGCCGTCCCGTTCCCGGACTCGGTCACCGACGGGCCGGTGATCCGCCGCTCGGCCCGCCGGGCTCTCGATCGCGGTGTCGGGCTCGACGAGGTCCTCGCCTTCATCGCCGCCGTACGTCCACGGCTGCGCCGGCTGCGGATCGCGCTGCTCGCCGACTGGAGCCACTCGCTCAAGCACCGGGACCCGGCCGGGACGCTCCGTACCATCGCGGCCTCGGGCGCGGACGGGCTGCTCGTCCACGCGCTGCCGCCCCGGCTGCGCGCGGCCCACCACGCGGCGGCCCGTGACGCGGGACTGCCCGTCGTCACCACCTGCTACCAGCGGAGCTCTCCGCCGACCATGGCGGAGGCGGCGGCCGAGGCCACCGCCTATCTGTATCTCGTCGCCCACTACGGACGCAGCGGCACCGCCCCGGCCGGCGGCCACGCCGGGCTGGCGGGCACGGTCAGCGCGCTCCGGGCGCACACAGCGTCCCCGATAGCCATCGGCTTCGGGGTCAGGACCAGGGAGGACGTGGAGACCGTGGGTGCCTGCGGAGCCGATGCCGTAATCATCGGCTCCGCAGGTGTCGCCCGGATCGAGCAGTCGCTCGACCGCGCGGGCGACGTCATCGACGGCTTCCGCGCCTTCGTCAGGTCCGTATCGCCCATCCCAGTCAACACGCCTGAGAGAACCGGGAGTTGAACATGATCATCCGCGACCTGGAGAGCGTCAAGACGGTCGAATGGGGCAATGGCCTGAGCCGGCGCTTCATCGTGGCCGCCGACGGGCTCGACTACAGCATCACCGACACTACCGTGCGCGCGGGCACCAAGTCCCGTCTGGAGTACCGCAATCACATCGAATCCTGCTACTGCATCGAGGGCTCAGGAGAGGTGATCGAGCTCGACGGCACCTCGCACCCGATCGTGCCGGGCCGTCTCTACTCGCTCAACGAGCACGACGCCCACTACCTGGTCGCCAGTCCGCACGAGGACCTGCGTCTGGTGTGCGTCTTCTCTCCGGCGCTCCGGGGCGACGAGATCCACCAGCTCGACGAGCACGTCTCCTCCGCGTACTGATCCGTCTCCGGCCGGCCGGCCGGAACACCACAGAACCGCCACTGATCCGCACAAGGAAAGGCTCGCCGTGATCCGCTGGAACGCCGACCAGGCCGCACTGCGCGAGGGCCTGGCCCAGTGGGGTGAGGCGCTCAGCGCCGGCCACATCGAACAGGACGAACAGGCCACGTTCTCCTGGGACAAGTGGAAACTGATCCGGGAGACCGGCATCCTCGGTCTGCCCTTCGACGAACGGTGGGGCGGGCTGGGCCAGTCCCTGCTCACCACCATGTATCTGCTCGAAGGACTGGGCGAGCACTGCCGCGACTCCGGGCTGAGCTTCTCGGTCACCACCACCATGGCAAGCACCGGCGTCCCTCTGGAGAAGTTCGGTACGGACGCGCAGAAGGACACCTACCTGCGGCGGATCTGCTCGGGCGAGATGATCGGCGCACATGCCATCACCGAGGCCGAGGGCGGCTCGGACGCCATGGCGATGACCACGCGGGCGGTACGGGACGGCGACCGGTTCGTCCTGACCGGCGGCAAGATCTTCGTCAGCAACGGCCCGGTCGCCGATGTGTTCGTCGTCTACGCGCGTACGCATCCGGACGGCGGTCCGCTCGGGGTCACCGCGTTCCTGGTGGACCGGGACACCCCGGGGCTCACGATCGGGCGTCCGACCAAGAAGATGGGACTGCGCACCTCGCCGCTGAGCGAGCTGTACTTCGACGAGTGCCGAGTCCCCGCGACCCAGGTGCTGGGCCGTGTCGGCGGTGGGTTCATCGTGCTCGACCATGTGATGAAGCGGGAGATCCTCTTCTCCTTCATCGTCAACGTGGGGGAGATGCAGCACCGGCTCGACCGCTGCGTCGACTACGCGAAGAGCCGCCGTTCCTTCGGCAGGCCGATCGGCTCCTACCAGTCCGTCGCCAACAAGATCGTCGATACGAAGATCCGACTGGAGACGGCCAGGAAATGGCTGTACGACACCGGTGAACGCCTCGCGGCCGGCGAGAACGTCACGGTGGATCTGGCCATCGCCAAACTGGTGACGAGCGAGAGCAATGTGGCGACCAGCCTGACCGCCGTGCAGATCTTCGGCGGGCACGGCTATATGACCGAGTACGGGCTTGAGAAGGACGTGCGCAACGCCGTGGCCGGCACGATCTACTCGGGCACCAGCGAAATCCAGTACAACCGCATCGCCTCGATGCTGGGTCTGGGCAAATGAGCCCTGAGTCCGGCTCCAGGCTCCCGGCGGGGCGCTCGGCCGCACCCGAGGCCCGCCGGGTTCTGAAAGTCTGCGGAGCCACGGCCCCTGACGACATCACGACACTGGCCGGAGCGGGAGCGGACTGTGTCGGCCTGTGGCACGGCATACCCGGCGGCCACGCCGAGCTGCCGGAGCTGCGCCTGACCGAACTGGCCGAGGCCGCCCTCGGCACCGGCCTCGAACCGGTCCTGGTCACCTTTCTGGCCGACCCCGAAGCCCTCAGCCGCCTGGCCCGCCGCACCGGCCTGCGCTGGCTGCAACTGCACGCGTACCAACCGCCCGCCGTGGTCAGAGCGCTGCGCGCCGCACTGCCGGACGCGGTCCTGGTCAAGGTCCTCCATCTGCGCGGCGGCGGCTGCCTCGAACGCCCGCTGATCGGCGCCTACGAACGGGCCGGCACGGACATGTACCTGCTCGACACGGCGACCGAGGACGGCCGTATCGGCAGCACGGGCCGTCCGCTGTCCGAGCGGGACGTGCTGACGCTGCTGCCCGGCCTCGGCCGGCCGTTCCTGCTCGCGGGAGGCATCTCGCCGTACAACCGCACCGACTTCGAAGCCGTCGCCGGACACCCGGGCTTCCGCGGCATCGATGTCGACACGGCGGCCCGCGACGGCCACGGACGCATCTCGGCGCCCGCGGTCACCGCACTGGCCCGCGCCTGGCGGACCGCGACATCCTCCGAGGAGAGCATATGAGCGCCCGTTTCCTGGAAGCCCTGCTGGCCGCCGAACGACCGCTGGTCATGGAGGTCAAACGGCGCGACGCGCACGGCTACGACCTGCTCGGCGGACGTACTCCGGCCGCCATCGTCGAGTCCTACGAGGCCGCCGGCGCTCCCTGTGTCTCGGTGGTCACCGGCCGCTGGTTCGGCGGCACCACCGCGCTGCTGCGCGATGTCGCCGCCCTCACCGACCTGCCTCTGCTCCAGAAGGACTTCATCACCCGCCGGGACCAGTTGCGGACCGCGAAGGAACTCGGTGCCTCCGCCGTGCTGCTCACCGCCGCGCTGCTGCCGAGGTCCAGCATGCGCACCCTGGTCATCGCCTGTCTGTCCATCGGTCTCACTCCTTTCGTCGAGGTGACGGAGGCGGCCGAACTCGTTGATCTGCCGCACGCCGACGAATGCGTCGTCGCCGTCAACAACAAGGACATCAAGGCCCGTGAGAGCGACCGCGGCGGCCTCGACAGAAGCCTCGCCCTGCTGCCGGCGGTCCGGGCGACGGGAACCCGCTGTCCGGTCAGCGCCAGCGCGATCGACAGCCCGCTCGCCGCCGCCAAGCTGCTCGACGCGGGCTTCGCGGGGCTGCTGGTCGGCACCTCGTTGCTGCGCGCCGACAGCGCGACCGCCTGGCTGGAGGGCCTGGACCGCGCCAGGACCCGTCCCGTCCCCGCTCCCCAGGAGAATTCCCGGCCATGACAGCCCCCGCTCCCGCCGCGCCCGCCGTCCGGGCCGTGACCCTCGACGCCGACGGCACAGAGATATCGGGCCTGCTCGCCGAACCGTACGGCGCCGAGCCGCGTGCCGTGATCGTCGCCGTCCACGGCCGCGGCATGTGCGCCGACTACTTCAACGGGCTGACCGACCCGGGCAATTCGCTGCTCACACTCGGCGCGCGGCTCGGTCACACCGTGCTGGCGCTGGACCGTCCGGGCTACGGCGCCTCCGCGAGCCGGCTCCCGGACGGCCAGCCGCTCGACGAGCAGGCGACGACGCTGCACACGGCGCTCGCCGGCTTCGCCCGTACGCGTTCCACCGGAGCGGGCTTCTTCCTGGTCGCGCACTCCGACGGCGGCAAGGTCGCGCTGCACATGGCGGCGGACGACGCGGGCGGCGCGCTGATCGGCCTCGACATCAACGGCTGCGGCTGGCAGTACGCTCCCGGCGCACGGCACTTTCCCGACACCCTCGGCGGCGGCGCGTCCCAGCTCAACTGGGGCCCGCTGCGGCTGTATCCGCCCGGTACGTTCCGGGCGAGCCGCTCCCTGCTGATGCCGGTGCCACGCCGCGAGGCGGCCCAGACGGCGGCCTGGCCCGCCCAGTACCCGCGCCTGGCGGGCCGGGTCGGAAACCCGGTCAGGCTCACCTTCGCCGAGCACGAGCTGTGGTGGGAGCTGGACGACGACGCTCTGGCCGCGATGACGCGGCGGCTGACCGCCGCACCGCTCGTCACGGTGGAACGGCTGCCCGCCGCCGGACACAACATCAGCATCGGCCGGGCGGCCCGCACCTACCATCTGCGGGCGCTCGCCTTTCTGGAGGAGTGTCTGCTGCGCGCGCCGGACACCGCGGCGCGGACCTGAACTCCCCTTGCCGAAAGGCCGGTTGCCGGACGTCGCCGTCCCGGTGATCAATCCGTGGTCATGCCTCCGGAAGCGCGTCGCAGCACGGCTACTGTGTGCGGACCGTGCCCACCCACGCACTGAGCGACTCCAGGAAGGACCCTGCCATGGCGGGAGAGACCGCAGACCGTCCCCAGCATCCCCGGCCCGGCCCGCGCGGCCTGCCGGCCGACGGCCGGCGCTCGTACTCCTTCGAGTTCTTCCCGCCGAAGACCGAGGCGGGTGAGCGCACGCTCTGGAACGCGATCCGGCGTATCGAGGCGCTCGCGCCGTCCTTCGTCTCCGTCACATACGGCGCCGGCGGCTCGTCGCGCGACCGGACGATCGAGGTCACCAAGCGCATCGCCGCCGAAACCACGCTGCGTCCGGTCGCCCACCTCACCGCGGTCGGCCACTCCGTCGCCGAACTGCGGCACATCATCGGCCAGTACGCGGACGCCGGGATCCGGGACGTGCTCGCCCTGCGCGGCGATCCGCCCGGTGACCCGCGCGGTGAGTGGGTCCGCCATCCGGAGGGCTTCGCCCAGGCGAGTGAACTGGTCGGTCTGATCAGGGAACTGGGAGACTTCACCGTCGGCGTGGCCGCCTTCCCCGAGCGCCATCCGCGCTCGCCCGACTGGGACAGCGACATCCGCCACTTCGTCGCGAAATGCCGGGCGGGCGCCGACTACGCCATCACCCAGATGTTCTTCGACGTGGACGACTATCTGCGGCTGCGTGACCGGCTCGCGGCAGCGGGCTGCACGACGCCGATCATCCCGGAGATCATGCCGGCCACCGATGTACGGCAGATCCGCCGCTTCGCCGAACTCAGCGACGCCCGGTTCCCGCAGGCCCTGGCCCAGCGGCTGGAGGCGGCCCGCGACCGTCCGGCGGACGGTCACCGCATCGGTGTCGAGTACGCCACGGCCATGGCCGAACGACTCCTCGCCGAAGGCGCTCCCGGCCTGCACTACATCACTCTCAACCGCTCCACGGCGACGATGGAGATCCACCAGAACCTGGGCGTCACCGGGCGGCGCGGTCCGGCGCTGGCCGCCACGCCGCGCTGACGGCCGGCGAGCGGCTCGACTGCCTCTGGCCGCACACCGTTCCGCTCTCCCTCCGGACGGCTTCCCGCCGCACTGGAGACCCGGTCGAGGACGAGTCCAGGCGATCTGGCAGGCCGTCACCCGGCCTGCCATCATCGCTGGGCCCGGCTCCCTGGCCCGGCTCCGAGCCGGCGGAGCGCACCGACAACGGCTTGGACGCAGAAACATGGACCTGAGCTTCATGGCTATGTACCGTCTCACCGCACTGGACTTGACTGGTCTCATGACGCAGAACATGAGAATTGCCCGGGGAAGCGGACCAGGGGCCGCGCGGACGCTCTGACACCGGCGGGCGTCGACGATCCGTGTCCGGCGCGAGCGGATCGCGGTGGCCGGGGCCGTCGGGCCACCTACGGGGAAGACCCATCGCCGTGTCACACCTCGGCGGCGGCGTCGGCGACGACACCGTGGCGGCCGCCGGATCACCTCGCATCGGACGGCTTCGACCACCAGACAAGGAAGTCCCATGAGCTTCAACCCGACCGGAACCCCCAACCCCTACGCGGCCTACCCGCCGGCACCCGCGGCCGCGCCGCCCGTGCGCCGCAGCAAGGCGGCCGGACCGCTGCTGATGATCGCCACCGTCACGATGGGGCTCATGGCGGGCCTCTTCTTCGCGTTCGACATCTCGGTCATGCCGGGTCTGGCGAAGACCGACGACCGTACCTACGTGGCCGCGATGCAGAACTTCAACGCGCTGATCGACGGCAGTGGTCTGTTCGGCATGGTCTTCGTCGGAGCGCTGCTGGCGACGGGCGTCGCGGTGATCCTGGAACACCGGCAGGGCCGGCGCGCCGCCGCGCTGTGGATCGGGGCGGCGGCCGTGCTCTACCTGGTGGCCCTGATCATCACGTTCAGCGTCAACATCCCGCTCAACAACGAGCTGGCCGGCGCCGGCGACCCCGCCAAGATGACGGACTTCTCCATCGTCGACAAGTTCAAGGACACCTGGGTGGCGACCAACATCATGCGGACCCTGGTCTGCACGGCGGCGCTGGGCTTCCTCGCCCGCGCCCTGGTCCTGCACGGCCGTGGTACCGGCTCCGGCCCCGCCGCCACGGTGCGCCCGTACGGCGTCTGAGCTCCGGCGGCCGGACGCGCGCCCGCCCTCCCCGAGTGGCTCCGGGGAAGGCGGGCGCTCTGCCGCGCCCGCTCACGATTGCGAGGCTGGTTCACACACCCGAATGCCACGCCTGGGGTGACGCGGCGTCGTACGGCTCGTTGGGGTGGCGAATCAGGCCAGTGGCGCCGGCGGACCGGGCGCGGCCGGCCTTCGAAGAGCGACCCGGAGAGAGCCATGACGACTGCACACGCCCCTCACCCGGACCACACCCATCAGCACGGGGCCGGCTGCGGCCATGTGGCCGTTCCGCACGGCGATCATGTGGACTACGCGCACGACGGCCATCTGCATCAGATCCACGAGGACCATGTGGACGAGTGCGACGCCCACGGCCACACGCCGCACAGCGGTCACACGCATGAGCACGGCGATGGATGCGGGCACGCCGCGGTGCCTCACCGGGGCCATGTCGACTACGTGCACGACGGCCACCGGCACGCCGAACACGAGGGCCACTGGGACGAGCACTGAGCCGGAGACTCGCGCGGCTCACCGTACGGCGCCGGCCCCGGCCGCACCCATGAGGGCGCGGCCGGGGCCGGCGATGTGGAGCGTGCCGGACCAGGACTCCGGATCAGCCCACCGGAGCGGGGGGCGCGGCCTTGGCGCCGTCGCCGTCGCCGGCGTCGGGCTGCTTGCTCTCCTCGGCGAGCCGCTCCAGGCCGCTTGTCGTCTTGAGCGGCTTCTCCTTGATGAAGAGCACCGCGACCAGCGCCAGAGCGGCGAACGGCGCGGCCACCAGGAACAGTTCCGCCGTGGCGAGGCCATAGGCGTTCTCCACGATCTCCCTCATGGGCGCGGGCAGGGTGGACATGTCCGGTACGGTCGTCTCGCCCGAGCCGGATGCCGCCTGACCGCTCTCGCCCAGGCTCTTGGACATCTCGTCCGCCACCCGGTTGGCCAGCACCGCGCCGAGCACGCTGGTGCCGATCGTGCCGCCCATGCTGCGGAAGAACGACAGGACGGACGTGGCGGCGCCCAGCTCGGTGGCCGGCACGTCGTTCTGTGCCGCGAGGACCAGGTTCTGCATCAGCAGGCCGACGCCGATGCCGAGCACGGCCATGTAGAGGCTGAGCAGACCGAAGCCCGTGTCGGCGTCAATGGTGGCCAGCAGGCCGAGACCCGCCGTCATGATGACGCCGCCGGCCACCAGATAGACCTTCCACTTGCCGGTGGCGCTGATGATCTGGCCGGCCACGGTGGAGGACACCAGCAGACCGAGGATCATCGGGAGGCTCATCAGCCCGGCGACGGTCGGAGACTTGCCGAGCGCGATCTGGAAGTACTGCGAGAGGAAGACCGTGCCGCCGAACATCGCCACACCGACCAGCAGGCTGGCGATGGTGGTCAGTGAGACGGTCCGGTTGCGGAAGATGGTCAGCGGGATGATCGGTTCGGGGACGCGGGACTCCACGAAGACCGCGGCCACCAGCAGGACGACACCCGTACCGGTCAGCGCCGCCGTCTGCCAGGACGCCCAGTCGAACCGGTTGCCCGCCAGCGAGGTCCAGACCAGCAGCGCGCAGACGCCCGCGACAAGCAGGAAGGCGCCCAGGAAGTCGATCTTCACATCACGGCGGATCGTCGGCAGTTTGAGTGTGCGCTGCAACAGCAGGATCGCGGCCAGCGCGAACGGCACTCCGATGAAGAAGCACCAGCGCCAGCCCAGCCACGAGGTGTCCACCAGAACACCTCCGACCAGCGGACCGGCGACCGTACCGACGGCGAAGACGGCGCCGAAGATACCGGCGTACTTGCCCAGTCGCCGAGGCGGGATGACCGCGGCCATGACGACCTGGGCGAGCGCGGTCAGACCGCCGGCTCCGATGCCCTGGACGACCCGGCTGAAGATGAGCAGACCGACACCCTGCGAGAAGCCGGCGAGCAGGGATCCGACCACGAACATGGCCAGCGAGAGCTGAAGCAGCAGCTTCTTGTTGTAGAGGTCGGACAGCTTGCCCCAGAGCGGCACGGTCGCCGTCATGGCGAGCAGCTCGGCGGTGACGACCCAGGTGTAGGAGGACTGGCTGGCGCCGAGGTCGGCGATGATGCGAGGCAGGGCGTTGGCCACCACCGTGCCGGCCAGGATGGCGACGAACATCCCGGCCATCAGCCCGGACATGGCCTGGAGTATCTGCCGGTTGGACATGGAGGTCGGCGCCTGCTCAGGCGCCTCGATTGTACTCAAGGTGTCCTTCTTGGAAATCCGTGGGATCGGCTGGGTGGGAAACAGAAGTCAGCGGTCGGCCGGCGGTTCGGGAAGCCCCGCCGCGAGATGGGTGAAGACGCGCCGGAACACATCCGGGAAGGAGACGGCCGGAGCCTGGGCGCACCAGTGCTCGATGGCGACCCGTGCGGCGGTCCCGGCCACGGCGGCGAGCAGCCGTGGGTAGAGATCGAGATGTGCCGGCCCGGAGCCTGGCGTCGCGCCTGAACCGAGCCGGTCGGCGAGGGCCTCGGCCAGTTCGAGCTCCTCGGCCATGTGCGCGCCCAGGCCGCGGACCAGCAGATGCGGTGAGCGCTGGAACACCTTGGCCCGCAGGCTCCAGAGCTCCTGGCGCTCCTCCACATCGGCGAGTTCGGTGGCGAGCGCCTCGCGCAGGACGTCGAGCGGCGGCAGACCGGCCGGTGCCTCGCGCACGGCGCGCCGCACTCGCTCACCGACCTCGCGGTCGATCATGACGAAGGCGTCGTCGTGGCTCTCGAAGTAGTTGAAGAACGTACGCGGTGAAACACCGGCCGCCTCGCTGATCGCCTCGACGGTGACGTGCTCGGCGCCGTGCTCGGCGGCCAGCCGCACGGCCGCCTCGGCCAGCGCCGCGCGAGTGGCCTGCTTCTTGCGCTCCCGGAGGCCGGGCGCGGCACCTTCATTCGTCACATCTTGCAGACTATGCAAAAGTGCATGATCTGCAAAATTAATTACGGGCGGGCGCCGACGTAATATCATCCGTATGGAACAGCGTGTATTGGGCAGGACGGGACAAGAAGTCTCCGTCGTCGGACTGGGGACATGGCAGCTCGGAGCCGACTGGGGCGATGTGGCCGAGTCGGACGCGTTCGCCGTCCTGGACGCGGCGGTCGAGTCGGGTGTCACCTTCTTCGACACGGCGGACGTGTACGGGGACGGCCGCAGCGAGCAGCTCATCGGCCGGTATCTGAAGGACCGTCCGGACGCCGGTGTGTTCGTCGCGACGAAGATGGGCCGGCGCGCCGACCAGGTGCCGGAGAACTACGTTCTGGACAAC
Organism: Streptomyces sp. AK02-01A; assembly: GCF_033795305.1. Classification (NCBI taxonomy): domain Bacteria; kingdom Bacillati; phylum Actinomycetota; class Actinomycetes; order Kitasatosporales; family Streptomycetaceae; genus Streptomyces; species Streptomyces sp. AK02-01A. The sequence goes on from NZ_JARBAE010000003.1 coordinate 121,649, forward strand.
TTCCGTGCCTGGAACGACCGTTCGCGGGCCAATCTGGGCGTGGACACCCTTGACCTCGTACAGCTCCACTGCCCGCCGACGAGCGTGTACTCGTCCGACGCGGTCTTCGACGCGCTCGACACGCTGGTGGCGGAGCGGCGGATCGCGGCCTACGCGGTGAGCGTCGAGACCTGTGCCGAGGCGCTCGCCGCCATCGCGCGTCCCGGTGTCGCCAGTGTGCAGATCATCCTCAATCCGTTCCGGCTGAAGCCGCTGGAAGAGGTGCTGCCCGCCGCCCGTGAGGCGGGCGTCGGCATCATCGCGCGCGTGCCGCTCGCCTCCGGTCTGCTGTCCGGGAAGTACACCAAGGACACGGTCTTCGCAGCCGACGACCACCGTTCGTACAACCGTCACGGTGAGGCCTTCGACCAGGGCGAGACCTTCTCCGGCATCGACTACGAGACGGGACTGGCGGCGGCCGTCGAGTTCGCCGAGCTGGCTCCCGAAGGAGCCACTCCGGCCCAGACCGCGCTGCGCTGGATCATTCAGCAGCCCGGTGTCAGCAGTGTCATTCCCGGTGCCCGCTCCGTGGAGCAGGCCCGCGCCAACGCGGCGGCCGCCGCTCTCGCGCCGCTGCCGCAGCCGACTCTGGACGCCGTACAGGAGCTGTACGACCGCCGCCTTCGCGCCTCGGTCCACCACCGCTGGTAGGACCGGCGAGCGTCGGACACCTGCTTCACTCGGGCCCGTGGCCACGGTACGCGTACCGTGGCCACGGGCCCGCACGCACGGAGCCGGTCAGTGGGGCGCGGGCCCCGGCGAGTGACCGGGTCGGCCGGACGGCGCCGAGGCGGGCGCTCGGTGGGTTACGGGCGGTACGGCCCAGTCGGCGAGGCGTTCAAGGATCCGTACGACCTCCGGAAGCGCGTCGCGGTCCAGGTCGTCCAGGCCCTCCGCGACGGCCCGGGACAGCCACGCCTCCCGCGTCGCCAGCGCGGACCGTACGACCTCGCGGCCCCTCTCGGTCGCGGAGATCAGCATTCTGCGGCCGTCCCGAGGGTCCTGGTGGCGTGTCACCAGGCCGCCGTCCTCCAGCGCCGACACGATCTGTGCCATCGACTGCGGCCGCATGTACTCGGAAGCGGCCAGATCGCTCGTCGTACACGGCGGCCCGGACACCACGCGCTTGAGGGCGGCCAACTGGCTCCGGCTCCACGGGGAGGAGGCGAGACCGGACTCCTGGCGCAGCCGGCCGCGCAGCCGGTCGACGGCGAGGGCGAGATCGACCGCCGAGGCGGACGCGTGGTTCTCGTCCGGCGCCGCTGCCGACTCTGATGTGGATTCCGGGGGCATGGCCGCCATCATACAGACCAACTGGACAGGTAGCCTGAAGATGAGAACGGCTGACAGTGCGCCAATCGCGGTCCGATAGGCGGCACAGAGGCAAGAGTTGGCCGTTCCTGTGGCTGTATCGCTTCGGGCCATGTAGCGTCTTGATCAGCTGTCGTGGTTCCGAAGTACCGCTCGCCCGTGACGTGCCGTCACGGGCGTTTGTGCTGTTCAGCGTCTCTGCGGACCAGGGCGATCACCTCCGGTTCCCGCGCCGTGCGGGAACCACGCGTCCCTTGAAACGGAGACTTGTCATGGCCAGTGGAACAGTGAAGTGGTTCAACTCGGAAAAGGGCTTCGGCTTTATCGCGCAGGACGGCGGCGGCCCCGACGTGTTCGCGCACTACTCGAACATCGCGACGTCCGGCTTCCGTGAGCTGCAGGAGGGCCAGAAGGTCACCTTCGACGTCACGCAGGGCCAGAAGGGCCCGCAGGCGGAGAACATCCTCCCCGCCTAGGGCGGAGCGCCGTCCCGCGAAGGCGCGGACAACAGGGCGCCGGTCCGGTGGAATTCCCTTCCACCGGACCGGCGCCCGCCGTCTTGTCCGAGCTGTCCGGTCCGTCAGGCCCGACCGGTCCGTCCTGCCGGGTCAGACCGCCCGCGTGCTCGGTTTGTCCCCGTCCGCCGCTCGCCGCGCGGACAGCGGCTCGGCGATGTCCTCAAGGGACTTGCCCTCGGCGGCGACGGCGAAGAAGACGGCCACCAGACCGGCGAGCACCATCAGCGAGGCGCCGACACAGAACGCGATCACCGCGTCGCCGACGACTCCGCTCTCCGTGAGACCGGCGAAGAGCAGCGGCCCGGAAATACCGCCCGCCGCCGTACCGATGGCGTAGAAGAAGGCGATCGCCATCGCGCGGGTCTCCATCGGGAAGATCTCGCTGACCGTGAGATACGCGGAACTCGCACCGGCCGAGGCGAAGAAGAGGACCACGCCCCAGCAGACGGTCATGGTGGTCGCGTTGAGCCAGCCGTTGTTGAAGAACCACGCGGTGAGGAAGAGCAGCAGCCCGGAGACGATATAGGTGCCCGCGATCATCGGCTTGCGGCCCACTGTGTCGAAGAAGCGGCCGAGCAGCAGTGGTCCGAGGAAGTTGCCGAACGCGATGGCGGCGAAGAAATAGCCGGTGGAGCCGCTGGAGATGTCGAAGAACTTCACCAGGATCGAACCGAAGCCGAAGGTGATGGCGTTGTAGAGGAACGCCTGGCCGACGAAGAGCGAGAGCCCGAGGACCGCCCGCTTGGGATAGTCGTGGAACAGCGTCCTGGCGATCTCGACAAAGCCGATGGAGCGCCGCTGCTCGATGGTGAGGGCGCTCTTGGGCTCGGGCAGTCTGCTGCCGGTCTCCGCCTCGATCTCCCGCTCCACCTGGCTGACGAGTTCGTCCGCGCCCTCCGAGCGGCCGTGGATGAACATCCACCGCGGGCTTTCCGGCACATGGCGGCGGACCAGCAGGATGACCAGACCGAGGACGACGCCCAGGGCGAAGGTGAGCCGCCAGCCGAGATCCTTGGGGAAGATGTCGGTGTTGAGGGCCAGGACCGACAGCAGCGCGCCGCCCACGGCGCCCAGCCAGTAGCTGCCGTTGATGATGAGGTCGACGCGGCCGCGGTACTTGCTGGGAATCAGTTCGTCGATGGCCGAGTTGATGGCCGCGTACTCACCGCCGATGCCGAAACCGGTGAGGAAGCGGAAGAGGAAGAACCACCAGACCGAGAAGGACAGCGCGGTCGCCGCGGTCGCCGCCAGATAGACGGCGAGCGTGATGAGGAAGAGCTTCTTGCGGCCGTACCGGTCGGTGAGCCAGCCGAAGAACAGCGCGCCGGAGCAGGCTCCGGCCACATAGAGAGCGGCGGCCATGCCCGTGACCTGGGCGTCCGAGATCGGCAGCCCGCTGCCGTCCTCCGAGAGGCGGCTCGCGATATTGCCGACGACGGTCACTTCCAGACCGTCGAGGATCCATACCGTCCCCAGACCGATCACGATCATCCAATGCCATCGTGACCAGGGAAGACGGTCGAGTCTCGCGGGGACCTTCGTGGTGATGGTCCCGGTACTCGTATCTCCCGAGTGGCTCATGGTGTCTGCCTCCTGCCTGACAACGGCTCCATCGGCGCCGTGGCGCTGGCTGCGGTTACCCATGATCAAACTGGATAAACGGCGCTTCCGCGCCTGTTGACGGGCGCGTCGCGGGACCGGGACGGGAACGGCTGGCCATGCTGGGGGAGCCGTCTTCTATGGGACGGATGAGGCGGATGTGACAGATCGGATCGACGGAGGAGATCTCGGTGGCCCTGACCAGAGAAGAGCGCGAGCGGTTCCTGGCCGAACCACATGTCGCCGCGCTGGCGGTGAACGCACCGGACGGACGGGCTCCGCTCACGGTCCCCATCTGGTACCAGTACGAGCCCGGCGGAGGCGTCTGGATCCTCACCGGACGGCACTCGCGCAAGAGCCGGCTGATCGGCGAGGCGGGCCGGTTCTCCCTGCTGGTCGACCGCGTCGAGCCCACCGTCCGGTATGTGTCCGTCGAGGGACCCGTCGCCGCCACGGACACCGGCACCCGGGAGCGGCTCCACGAGATGTCGGCGCGCTATCTTCCGGCCGACAAGGTCGACGCCTATGTCGATGTGGCCTGGCGCGAGCACGGCGAGCAGGTCATCATCCATATGCGGCCCGAGCACTGGTTCTCGTCCGACCTCGGGCGATTCTGAGGCGGCAAGCCCGGCCCATGGGCGTCGGGCGCCACCGTCGTGCGTCACTCGGAAAGCCGGAGCCGCGCCGGGCACTTCGGGTGGCTCAGGCAGTCACGGCGGCTCAGACCGCGGTTTCCCTCTCCCGTGACGCCGCGCGCAGAACGCTCTCCGGAATCGCCACATTCCATGCGGTGACCACCGGTCGGTCGTGCTCGGTGCCGAGGCGCGAGAGGGTTCCGGTGGCGAGCTGGAACAGGGATCCGGCGGCGGGCGACAGCCCGAGATAGCGCGCGGTGAGCACGCGGAGGAAGTGCGCGTGCGCGACCAGTGCGACATCGTCGTCGCTCGAACGAAGAGCGTCCATGGCCTCGCTCAGGACCCGGTCCGCGCGCTCACCGACCTCCGCGGGAGCCTCTCCGGCATGGCCGTCCGGCCCGGGGACGGCCCCGTCGGTCCAGAGATCCCAGTCCGGGCGAGTGCGCCGGATCTCGGCGGTCGTGATGCCCTCGTACCCGCCGTAGTCCCACTCGTGCAGATCCGCGGTGATACGGAGATCGCCCAGGCCGGCCAGCTCGGCCGTACGCCGCGCGCGAGCCATCGGGCTGACCAGAGCGAGCCCTATCCGGCGGTCGGCCAGCAGAGGCGCCACGGAGCGCGCCTCGCGCTCGCCGTACTCCGTCAAGGGAAGATCCGTATAACTGGTGTGCCGGCCGGACCGGGACCAGGCGGTCTCTCCGTGCCGTACCAGGATCAACTCACCCATGAGTGCCGCCTGCTTCCTGCTCTCTGCGTCCTGCCGACGAGGACGTTCCCAGTGGCCTTCGGGCCCGCGTCCCGCCAGGTCCGAAGGGAAGAACTCGCGCAGCCGCGGGCTCATTCCGCGGCGGACCGCGAGGGGCGCGACAAGCCCAGTGTCCCTTGTTCCTGGAGTGGAGACCTGGCGGGAATGCCACCGAGGACGGTCGCGTTACCCCCTCGTACAGCTTGACGGTAACGACATCGGCTCCGGTTCGAAGGCGATGTCCGGATACAACGTCTGGAGAACCTCATGGCACGCAGTGAGGCCCGCCCGGTCATCACGCTCCGTTCCACAGCGGGCACGGGCCACGCCTATGTGACCCGTAAGAGCCGCCGGAACGACCCCGATCGCATGGTGCTGCGCAAGTACGACCCCACGATCGGCCAGCACGTGCTGTTCCGCGAGGAACGCTGACCCGAGTCCGGCCGAACGCAACGGCCCGGCCGTCCCGCTCCGCACCGAGGAAGGAAATTCGCATGAAGCCTCGTATCCACCCCGTTTCCCGTCCGGTCGTCTTCAGGGACCGCGCCGCGGGAACCGCCTTCCTGACCCGCTCCACCGCGGACTCGACGCGGAGTGTCGAGTGGGAGGACGGCAACACGTATCCCGTCATCGACGTGGAGATCTCCTCCGCGAGCCACCCCTTCTACACCGGCAACACCCGTGTGGTGGACACCGCCGGCCGGATAGAGCGCTTCGAGCGCCGCTATGGCACACGTCGTACGGAGACACGGAGCTGACCGGCGCGGCCGCCGGCTGAGCCGAGCCGCTCCGAGCCACCGGGCCGGGCAGCACCCCGAGAGGGTGCTGCCCGGCCCTTTCGCGTGTACGAGCAGATCAGCCGCCGACTCCGCCGACCGGGCCCGCGCTCCGCCTCGCCGTGGTGTCCCAGCGCCGTCCGTCACCGGGCGTTTCCGGAGAGCGCGCCTGAGGACGGCATGGAAACGTGGTAGCCGCCGCGTCCGCCGATCCCAGCGAAAGAAGGGAACATCATGACTTCCGTCCCCGACGTCACACTCAACAACGGCGTGCGTATCCCGCAGCTCGGCTTCGGCGTCTTCCAGATCGACGACGATCAGACCACCGACGCGGTCCTGGCCGCGCTGGAGGCGGGCTACCGCAGCATCGACACCGCCGCCGCGTACGGCAACGAGGCGGGCGTCGGCCGCGCCGTCGCGTCCTCGGGCCTGCCGCGCGACGAGCTCTTCATCACCACCAAGCTGTGGAACGACAACCAGGGCTACGAGTCGGCGCTGGCCGCGTTCGACACCAGCCTGGCCAGACTCGGCCTGGACCAGGTGGACCTCTACCTCATTCACTGGCCCCTTCCGGCGCGCGGCCTCTACGTCGACACCTGGCGGGCGATGGAGAAGCTGCTGGCGGACGGCCGGACCCGGGCCATCGGTGTGTCCAACTTCTAGCCCGCCCATCTCCGGCGCCTGCTGGACAAGACCGACGTGGTGCCGGCCGTCAACCAGGTCGAGCTGCATCCCGCTCTCCAGCAGGCCGAGCTGCGGGCCTTCCAGGCCCGGCACGGCATCGCGACCGAGGCGTGGAGCCCGCTGGCCCAGGGCGCGCTGCTCCAGGAGGAGGCGCTCGTCGAAGTGGCGCGCCGGCACCAGAAAACGCCCGCGCAGACGGTGCTGCGCTGGCACCTCCAGCTCGGGAACATCGTGATCCCCAAGTCCGTCAGGCCTTCCCGCATCCGCGAGAACATCGACATCTTCGACTTCGAGCTCTCATCCGGAGACATGGACGCGCTGGCCTCGCTCGACCGCGGCCTGCGCACCGGCCCGGACCCCGACATCCTGAACTGACGGCCGCGGAATCCGGCCCGCCGGACGCCGGCCTCGGCGGTGGCGCAGTTCACACGGTGCGGCCGTGGAGGCGTGGAACAGCGAGCCGTGGTTGAGCGTTCATCCATACGTGGTCGCGAAGGGGACAGTGTCCCCGGGCCTCAACCGTGGCCCATGGGGACGATCGTTCGGCTGAAGCCCCATGGAGCCTTTCGCCGCGAGGCGACCACCCTTCGCGACCACACCTGATCGGCCCCGGCTGGCATCCCCCGAACCAGCCGGGGCTCTCTTGTGCGCCCGAGGACAACTCCGAGGACGCCCCGAGGAAGCACCGACGGCCATTGGCGCCGTCTCTCCGGCGGCCGTGGCGATCGTCGCGCGGCACGGAACCGGTCCGCGTTCGGTGCCCGGAGGCGCCGTGGTGGCGTTGGCACCCGCCGCCGGCCGGCTTGTACTGGTCGTGCCAGGCTTCGGGTTGACCGGCCTGACTCGTCGACAGCAAGGAGAACGACGCGTGTCCCCCTTCTTCCCGGCCCTCGCCGCCCGCGCGGACCGGCCGGCCCTCCGGTTCGGCGACCGCACTCTCACCCACGCCGAACTGGCGGACGCCGCCGGTTCCCTGGCCGCCAGGATCGCCGGCGCGCGTCGCGTCGCCGTCTGGGCCACGCCGACCCTCGACACGGCGGTGGCTGTCGTGGCCGCGCTGCTGGCCGGCGTGCCCGTCGTACCGGTCAATCCCAGAAGCGGTGAGCGGGAACTGGCCCATGTCGTGGCCGACAGCGCGCCCACACTCGTCGTGGCCGGACAGGATGCCGTACTGCCGCCGGCCCTGGCCGCGCTGGAACGCCTGGACGCGCTCGGTCCGTCGGCGGCGCTTCCGGCCCAACTGCCCGCCGGGCACCGGACCGGCCTTCCGCCCGAGCCTTCCCCGGAGTCTCCCGCGCTGATCGTCTACACCTCCGGCACCACCGGCCCGCCGAAGGGCGCGGTCCTGCCGCGCCGCGCCCTCACCGCCACCCTGGACGCGCTGGAGGACGCCTGGCAGTGGACGGCCGACGACGTACTCGTCCACGCCCTGCCCCTCTTCCATGTCCACGGCCTGATCCTGGGCATTCTCGGTCCGCTGCGCCGTGGCGGATCGGTGCGCCATCTCGGCCGGTTCGACATCGAGGGCGTCGCCCGTGAGCTCTCCTCGGGCGCCACCATGTTCTTCGGAGTGCCGACGATGTACCACCGCGTCGCCGAGGCGGTCGCCGACGACCCCGGGCTCGCCAAGGCCCTGGCCGGTGCGCGGCTGCTGGTCTCCGGATCCGCCGCGCTGCCCGTGCGCGACCACCGGCGGATCGCCGCGGCCACCGGCCGCCGCGTCATCGAGCGCTACGGCATGACGGAGACCCTGATGAACACCAGCGTCCGCGCGGACGGTGAACCACGCGCCGGTACGGTCGGCGTACCGCTCCGAGGCGTCGAGCTGCGGCTGGTCGACGAGTCGGGCGATCCGATCGAGGCGTACGACGGTGAGACGGCCGGCGAGATCCAGGTCCGCGGCCCGAACCTGTTCACGGAGTATCTGAACCGGCCCGACGCGACCGAGGCGGCCTTCACCGAGGGCTGGTTCCGGACGGGCGACATGGCGATCCGCGACCCGGATGGCTACCTCCGTATCGTCGGCCGCAAGGCCACCGACCTGATCAAGAGCGGCGGATACAAGATCGGCGCCGGCGAGATCGAGAACGCGCTGCTGGACCATCCCGGAGTACGGGAGGCGGCCGTGACCGGCGAGCCCGACGCGGACCTGGGCGAGCGGATCGTCGCCTGGATCGTCCCGGCGCGTCCCGACGACCCGCCGTCCGCAGAGGAGTTGGCCGACCATGTGGCGGCGCAGCTCGCCGCGCACAAACGGCCGCGCGCCGTGCGCTATCTGGACGCACTGCCCCGCAATGACATGGGCAAGATCATGAAGCGGGCGCTCCATGACTGAGCGGATGAGCGCGCGTGCGGCGATCACCGCCGTGACCGGGCCCGCCGCCTTCACGGAACTGCCCGCGCCGGAGGAACCGGCGGGCCGGTCCTCCGGACCGGACGGGCCTCTCGGCTGGGAGGGTTACGACGCCTCGCGCGCACGGGCCGCGGAGCGCACCGGCGAGAGCGAGTCCGTTGTCTGCGGCACCGGGCGGATCGGCACCACCGACGCGGTACTGATCTCGTTCGAGTTCGGCTTTCTCGGCGGATCGCTGGGCGAGCGTACGGGCGACCGGCTGGAGGCCGCGTACATCCACGCGCGCGAGGAGGGCCTGCCGGTCGTCTCGTTGATCGCGACCGGCGGCAGCCGGATGCAGGAAGGTATGCGCGCGCTGCTCCAACTCCAGCGGGTGGCGCGGCAGTCCGCGCTGACGCGGGCCGCCGGGCTGCCTCAGCTCGCGGTGGTGCGCGATCCGACGGCCGGCGGCGGCTGGGCCACGCTGGGCGCGGGCGCGGACATCGTGCTGGCGCTGCCCGGCGCCCAGATCGGCTTCGCCGGGTCGCGGGTGCGCCCGCCGGACGCCGATCCGTACGCCTACACGGCGGAGGCACAGCTCGCCGCCGGCCATATCGACGCGGTGGTGCGCCAGGACGAGCTGCGTGCCACCGTCGGCCGCTGGCTGACACTGCTGACACGAGGCACACGAGACGGCGCGGGCCCGGTGCAGCCTCCCGACGGCCTCGGCGGCGCCGGGCTGCCCGCCACCGGCTGGGACGCGGTCCTCCGGACGCGTTCGCCCGAACGGCCGCACGCCGGAGCTTATTTGGACGCCTACTTCAGCCGGCGCGAGTCGATCAGCGGCGACCGCTGCGGCGGTACGGATCCCGGCATGCTGTGCGGCTTCGGCCTGCGCGAAGGCCGTACCGTCGCATACGCGGCCCAGCTCGGCACCGCCACCCTCCCGGCCGGTTATCGCACCGCCGCCCGGCTGATCCGTCTCGCCGACCGGCTGGGCATTCCCGTGCTGACCCTCGTGGACACACCCGGAGCGGCCAATGACGCCGAGGCCGAGCGCGCGGGAGCGGGCAGCGCCATCGCGGACCTCTTCGCGGCGGTGGCCACCGCGCGGGTGCCGATCACCTCGCTGCTGATCGGAGAAGGCGGTTCGGGCGGCGCGCTCGCCCTGTCGGCGCCCGGCAACACCTGGGCCACCAACGACAGTTACTTCTCCGTCATCGCACCCGAACTCGCCACGGCCATCCTCAAACGAACCCCGGACCAGACCCGCTCGACGGCCGACCAGCTCCGGCTGCGCCCACAGGATCTGCTGTCCCTCGGTGTCGTACGCGGCATCGTGCCCGGCCCAGCACAGCAGGGCGTGGATGAGCGGTCCCGCCCGGCTCCGCCGGACCGACCGTCGCGCTGATTCTCATGGGGCTCTCAGCAGGCGTTCAGACAATGTGCTTAAGGTGAGAGCCGTGACGTATACGACTCCGCCCGGCTGGTATCCCGATCCAGGGCACTCAGGTGACGGTCCCCGTCAGGAACGATGGTGGGACGGCTCGGCCTGGACCGACGAGGTCCGTGCCGGTTCCGCGCCGGCCTGGGGGCAGCCGGCCGCGCCGCCCCTTCCCGTGGGCGCGCCGCCCTATCCCATGGCTCCGCCGCCCGGCGCGCGCGGCCGGGGCCGGCGGACAGCCGTCGGTATCACCGCCGTGGTCGTCGTGCTGGCCATCGCGGGTGGCTTCTATCTGCTCGGCCGCGGCAGCGACGACAACAGCGCGGCCGGCCGCGACGCGACGGTTCCCTCCGCGGCCCCTTCGCGGCCCGGCCCGCAGAATCCGGAGCCCGACGGGCCGCGGCGCCCCGGCGACGGCGAGAGCGGCGCGCCCCGCCAGCCGGGAACCGAGGACGGCTACGCCACCGACGCGGCGAGCGGGATCAGCATTCCGGTACCGGACGGCTGGACCGGCGAGTCCGGGCCCATCGGCGCCGGAGTGACGACCGGGAACTACGCCTGCCCCGGGGATCCGTCCGAGATCTGTGTGCGAGGCGGAGTCTTCTCCTCTCCCGCCGCCGTGCTCAAGATCGGCGGCGCCTCGGCCAAGGCGTCCGCCGAGAAGGACATCGAGGCCAACGCCAAGGAGTCCTACGGCGGCAAGATCTACGGCGAGATCTCCTCGCACCAGCAGCTCAAGTCCGAAGCGGTCACCGTCGCCGGGCAGAAGGGCTACCTGGTGCGCTGGAAGGTCGTCACGAGCAAGGGCGACGACGGCTATGTGCAGTCGCTCGCCTTCCCGTCGCCCACATCCCCGGACATGCTGGTCATCGTGCGCTCCGGATTCGACGTCAATGACAAGGCGCCCAAGCTGTCCGTGATGGACGACATCACCCGTGGCATCAAGGCGGCCGCGGGCACCGGCTCCGGCCAGGGAGTCTGACACCGGCCGATTCACCGCCGCTCGCCGGGCGGGCCGCCGTGCGCGGCCCGCCCGGCGAGCGCGTTCCGGCGGCCGGAACCGGCGTCCTCGGCCCACTCCGTGCCTCCGCGCCCGGTTTCTCACCGGCTCCCGTACGGAACCCGGAGCGCCCGGCTGCCCGTACACTCACCACATGGCTTGCACCCGTGCGACGAGGCAGTGCCCGCGAGAGGCCTCCTCCGCGCTGTGCTCCGTCGCCGGGGCCGCGACCGCCGCGTGCCCAGGACCGGAATCCGCTCCGGAGACCGGCTGCCGCGCGCTGCACGGCCACGGCTGACGCTTCTCGTCGTCGAAGGCGCGGCCCGGCCGCACTCGTGGACTTCTCCCGCCCGTTCCTTCCCGGGACACCGCGCGGAACACCGCGGAACGCCGCCCGCCGTACCTGTCCGCGGCTGTTCGCACCACCAGCACCCCACCATGTCCCGCGACGCCACAGCGCGCGGCCGGCGCCTTCCGGCATCCGTCCGGAGACCGGCCGCCGCCGCGTCCTTGAGAGGATCCCTGTGAAACTGAGTGAGTTGCTCGCCGGGCACGACCACGAGATCCTGCGGGGCGATCCGGAGACGGCGATCACCGCGGGCATCTGCTTCGACGCCCACCGGGTCGCACCGGGCTCGCTGTTCATCGCGGTGCCCGGCCACCGCGAGGGCGGTCCCGGGGCCGCGGGGCCGGCGCTCGCGCGCGGCGCGGTGGCGGTGCTGGTCGATGCCGGCGCGCCGGACCTTCCCGCGTCGGTGTGGACCGACACGGACGTGTGCGTGGTCCGCGTACGGGACACGCGTACGACGGCGGCGGTCGTCGCCTCCCGGTACTACGGAGAGCCCGGGCGGGGCATGGACATGGTGGCCGTCACCGGCACCAACGGGAAGACCTCGGTGTCGTACATGGTCGAGTCCGTACTGCGGATCGCCGAGCGCGCCACGGTCGGAGTCATCGGGACGGCCGGCAGCCGGATCGGCGACGAACTGATCCCCATGCCGCGCTCGGTGCTGACCACGCCCGAGTCGCCGGACCTCCAGTATCTGCTCGGGTACATGCGGGACCGTGACGTGGGCACCGTGGTCCTGGAGGCCACCTCGATGGGCCTGTTGACGCACCGGGTGGACCACTCGTACATCGACATCGGTATCTTCACCAATCTGACGCAGGATCATCTCGACGACCACGGAACGATGGAGAACTACCGGGACGCCAAACTCCGGCTGTTCCAGGGGCTCTGCCGGCGCGCGGTGGTCAACGTGGACGATCCGGTCGGCGCCGGAATCGGCGCGCTGATGCCCGGGGCCGTGACGACGTACGCCCTCGACGCCGAGGCGGACTACCGGGCGACGGACCTCACCATGGACGCCTTCGGTACCCGGTTCACCCTGCACCACGAAGGCCGCAAATACCCGGCGGCGATCCCCGTGCCCGGCCGGTTCTCGGTGGCCAACGCCCTTGCCACGGTGGCCGCCTGCCATCTGCTGGGGCACGATCTGCGCGGACTGGTCGGCGCACTCGACCGGATGCCGCCCGTCCCGGGCCGGTTCGAGCGTTTCGAGACACCGCGGGGCACCTCCGTCATCGTGGACTACGCGCACTCCCCGGACTCGCTGGACAAGGTGCTCTCCACCATCCGCGGCTTCGCCCGGGGCCGGATCATCACGGTCTTCGGCTGCGGCGGCGACCGGGACATCACCAAGCGCGCCAGGATGGGCGAGATCGCGGGGACGCACTCCGATCTGTGCGTACTCACCTCCGACAACCCGCGCGATGAGGATCCCGGCGCGATCCTCGACCAGATCACCCCGGGTATCACGGCCACCGGCACTCCGTTCGAGCGGCTGGCCGACCGCCGTCGGGCGATCGGCTTCGCCCTGTCGGCGGCGGAGCCGGAGGACATCGTGCTGATCGCGGGCAAGGGCAGCGAGCCGTATCAGATCGTCGGCGAGAAACTGCTGCCGTTCAGCGACATGGCGACGGTCCGTGAGCTCTCCGGGCGGGGCACCGGCGGCTGATCGAGACGGCTGTTTGAGGTGGCGCGGGCGCGCGTCAGCCTGCGTCGGCCTCGCCGAGGACGTACAGCTCGGCGAGGTTGACCACGATCGCCTCCTGCGTGCTGCGGGCGATCACCACGACCGCCTCGTCGTCCGGGCTGGGATTCTCCTCGCGGTGCGGGACATAGGGCGGTACGAAGATGTAGTCGCCGGGCGAGGTGCGGATCCGGATCTCCTCGGGCGCACCGCCGGAGTCGTCGAGGAACACGAACTCCGGATGGCCCTTCACCACATGGATCGCTGTCTCCGACGCGCCGTGGTGGTGGTTGGAGGACGCGGTGCGAGGAGCGACATGCGTCTGGCCCATCCAGATGCGCTCCGAGCCGACGCTGTTCCCGCTGATCGCGGCGAAGCGCCGCATTCCGCCGCTCTGCGCGGTGTCGCCGTCCAGCGCGTCGGCACGGATGTGATGGAGACGGGCCCGCAGAGGCAGCGCGCTGTCCTCGGCCGCGCGGCCGTGATCATGGTCCGGGAGGTCGGGATGGAACGCGTCGTGTCCGGCGGGCGGACAGGACGGTGCGGAGCCGGCTTCGTCGGGCCTGGGCGCGGACGGAGTGTGCGTGGCCATGGGAATCCTGCTCGTCGGGGCTGCCCGCGCGGACTGCGGGCGCGAGGTCCTGTCATCGACCGTAGAGAGCGCGGCGAATGGATGTCAAGATGTATCCATTACCGCCGAGCTGGTCGTTCCCGGCTCGCGGCGGGCATGGGACAGATACGGAAACCTCGGGGAGACGGTGCAGATGCAGATCTCGGCGAAGGCGGACTACGCGGTTCGGGCGCTGGTCGAACTCGCCGCCGACAGCGGCCGGCCCCTGACCTGTGAGGGCATCGCGTCGTCCCAGGACATTCCGTTCCGCTTCCTCAAATCGGTCTTCCGCGATCTGCGGCAGGCCGGACTCGTCCGCAGTCAGCGGGGCTGCGAGGGCGGTTACTGGATCGGCCGCGACGCGACCGCGATCAGTGTGGCCGACGTGATGACGGCGGTCGACGGCGAGTTCCTGACCCTGCGCGGCGAGCGGCCGGACACACTCCGGTATCCGGGCGCGGCCCAGGGACTGCCGGATCTGTGGCGCGCGGTCGAGGCGGCGGCGCAGTCCGTACTCGGCCGTACCACCATCGCCGCACTGGCCGCGGAGGGCGCTCGGAGCGACGGCGGCGGCCCAGGGCCCGCGCCGGGCGGAGTCCCGGCACACGGCTCCGCACCGGCCGTTCACGCATGACCGGCGAGCCTGCGGCCGGGAAGCGCGCGGCCGTGGACGGCTCCGGGCCGCCGGCCGGTTCCGAGCCGGCCGCGGCGCGACCGCTGCTCAGCGTCACCGAGTTCACCGATCCGGCCTGTCCCTGGGCCTGGGGCTCCGAGCCGTCCTTCCGGCTGCTCAGACACACGCTCGGGCCGAGCGCGCGATGGCGCCGGGTCTTCGGCATCCTCTTCGACGAGGACGACGATCCCGCTCCGGATCCCGACGCCGAGGCCCGGTGGTACGAGCAGTTCATCCGCGAGGTGACGGCGCACACCAAGGCTCCGTACGCGCGGCGGTTGCGCTGGCTGACACGCAGTAGCTGGCCCGCGTCCCTCGCCGCCAAGGCGGCCCAGTCGCAAGGGCCCGAGATCGCCGAACAGGTCCTGCGGCGCCTGCGCGAGAGCACATTCGTGCTCGGTACTCCGGCCGACACGGCGGACGGCGTCCTCGCCGCCGTACGCGGTGTACCCGGCCTCGACACCGGCCGGCTGCTGAGTGAGCTGGCCGCACCGGCGACCCGGGAGGCGGTCCGCGCCGACTGGGCGGAGACCCGGCGGCCGGTCGCCGCGGTGCTGGATCTCGACGAGCCGGGACCGCACCCGGGCCGGGCGAAGGAAGTCGGCGACTGCCGGCGGTACGCCCTGCCGACTCTGCTGTTCGACGGTCCTGGCGGCCGGGTGTGCGTACCGGGCTGGCGGTCCGTCGAGACCTGTCTCGACGCGGCCCGCACGGCGGCGGGCGGGCCCCTGCCACTCACCTCCGTACGGCTGTCCGCGACGGCGGCGCTGGAGCGCTGGCGGAGCCTGACCGGGCCCGAACTCGCCCTGCTCACCGAGGAGAGGAAACCGCCTTCGGAAGCCGTGCGGACCGACACGGGAAACGGCCCGCTGTGGCGGCATCCCGACGAGCCTGTCCCTGAAGCGAGTTGAAGACGAAAGGCGAAAGCGCAGGTCGTCAGGGTCTCGGCCAATGAGACACCAAGAGGTGTCCATTGACAGTGCGGCAGCGGGCCGTGAGGATACGGGCATGCATTCGACGCACCCCGGTGTGGTCTGCCGCTACGTGGATTACCGGCGCACCTCCAGCGCCCTCTGTCGCTGACCCGACCGCCGAAGAGGCCCGCTGACTGAGGCCCTCGGCACTCCGGCTCCGCCCGGTCCCGCCCGCGACGGCGGTGATCCGGGGACCCGCGCCGGGTCCCGGCCGACCGGCGCGTACCGCGTCATCCGCATCGCGTCCGGGCCTCCGGCCCGAGAGCGATTCTCCCTCATCCGCCGATCCGCCCCGGGCGGTTCCGGTGCTGTCCCGCCCCAATGCCGCGGCGGACGGCGCCGGGCGTCGTCGCGCTCTCCAGCGCCGTTCATGACGGCACGCACCGGCCCGGCCAGAGGACGACCCGCGCCCGCGGCGCCGTCCAGGCGTACCTCTCGCAGGCACGTCCCTTCTCCTCTGTCCCCGTTCGTTCTGTCCCTGTCCCGTTTCGCCCGGGCCGCCCGACCGGGCGTCCTCAGGCCCGCCCGCGTACCCGAACGCACCGGCACGGCCGAGAAAGGTGGCGCACCCATGCCGATCCTCCGCACCTCCACCACCACCGCCGGCGCGGACCGCCCGGCCGCCCCGCAGTACGCGTCCCCGTCCCGCCCGGGCCTCGGCCGGCGTTCCTTCCTCGGGCTCTCGCTCGGTGCCGGGGCCGCGCTCGCCCTCACCGCCTGCGGAGGAGAGGCCACCTCGGCGGCCGGCGGCGGCGCGGCCACTCTCAAATGGGGCTGGGACCTGCCGACTTCATGGGACCCGGTCACCTCCTCCGCCGGCTGGGACGTGCACTCCCTCTCGCTCGTCTACGCGGGGCTCACCAAACTCGACCCGACCGGCAAGGCCGTACCGGCCCTCGCCACCTCCTGGACATACAACTCCGAGGGCACGGTCGTCACCTTCACCCTCCGGCAGGGACAGAAATTCAGTGACGGGACGCCGATAGACGCCACCGCCGTGAAGAAGAGCATCGAACGCGGTCGCGACTACGAGAAATCGCTGATCGCCTCCCAGCTCATCGGCGTCAAGGACGTCACGGCCGTCGACGCCCACACCCTCGAACTCACCCTCGCCGCAGCCGACTTCCAGATTCCCGCGCTGCTCGCCGGCAAGACCGGCATGGTCGTCAACCCGAAGGTCTTCGAGGCGAACGCCGCGAGCCTCGCCACCAGGCCCGCGGGCTCGGGCCCGTACACCCTCGTCTCGTACGTCCAGAACGCGAAAGCCGTCCTGCGCCGCAACCCCGGCTACTGGGACGCCGGCCGGATCAAGGTCGAGAACTTCGAGCTCTATCCGCTCCCGGAGCCGTCGACGGTCGTCGCCTCGCTCGCCTCCGGCCAGTACAACGTCGCCCAGATCCCGGGCAGTCAGGTCGAGGCGGCCAAGGCCGCGGGCCTGGAGGTCCAGGTCATTCCCTCGATGGTGGTCGCCGTCCTCGACCTCAACCTCGGCAAGGCGCCGTTCACCGACGATCCGGACGTGGCCCTCGCGCTCAAGTACGCCATCGACCGCGAGGAACTCCTCAAGACCGCCGCCTTCGGCCACGGCGAAGTCACCAGCCAGCCCTTCCCGCGAGGCTACGAGGGCCATGACGACGCGCTGGACAAGCTCTTCCCGTACGACCCGGAGAAGGCCAAGGAGCTGCTGGCCAAGGCCGGTCACGCCGACGGCCTGAAGCTCACGCTCTCCACCGCGAAGGCCGAAGGCGTACCGGAGCTGATCCAGGCCCAGCTCAAGAAGGTCGGCATCACCGTCACGATCGAGACGATCCCGCAGGCGCGCGCCACTCAGCTCGTCTACATCCAGCGGAGCAGGGCCCTCTTCGTCGACCAGTTCGCCGGCCGTGACTCCGCGACCCAGGCCTTCCAGGTGCTCTTCGGCAAGGAAGGACTGATGAACCCGGGCCGCACCACCTCGCCCGAGCTGGAGAAGGCGCTGGATGCCGTACGCCGTACCCCGCTCGACGCGCCGGAGTATCCGGCCGCGCTCAAGAAGGCCACTGGGATCGCCGTACGGACCATGCCCAATGTCTTCCTCTACACCGTGCCGCGGATCCTGGCCCGCAACCCCAAGGTGTCCGAGATCCCCGCGTACACCGTCGTCCAGCGGTTCGAGGAGGTCACCGTCTCATGACCGCTCCCGTACTGACGCGGTCCCGGCCGTCCTGGCTGTCGCCCGCACGGCGCCGGCTGGCCGGGGCGCCGCGTCCGCTGGGCCGGGTGCTCGCCGTCACCGCCACGGTCTTCGTGCTGGCCTCGCTGCTGACCTTCGCACTCGGCGCGCTGTCCGGCGCCAACCCGGCCGCCGCCGTGCTCGGTGACCAGGCCACACCGGCCGACATCGCCCGTATGCGGGCGGAGTTCGGCCTCGACCGGCCGCTGTACGCGCAGTATCTGAGCTGGCTCGGCCACGCGCTCACCGGCGATCTCGGTGTCTCCTGGTTCACCGGAGTGCCGGTCGCCGACAGCATCGCGCAGGGACTGCCGGTGGATCTGTCCATCGCCGGACTCGCCCTGCTGCTCGCCGTACTGATCGGCGGCGGGGCCGGGGTCGCCGCCGCTCTCGACAACGGCGGACGGCTCGACCGGGCGGTCACACTCGTCTGCTCCGTCCTGGCCACACTGCCGCCGTTCCTCATCGGCATCGTGCTGATCGTGGTCTTCGCGGTGCAGCTCCGCGCGCTGCCGACCGGCGGTTACGTCCCGTTCGGCGCGAGCCCGGGGGAGTGGCTGCGGTACGCGATCCTGCCCGCCTTCGCCCTCAGCCTGGACGCCGCCGCCTCCATCGCACGGCAGTTGCGGACCTCGCTGGTGGGTGCTCTGCGGGAGAACTACGTGACGGGCGCGGAGATGCGCGGCTTCTCCGCGCGGCGGGTGCTGTTCGGACATGTCCTGCGCAACGCCGCCGGTCCCGCGCTCACCGTCCTCGGGCTGAGTGTGCCGGTGATCCTCGGCGGCGCCGTCGTCACGGAGAAGATCTTCAATCTGCCGGGCATCGCGCAGCTCTCGCTGCAGTCCGCGGAACAGCACGACATCCCCGTCATCCAGGGGACGCTGCTGGTCACGGTGGCGGTGGTGCTGGTCGCCAACATCGGGGTCAACGCGGCGCTCGCGGCGCTGAATCCGGCGGCGCGCAGACAGCGTGGCGGCGGTCGCGGCCCGGCCGCCGGCGCCGAGAGGAGCGAGGCATGAGGACCCTGCGCCGTACCTGGCGGCTGCCGTCGGCCCGGATCGCACTGGCCGTGCTCGCCGTGGTCGCGCTGCTGGCGGTCGCCGGCGGCGCCCTCGCCCCGCACGATCCGCTGGCCCAGAACCCCTCGGACATGCTGCACGGTCCGAGCGCCGGGCATCCGCTCGGCACCGACTATCTGGGACGCGACGTCCTCAGCCGGCTGCTGGCCGGCACCGGTCGGTCGGTCGTCGGCGCGCTGGAGGCCGTCGGCGCGGCGATGCTGCTCGGCATCGTGCCGGGCATCGCCTCCGTGTGGCTCGGACCGACCGTGGAATGGACCGCGCAACGGGCCGCGGACACCTTGATGATCATGCCGTTCACCGTCTTCGCCATCGCGGTGGTCGGAGCGCTGGGCAATGGCATGCACCAGGCGATGCTGGCCCTCGGTGTGCTCTTCGCCCCGCTGTACTTCCGGGTGACACGAGCGGCCGCGCTGGGTCTGAAGCAGGCGCAGTACGTGGAGGCGGCCGAACTGATGGGCGCGTCCCGGTGGTGGATCCTGCGGATCCATGTGTGGGGCAAGATCCTGCCGACGGTCGCGGTGACGACGGCTCAGGCGGTCGGCCAGGCGCTGCTGGTGGTCGCGTCCCTCACCTTCCTGGGCCTGGGCGTCCAGCCGCCGGCCCCGACCTGGGGCGGGATGCTCGCCTCGGACCTCGGATATCTCTCCCAGCAGCCCTGGGCGCCGCTGATCCCCGGCGCCGCGATCATGATCACGGTCGGCGCCCTGAACGTCGTCGCCGACGCGATACGTGACAGCGGCGCCGCGTACGCGCCGGTACGGGCGGCCCGAGGCGCCGCCGTGTCCCCGGCACCGGGACAGGCCCCGGCGGTGACGCGGACGCCGGCCGTACACACCGGCCCCGCCGCGCCCGTCCCGGCGACCGAACACACCAAGGAGGCTGAGCACCGTGTCACAACCGGCTGAGACCATCGAGCGGCCGTCCGCCGCCGATCCCGTGCTGACCGTCGACGGGCTCGACGTCACCGTGTCCGGCGGCGCACGCGCGGTACGCGGAGTGACGTTCACCCTCGGCCGCGGCGAGGCGGTGGGCCTGGTCGGCGAGTCCGGCAGCGGCAAGAGCCTGACCTGCCGGTCGGCTCTGGGCGTGCTGCCCGCGGGATGCGAGGTCTCCGACGGCCGGATCACCCTCGGCGCCGCGCGCGCCGGCGACGGCGAGGACGCCGAACTCACCGCCTTCACCCGCAAGCAGTGGAACACCGTACGCGGCAGTCGCGTCGGCGCCGTGTTCCAGGATCCCGCCTCGTATCTCAACCCCTCGCTCACCGTGGGCCGTCAGCTCGCCGAGCAGCTACGCGTCGGCCGGAGGCTGTCGCGGACCGAGGCGCACACCCGCGCCGTCGCGCTGTTCGGAGCCGTCGGACTGCGCCGGGCCGACGAGGTCTTCCACCAGTACCCGCACGAGCTGTCCGGAGGCATGCTCCAGCGGGTCCTCATCGCCGTCGCCGTCTCGTGCGAGCCCGAACTGCTCATCGCGGACGAGGCCACCACCGCACTCGACGTCGTCATCCAGGCCGAGATCCTCGAACTCCTCGGCCGGCTGAGGACCGAGCGCGGACTGGCCCTGCTCCTTGTCACCCATGACCTCGCCGTCGTCGCCGAGAGCTGCGACCGCGTCCTCGTGATGTACGCGGGTGAGATCATCGAGGACGGCCCCACCGCCGAGGTGCTCGCCGCGCCCGCCCACCCGTACACCGAGGCGCTGCTCCGCGTGGCGTCGATCGGCACCTGGGGACGGCGCGCACTCGACATCATCCCCGGCCGGCCGCCGGAGACCGGCGCCGAACTGCCCGGCTGCCGGTTCGCCGACCGCTGCGCCCACGCCGCCCCGGAGTGCACCGCCGGGCCCGTCGCCCTCCGCGCGCTCGACGCCGGCCGCCGTGCCCGCTGCCTGCGCCCCGCCGGATCAGGAGCCGCCGTATGACCACCGCTCTCGCGCCCGGGCGGCCGGACCCGGCCGCGCTGTTGGAGATCACCGGACTGTCCGTGTCGTACGGCCGCCGGGCCACGTCGCTGCGGCGTGCCGGTGACACCCGCGTGCTCTCCGGCGTCGACCTCACCGTACGGGCCGGAGAGATCCTCGGGATCATCGGTGAGACCGGCTCCGGCAAAACCACGCTGGCCCGCGCCACGGTCGGCCTGGTGCGGCCCGACACCGGAGAGATCGGCTTCGAGGGCCGCGACCTCACCCGGCTGCACCGTCGTGACCTGCGGGACTTCCGGCGCAGCGGGCGTGTGCAGTACATGTTCCAGGACCCGCTGCGCTCCCAGGACCCCGAGCTGACGGTGCGTCAGATAGTCGCCGAGCCACTCGCGGCGGTCGGCGCGCCGAACAGGCAGGAGCGGCTCCGGCGGGCCGACGAGGCGCTGACCCTGGTGGGCCTCGACGCCGAGGCGCTCGGACCGCGCACCCCGGGACAGCTCTCCGGCGGACAGCGGCAGCGCGTCTCGCTGGCCCGCGCCATCGTCACCAGGCCCCGGCTGCTGCTCAGCGACGAGCCGGTCAGCGCCCTGGACGCCTCCAACCGCAATCTCGTACTGTCCCTGCTCGACCGGCTGCGCCGCGAACTCGGCCTCGCCGTCGTCGTCATCTCCCACGACCTCAGCTCACTGGCCGGCATCGCCGACCGGGTCGCCGTCCTCTACCGCGGACGGCTCGTCGAACAGGGCCCCATCGGAGAGGTCCTCGAACACCCCAGGCACCCGTACACCGCGCTGCTCACCGCCTCCGCGCCGAGTGTGCGACGCGAACACCGGCTGCTCCCGGCCCAGTTGCGGCCGGACGCGGACCGCGAGCCCTGGGCGGACGACGAGGGCTGTGTCTTCGCACCGCGCTGCCGGTTCGCCGGACCGGAGTGCCGGGACGAACCCCGCCCGGCCGCCGTCGCGCCGGAGCGCGCCGGGCAGTCCCACACCGCCGCCTGCCATCACGCCGCCACCTGGCGCGGCCGTCTCGCCTGAACAGGAGAACCACCCACCATGGCCATCGAGTTCATCGGTATCGCCGCCACCCAGGAGACCAGCGAGAGCGGCTCCGGGACCCCCGTCGCGGGCCGCGACGGCGTCTCCGCGCAGACCGAGACCGCACAGGCCGTCGGTCCGGTCGTCCAGCCCGCCTATCTGCGTGAACTGGCCCGCGCCCACGAGGAGTCCGGCTTCGACCGGGTCCTGGTCGCCCACTCCTCCGCCAGCCCCGACGGCTTCACCGTCGCCGACCAGATCCTCACTCACACCGACCGGCTCGGCGTCCTCCTCGCCCATCGCCCCGGCTTTGTCTCGCCCACCCTCGCCGCACGCAAGTACGCCACGCTCGACGCCTTCCATCCCGGCCGGATCGCGCTGCACGTCATCACCGGCGGCGACGACGCCGACCAGGCCCGCGACGGCGACTTCAGCGACAAGCCCACCCGCTACCGCCGCACCGACGACTTCCTCGAAGTGGTCCGCAAGGAGTGGACCTCCACCGAACCCTTCGACCACGAAGGCGAGTTCTACCGCGTCCGGGGCGGCTACTCGGCCGTGCGTCCCGCCGAACCGATCCCCGTCTACTTCGGCGGCGCCTCCGCGGACGCCGTACGCGTCGGCGGCAAGCACGCCGACGTCTACGCCTTCTGGGGCGAACCGCTCGCCGGGATCGCCGAGCGCGTCCGCGAGGTGCGGGCCGCCGCCACGCCCTACGGCCGCGACCCACGCTTCAGCGTCAGCCTGCGTCCCATTCCCGCCGCCACCGAGGCCGAGGCCTGGAAGCGCGCCGGGGAGATCCTGCGGCTGACCGAGGAGCGGCTGAGCGAGACCCGCCGGGCCTTCAACCTCGACCACTCCGAACAGCGCGGCTCCCAGCGGCTGTTGGAGTACGCGGCCCAGGGCGACGTGCACGACAAGCGGCTGTGGACCGCCATCGCCAGGACGACCGGCGCCGCGGGCAACTCCACCGCACTGGTCGGCAGCTACGAGCAGGTCGCCGAATCGCTCCTCGACTATGTCTCCCTCGGTGTGAGCACCCTGCTGATCCGCGGCTTCTCACCACTGTCCGACGCCCGTGACTACGGCACTCTCGTCGACCTGGTCCGCGCCGGGGCCGAGCACACCGGGGCCGGCCGCGCGAAGGTGCCCGCATGAGCTCGCCGGCCGCGGCCCGATCCGCCACGCTGCCGCCGCTCGACCTCGGCCGGCTTCCCGCCGTCACCGAGGCGCTCGCCGCCCGCGCGGCCGAACACGACCGCGATGCCTCCTTTCCGGCCGAGGGCTTCACCCTCGCGCAGGAAGCCGGGCTGCTCACCGCCACCGTCGCGGCACGGCACGGCGGACCGGGAGCCGGTCTCGCGGACACCGCGCGGATCCTGCGCGCCCTCGGCGCCGGAGACCCCGCCGTCGCGCTGGTCACGGCCATGACGCTGTTCACCCACGCGGCCGAGGCCAGGACCGCCGGCTGGCCGGCCGCCGCGTACGGCCGTCTCCTCGACGAGGCGGCCGCGGCGCCGGTCCTGCTCAACTTCCTGCGCGTGGAGCCCGAGCTGGGCAGCCCGGTGCGCGGCGGACTGCCCGCCACCACCGCCCGGCGCGACGGCGCTCACTGGCTGCTGACGGGACGGAAGATCTACTCCACCGGAGCCGTCGGTCTCAGCCGCATGCTGGTCTTCGCACGGACCGACGAGAACCCCGTACGCGTCGGCTCCTTCATCGTCCGCGCCGGCAGTCCGGGCCTGACCGTCGAGCCGACCTGGGACCATCTCGGGCTGCGTGCCAGCCGCAGTGACGATGTCGTCCTCGACTCCGTACGCGTACCGCTCGCCGACGTGATCGGCCTCGCCGAGGCGGGCGACACCCCCGGCGCCCGGCCCGATCCGGAGACCGGCGCCTGGAGCGCCCTCGGCCTGAGCGCCCTGTATCTCGGCGTCGCGGGCGCCGCCCGCGACTGGCTCACCGGCTTTCTGCACGAACGTGTCCCCACCGCACTCGGCGCGCCACTGGCCACGCTGCCCCGGTTCCAGACCGCCGTCGGCGAGATCGAGACCGCTCTCTTCGGCGCGAACACCCTGGTCGACACCGTCGCCGCGCGTGTCGACAGCGGCGACCTGGCGGCCGCCGAGCAGGCCGGCGCCGTCAAGGTGCTCGCCGTCCGCGCCGCCGTCAGCTCCGTCGAGGGGGCCCTCGCACTCACCGGCAACCACGGCCTGACCCGGGCCAATCCGCTTCAGCGCCACTACCGCGACGTGCTGTGCGGCCGGGTGCACACCCCGCAGGACGACTCCGTACTCCTCACCACCGGCCGCGCGGCCCTCGCCCGCTCCGGCCACCGGCCCGCACCGAAAGGCAACTGACATGAGCGCTCCGACCGCCCCGGCCGCGCCGTCCGTCGAATTCATCGGCATGATCGGTACCCAGGACGCCTCCGAGACCAGGCCGCCCAGCGGTCCCGTGATCGACGCCGACTACACGGCACGCTTCGCCCGCGCCCACGAGGACGCAGGATTCGACCGGATCCTCATCGGCTACAGCTCCAGCAGGCCCGACGGTGTCCAGGTGGCCGCCTATGCCGCCGCGCACACCGAGCGGCTCGGCCTGCTGGTCGCGCACCGTCCCGGCTTCATCGCGCCGACACTGGCGGCACGCTCCTTCGCCACGCTCGACCAGTTCACCGGCGGCCGCGTCGCCGTACACATCATCACCGGCGGCAACGACACCGAGCAGCGCAGGGACGGCGACTACCTGGACAAGGAGGAACGCTACGACCGCACCGACGAGTATCTGACCGTCCTGCGGCGCGCCTGGTCGTCCGGCGAGCCATTCAGCCACGAGGGCCGCCACTACCGCTTCGAGGACTACGGCTCCGAGGTCCTGCCCGTCCGTGAGCGGGGCATCCCGCTCTACTTCGGAGGCTCCTCCGAGGCCGCGTACCGGGTGGGCGGCAAGCACGCCGACACCTTCGCGCTGTGGGGCGAGCCGCTCGCCGAGACCGCCGAGCAGATCGCCTCCGTACGCGCCGCCGCCAAGGCCGCGGGCCGCGCCGAACCGCCCGGTATCAGCGTGTCCTTCCGTCCCATCCTCGGCGCCACCGAGGAACTGGCCTGGGAACGTGCCCATCGCGTTCTGGACACCATCAAGTCCGGCGCCGGGAAGCCCTTCTTCGACCAGGCACGCCGCCACCAGGGGCAGCACGGCCCGCAGAACACCGGCTCCCAGCGGCTGCTCGCCGCGGCCGCCAAGGGCGATCTGCACGACCGCGCGCTGTGGACGCCGACCGCGACCGCCACCGGCGCGGGAGGCAACACCACCGCACTGGTCGGCACTCCGGAGACCGTCGCGCGGGCGCTGCTGGACTATGTCGACATCGGCGTGACCACGCTGCTGATCCGGGGCTACGACCCGCTGGACGACGCCATCGACTACGGCCGCCGGCTGATTCCGCTCGTCCACCAGGAACTCGCCCACCGCGCGGCCACCTCCGTCACCGGTCAGGCCCTCACCGCCACCGGGAGCGCGCGATGACCGCTCCGTACGGCGCGCCTGTCGTCAGCGCGCCCGCTTCCGTACACGGCTGGTGGCCACCGGCCGGTATCGCGCCGCGCGGCACCCTGATCCTTCTGCCGGGCCGGGGCGAACACCCGCTGGTGTACGAGCGGTTCGGGCGCCGACTGGCCGCCGACGGATATGTCGTCCAGGCGCTCGGTACGGCTCCTGACGACCCGGCCGAGGACGTGCTGGCACGGGCGGCCGACGCGGCGGGCCCCGATCCCGCCGCGCCCGTCGTCCTGGTCGGCAGCGACACGGGAGCCCTCCAGGCCCTGGGCACCGCCGCGTCCGCCGACCCACGACTGCCCGTGGAGGGCGTCGTTGTCGCCGGCGCCGCACCGACCGGCGCCGGTGCGCGGGCGGAAGGCGGAACCAGCACCTGGGACGATGAACTGGCGGCCCGTACCGCGTGCCCGGCGCACCGCAGGCGGCTCTCCGAGGACGAGGGCTTCGAGCGGGGCCGGCTCACCGGTCCCGTGCCGGCCGGTCTCCTCGCCGACGCGCGTCCCGGCTGCCCCGCACTGATTCTGCACGGCGAGGCCGACCCGGTCACCTCCGTGGACCAGGCCCGCGAACTGGCCGCGCGGCTGCCGCGCGCCACTCTCGCGGTAGTGCACGACGGACTGCACGACGTGCTCAACGACGCCTCGCACCGGACCACGGCCGCGGTGATCGTCCTGTGGCTGGAACGGCTGCGCGCGGACCCGGGACTGAGCCCGCTGCTGACCGTCGAGCGGGGCGCGGCCCTGTGAGCCACGCCGCGCCCGGCCCATGGCCCTGAGAGATCTCCTGGCCCCGAGAAGCCTCCGGCACGCCCGCCCGGACGAGACACACCACTCCAGACGAAGGGAAGCGGCATGACCGTGTCCACCGAACGCACCGCTGTCACCACTCCTGGCGACACCTCCGCCACCAGCGACGAGATACTCCGCCGCACCTTGCGGCGGCACGCGGCCGGGGTCACCGTGATCACGGTCCCGGGCCCGGCCGGTTTCACCGCGACCTCGTTCACCTCGGTCTCGCTGGAACCCGCTCTGGTCTCCTTCTGCCTCGGTCTGACGGCTTCGACGCTCGCCGCCGTGCAGAGCGCCGACCGCTTCGCCGTCCATGTGCTGGGCGCCGGGAACACCACGCTCGCCCGGCAGTTCGCGCGCAGCGGCATCGACCGCTTCGCCGGGATCCCGTGGACGGAGGACCAGGACGGTCTGCCCGTGCTGGACGGCGTCCCGGCGTGGCTCACCGCGCGGGTGACCTTGCGTCAGCGCGTCGGCGACCATGTCCTCGTGGTCGGCGAGGTCGAGTCCGGCGGTGGCCACGGTGAGGGCGACGCCCTGGTCCATCACGACGGCGCGTTCGCCACACCCGTACGCCTGCCTCCGCACGCGGGAGAGTGACCGGGAGAGGCGATGCCGGAGCGGCACTCTGCGATGCCGGCGGAGTGCCGCCCATCTCCGCACTCCCGGAGCCGGTCACGCCCGACCCGCCCCGGGACGAGCCGAAGCCGTTGCTCACCCAGTCATGGCTGGATGTGCCCTTTCTTCACTGGCCGGTCGATCCTGCGGCGGTGGCGCCGCCGCTGCCGCCGGGAACCGTCCCCGACACCCTCGACGGAGCGGCCCAGGTGGGACTGGCCGCCTTCCGTAGGCACCGGATCGGCTGGTTCCGTCTTCCCGGCCTCCCTTTTCTGGGCACCTTTCCCGAGACCAATGTCCGCCTCTCCTCGGTGGACGGACAGGGACGCGGAGGAGTCGTCTTCCGCTCGCTGGACGCCTCGCGTCTCATCCCGGTGGCGGTCGGCCGGGCGGCCTTCCGGCTGCCGTACGCCTGGTCCCGTATGACCGTCGAGCGGGACGGCGACATCCTCACCTCCTCCGGCCGGCGACGGCTGCCGGGACCCCGGGGCGCGCACAGCCGGATCAGGGTGCGGATAGGGGAGCGTGTCGCGGAGCCCGGCGCGCTGGAACATTTCGTGACCGCGCGCTGGGGAACGCACAGCACGGTTTTCGGACGCACGATATATCTGCCGAACGCACATCCGCGCTGACCGCTGCGGCGTGCCGAGCTGATCGACCGCACCGAGGACCCGGTGGCCGCGGCGGGACTGCCGGCGCCGGCCGGTGAGCCGGTGAGCGTGCTGTACTCACCCGGTGTGCCGGTCCGCTCCGGGCGCCCCGTCCGGATCGGCGGGCCCCCGGCCCGCTGACGCACCGGCTCCGAGCCGCCCGGCTGTCACGGTCCGTCGCAGGTCGGCGATCACGGGCGTGGCGCGCGCGTGATCGCGTACGGTGAGGCAGCCACCGCCGTCTCCGGCCGGCGGGGCCGGGACAGGGCTGCCGGACCGATACGTGCCGGAGAGGTACGAGACGCCGGCGAGCCCGTCGGGCGACCGGACCCGGTGGCGCGGCGCATACCGGCACCGGGCGGGTGGAGAACATGTCTGAAGAGGGAGCGGCACTGACTGGGGAAGCGGGCGGTGACCTGCTGTCGGCGCTGTTCGACCATGCCGCCGCGGGCATGTACGCCGTCGACGGCGCGGGGCTGGTGATCGCCTGCAACCCCTGGGCGGAGCGCGTGCTCGGTTATGAGCCCGGTGGCTTGACCGGGCTGGACGCGCGCGACGTACTGCGCCCCGCGCGGGGCGAGGCCCGGCAAACGCTCCAGCACGACGTGGTCCCGGGACGCGGGACGAACGGTGACCAGGATGTGCTGCTGCGCGCCGACGGCAGCCCGCTGCCCGTCTGGTGGGCGGCGGCGCCGCTGCCCCGAGGAGAGCACCGGGACCCGGGTGTGGTGGTGGTCTTCCACGACACCGGTGCGGAGCGGGCACGCGACGAACGGCGTTCCGATCGCTACGCGCACAGCGAGATCGCCCGTGAACAGGCCGAATTCGGCCTTGCCGAAGCCACCTGGCTCAGCGAGTTGACGCTGGCGCTGGTGAGCACGCTGGAGGCGGAGGAGGGGCTGGCGCGACTGGTGCGGCTGCTGGTGCCCCGGCTCGCCGACGCCGCGGTGATCGATCTGATCGTCGACCGCGGCCGCGTCCGGCGCACCGCCTGGACCCACCGCGATCCGGACCGCGTCCCGGCCGCAGTGCTGGAGGCCGACCCGCCGGTGTACGACGACACCTCGGCCGCCGCCCTGGCGCAGGTCCTGCGAGGCGGGCCCACCCAGCAGCTCTCCGCGCCGTTCGGTGCGGCACCGGCCCGGCGCGCGTCCGGACCGCGACCGGAGGAGGCCGACGCGCTCGGGCTCGCCACGACGGCGATGCTGACCGGCCTGGAGGCCGCGCGGGCACTGATCGTGCCGCTTCGACTGCGGAGCAGTACGTTCGGGGCGCTCACTCTGACCCGTGGCGCGGCCGGTCCGCCGTTCAGCGACGCCGACCGGGTCCTGGCCGAAGAGGTCGCCCGCCGCACCGCGCTCGGGCTCGACAACGCGAGGCTGCACGCGCAGCAGTCCGACATCGCGGCCACCTTGCAGCGCGCCCTGCTCACCGATCTGCCACTGGTACGGGCAGTGGAGCTGGCGGCCCACTACCGGCCCGCGGAGCGTACCGCCGAAGTCGGCGGCGACTGGTACGACGCCTTCCGGCTGCCCGGCGGTGACCTGGCCCTGGTGGTCGGTGATGTCACAGGGCACGACATCCAGGCCGCGGCCCGGATGAGTGAATTGCGCAATATGCTACGGGCGTTGGCCGTCGACCGCCCAGAAGAGGATCCGGGCGGCATCCTGGAGCGGCTGGACCGCGCTCAGGCGCACCTTGAGCTCGCCGATTCGGCCACCGCCGTACTGGCGCGGCTGCACACGGCGGAGGACGGCGGCCGGTGGCTGAGCTGGTCCACGGCCGGTCATCCGCCGCCTCTGCTGATCACCGCCGACGGCAGGGCCCGCTATCTCACCGAGGCGCACGCGATGCTGATAGGGCTGCGCCCGCACGTCTCCCGGCCCACGGCCACCACCGAGCTGCCGCCGGGAGCGACCCTCCTGCTGTACACGGACGGGCTGATCGAGTCCCGCACCCAGGACATCGACACCGGCCTGACCAGACTGCGCCGGTACGCCGCCGCCCATCACACCGACCCGCTGGACCGGCTCTGCGTCGACCTGGTCGGAACGCTCGGCGACACGCGTGACGACATCACCCTTATCGCCGCCCGCATCCCGCCCGCCTCGTCAGGCCCGGAGCACCTCGGTCCGTGTGAAACCGGAACCGCCCGGTCAAAACCGGAATGACTCCGTCCGTAGGTACTGGCGGGCCGGTGTGATTCGCTTGTCGAAGAACCTGTACGCGGTGATGGCGGGAAACGTTCATCAACTGAAGGCTGAACCAAGCTCGTCCGTAAGCCTCCGGCGTGCCGCGAGGACCGTCCGACGGCGGCCGACGGCCGCTTTCCCGGACCGTGACAGCCGCGACGTCACGGCGCTCACCTGCGGTGAAGCCCGTACGACGATCTCCGCCCGAGGCGTCCCGGCCGGCCGCGCGCAGCTCTCATACACCTCATCAGGTCGGTTAACGCCCTGTTTCCGAAAGGGATCTGACGTGTCGTCAGTTCCGGAACTTGACGCGACACCTTGACGACCTCTTGACCCCGCTCTAACGTCCGGCACTCAAGGGAGCCCCAGACGGAACTCCCTTACCCCCCACCAACGGATCCCTCGTACCGTCCGCGCCCCTGCCCCTGGCAGGGACGAGCCGTGCGCGGATCCTCGATCCCCATGGAGCGCCCATGAGATCATCGCGGTCCGAGAACGGCCGCCGCGTCCACAAGGGACGCAGGCGGGCATTTCTCGCCGGGTTAGTGGCGGTGTGTGCCGTCGCCGCCCAGCTCGTCCTAGGCTCCACGGGAGCCGTCGCTCAGCCGGACAGCGCGACCACCCAGCAGGCCGCGCCGGCGAAGGCGGGTGCGGCGGCCGATGTCGTACGCGTGGCCGAGTTCCTGGCCGAGTGCAAGTTCAGCCACCGGCTGCCGGACGACCCGATCGTTCTGCCCGGCATGCCCGGCGCCTCGCACATGCACAGCTTCTTCGGCAGCCATGCCACCAACGCGTACACCAACCTCGGAGACCTGAAGGGAGCCGAAACCACCTGTGACCCGGTGGTCGACCTTTCCTCGTACTGGGTACCGACCCTCTTCGTGAACGACCAGCCGGTCGAGCCCACCGGGACGACGTTCTACTACCTGGGTGAGGGTGTGTCGGACGACATCATCGCCCGCACCCAGCCGATACCCGAGGGCCTGAAGATCGTCGCGGGCAACGCCAAGGCGACCGGGCCGAACGACGGTGACACCCGGGCGCGCTGGTCGTGCCTGCACGCCGGCCAGGTCAACCCGTCGAAGGACTTCGTCAACTGTCCGGCCGGCACCATGCTGGAGTCGTACCTCGACTTCCCGCAGTGCTGGAACGGCAGGGACCTCGACTCGGCCGACCACAAGAGCCACATGTCCTACCCGGTGAACAACGCCTGCCCGGCGTCCCACCCCGTTCCGGTACCCAAGCTGCGCCAGGTCCTGCGGTACCCGGTCAACGGGAACCCGGCCGGATTCAGGCTCGCCTCGGGACCCGGATACACGATGCACGGTGACTTCTTCAACGCCTGGCCGGTCGGTGAGATGGAGCGCCGCGTCCGCGACTGCATCAACCCGATCATCAAATGCGGCGCCAACGGGCGTCCGTGATGGCGTGGGGCGGCGGTCGGCCGCACAACGGTGGGCCGCCGCCCCGTACCCGCCTCCGGCGGGACGGGCGCGGCGGGACCGCACTGCCCGTGCTGCTGATGGCGCTGATCCTCCTCGGGACGGGAGGCTGCGCCGACTCGTCGACGCCTCCGGGCGACGCGCCGTCGCGGACGGCCGCCGCGGGCCGGGCGGAAGACCCGGCAGCCGGTCCCGGGCCGTCCGCACCGGCCACCGGGACCGGAGGCTTCAACGCCACCGACCGGGGCTGGGCCCAGCTCATGGTGCCCATGAACGAACGGACCCTGCTGCTGCTCGATCTGATCTCCGACCGCGCGAGCGACTCCGGGCTGTCCGATCTCGCCCGGCGTACGACGGTGACCCACCGGGCCGAGCTGACCCGGCTCCGCACGGTCCTGAAGAAGTCGGGAGCGGAAGGGACCAATCCCCACGAGGGCCATGACATGAAGGGAATGGTCACCGACGCGGAACTGCGGACCGTCGCCGCGAGCCGGGGCGCGGCCTTCGACGACATCTCCATGACCTATTTCCGCGAACATCTGGAACAGACCATCCTGGTGTCGCGCGGCGAAGAGCACTCGGGCGCCGAACCGACCGCGACGGGTCTCGCCGCTGAGCTGGAGAAACGACGTGCCCAGCAGCTCGAAGAGCTACGGCGGCTGGGCGGCTGAGAGAGGCTCCGCGGGCACACACCGCCGAGCCGCGGAAGCCGCACCGGAGCGCCGCTCCTGGTCCCGGGCCTGAATCCCCCCGCCCGCCCGGGACCGGGAGTGGCTGAGTCTCTCCGGGAGCTGTACCGCGCCGCCGGCGGAGGCCGACGGCGACGGCGCGTCACGGTGCCAGGGACGCGACGGCGAATCCCAGTGTCTCGGGACTGCCGCAGTACGACAGCCCGGCCAGCGGACGGTCCGTGCAGAAGCGCGCGACAAGATCCGCGAAATCGGCGATCCGCTCCACCGGCGCGAGATGGTCGGTCTCGTCGATGGTGAGAAACCGCGCCTCGGGCAGTCGCGCGGCCACCTCGCGTCCCATCTCCGGAGTGCACAGGGTGTCGTGCTCGCCGGTGACCACCAGACTCGGCACGGCAGGCACCGGCTCCGGCCGGTACCACTCGTGGCGCATCAGCCGGGTGTTGTGCTCCGCCGACTTCCTCAACTGCTCGGGGTTCTGGCCGGCGATCTGCTGATAGACGAGCCGGGACACGGCGGCGTGCTTACGGACATGTCCCGTGCCGGGCGGCGACATGAAACGGTCGGCCAGCTCCCGGGCGATGGTCTCCGTCTCGCCGCGATCGATCATGACGGACCAGCGCTCCATCGCCGCCGCGTAGTCCGCCGGGATGCGCGTGGTCATGCCGACCAGCATCAGCCGGGCCAGCATCCCCGGACAGTGCTGGGCGAAGCGGAGCCCTACGGCGCCGCCGTAGCAGGCGGCGACCAGATTGACCCGCTCCACCGCGAGCTCGATGAGCAGATGCCGGACGGCGGCGGCGAGGAAATCCACTCCGTATGCCGCGGGCAGGAAGTCCGCGGTGCCGTAGCCCGGCAGGTCCACCGTGATCACCTGTCCCAGCGGACTCAGCCATTTCTCGTGCCGGACCCAGGAGTTGCGGTCCTGCGAGGAGCCGCCCAGCACGAGAATCGGCTCGGTCAGCGGATCGCCGTGGTCGACGACGCGGCAGGTGTAGCGGAAACCGTCGAACGTGAGGTCCCGTTCCTCGACCCGCCGGGCCGCACCGCTCCCGCTCTCATCGGTCGTCTGGCCCGGGATCGTCGGGCCGGCGCCGGGCGATTCCTGGTCCTGGGCGAGGACGGTGTCGAGGGACATGGATGACTCCAGGCTCTGGAACGGACAACAACGTCCCTGCCTAGCAGCCGGCGCGGCGCGACCGGACATCGCTTACCCGATCGTGGGCGGTTCGCGGCCCGTGATCCGCTGGTGGATTCGACAGTCGCTCAGCAGGACGGCGGATTCCCGCGCACGGCGGGGACGGCTGAGCGGGACCGGCGGGCGCGGACCGGACCCTCGTCGTTGTACCGTGCCGCGCCGGCCGTCCCGTACCCGGAGGGCTCCGTCGCCGTCCGCTCAGTCGAGCGTGCTCTCCTCGACATTCTCCATCCGGGCGTAGAGCACCCGCTCATTGACCTCCAGGTCGTTGATCAGCTTGAGCGAGGCGGCGATGCCGCTGCCCACGAGTTCGTCGCCGGTCTCGCCGTACTCCACCTGCACCAGCAGATTCGCGGCGCGTTCGTCATGAGCGCGGCCCGCCGGGTCCTGCCAGGTGCCGACCGCGCCGATCTCCGTGGCCGCCCGCAGGATGAACCCGACCGCGTGGCACTTGGCGCGGGGCATCGTGAGGGTGAGGAGTTCGCGCTCCGCGCGGAGCAGATCCACCGCGTCGTCGGCGTCACCGAAAAGCAGCGCGTACAGCAGGTCCTTCGCCTCGGTCAGCAGCGCCTCACCGGCGGGAGAGCGGTGTCCCGGCCCGATCAGCGCACCGCCCTTGGGCGGCGGGTCCAGCAGCAGGCCCTCGGCCTCCAGCCGTCCTCTGGTCCAGGACCGCAGGCGCGGGACCCGCTCATGGAGACCGTCCTGGCAGAGCTTCCAGGCCCTGACGCGCTCCCGGCGCCGCGCGCGGTCGGCGTCGCTCTCGGTGTCCGCCGCCCGTCCGCCGTCCGCGGCCGCCTCGGCACCGGCGGCGCGGCCGGACGCCGCCTCGGCGGGCGGTGCGTATGGACTGGGGAGCCGGGCGAGCAACTGCTCGGCCAGCCACTCCTTCGGTTGCTGGAGGAGTACGGTCCGCATTCTCGTCCGGAATTCCCCGGCGAGTTGGTCACCGACTTGTCGGGCCATGTCATCGGCAGTCACCATGCCCGCACCGTAGGGCCGTCCTCGGCGGCCTCACCCGCCGTTCTCCGGACAAACCCCTCGGCGGAGTGAACATGCGAAGGACTGATCGGTGCGCTTGACTTCGAGCGCGCTCCAATTCGTAGCCTTCACGTCATGACAACTCCTCAGCACAAGATCGGATCAGGGTTCGGAGCCCGGAGCACCGCGGAGGACGTGCTGCGCGGGATCGACCTCAGCGGAAAGCTCGCCGTCGTCACCGGAGGGTATTCGGGCCTCGGTCTGGAGACGACGCGCGCGCTCGCCGGCGCCGGTGCCCATGTCGTGGTGCCCGCCCGCCGGCGCGCGACCGCCGAGGAGGCGCTCGACGGCATCGACGGGGCGGAGATCGACGAACTCGACCTCTCCGACCTCGACAGTGTGCGCGCGTTCGCCGGACGCTTCCTCGCCTCGGGCCGCGACATCGACTTCATCATCAACAACGCCGCGGTCATGGCCACCCCGGAGACACGGGTCGGCCCCGGCTGGGAGGCCCAGTTCGCGACCAACCACCTCGGCCACTTCGCACTCGTCAACCGGCTCTGGCCGGCGATCGCGCACGGCGGCGCGCGGGTCATCTCGGTGTCCTCGTCCGGCCACCGCAACTCACCCATCCGCTGGGACGACATGTGGTTCGAGCGCGGCTACGACAAGTGGCAGGCATACGGCCAGGCGAAGACCGCCAACGCGCTGTTCGCCGTGCGGCTCGACGCGCTCGGCCGCGACGCCGGTGTGCGGGCGTTCTCGCTGCACCCCGGCGGCATCCTCACACCGTTGCAGCGCCACCTTCCCAAGGAGGAGATGGTCGCCGCCGGCTGGATCGACGAGGAAGGCAATCTGCTCAACCCGTCGTTCAAGACGCCGGAGCAGGGCGCGGCGACCCAGGTGTGGGCGGCGACCTCGCCTCAGCTCGCGGGCATGGGCGGCGTCTACTGCGAGGACTGCGACATCGCAGAGCCCGCGGCGGCCGACGGCTCGGCCGGTGGCGTACGCCCCT
Source organism: Streptomyces sp. AK02-01A (assembly GCF_033795305.1). Classification (NCBI taxonomy): domain Bacteria; kingdom Bacillati; phylum Actinomycetota; class Actinomycetes; order Kitasatosporales; family Streptomycetaceae; genus Streptomyces; species Streptomyces sp. AK02-01A. The sequence goes on from NZ_JARBAE010000003.1 coordinate 156,407, forward strand.
ACGCGACCGACCCCGGCCAGGCGGCGCGGCTGTGGACGCTCTCCGCCGAGCTGACCGGCGTCGACGCCTTCGCACCGGAGGCCTGAGAGCTCACTCGGGCCGCAGACCATGCCGCCGCACCGCCCGGCCGGTGCGGCGGCGCCCGTCCGTCGTGGCGGAGCGCGGCCGGTCAGGTGGTCTGGCGGTGGGTGAGGGTCGTGGGCAGCATAAGACGGTGGCGTGGCCGGTTGGGGTCGTTGATCTCGTCGAGCAGAAGACGCGTGATGGTGCGTCCGATGTCCTCGGACGGCTGACTGACACTGGTCAGCGGAGGCACAGTATGGCGCGCGATGATCGAGTCGTCGAATCCGATCACCGCCACGTCCTCGGGAACACGCCGTCCGTGTTCGCGCAGTTCGGTCATCGCGCCCGCCGCCATGACGTCCGACGCGGCGAAGACGGCGTCGATGTCCGGGTGCCGGCCGAGGAGTTCACGCATGGCGGCGCGGCCGCCCTCCTCGGTGAAGTCGGCCGGCGCGACCAGTGATTCGAGCGGCTCGCCGCCGTGGTCCCTGTGCGCGTCGCGCCATCCCTGAAGGCGGCTGTGGCCGACGTCCATGTCGAGCGGTCCTGTGATGGTGGCGACGGTCCTGCGTCCCTGGTCCAGCAGATGCCGTACGGCCAGCGCCGCGCCGCCGACATTGTCGGAGTGGACATGGCTGAGCGGCTCGTCGGCCGAGCGGCGTCCCGCGAGGACGGTCGGTATCTGCGCCTTCTCCAGGAACGCGGGCAGCGGGTCGTCGCGATGGACCGAGACCAGCAGTACGCCGTCGACGCGGTGCGCCTCCACGAACCGTGTCAACCGGTCCAGTTCGCGCTGATTACGTACCAGGATGAGCAGCAACTGCATGTCGGTTCCGGCGAGTTCGGTACTCACGCCGCGGATGACGGCGGAGAAGTACGGCTCCGCCGCGAGCCGGCTCTCCGACTCGGGAATCACCAGCGCGATGCTGTCGGTCCGGCTGGTGACCAGACTGCGGGCGGCCGGATTGGGCACGTAGTTGAGCTCCGCGACGGCCGCCTCGACGGCGGCCCGGGCCTTCGCGCTCACCCCGGGAGCGCCATTGACGACGCGGGAGACCGTACCTCTTCCCACGCCCGCGAGTCGCGCCACGGCTTCAAGAGTTGGCCTCTGCCCCGGCCGTCTGCGGCTGCTCATTGCTTCTCCTGACTCCAGTCCCCGGTGCTGACCCCAAGTGCCCACCAGGCGGATTCTGCTAGGTGGCCGGCGTGCGTGGCAGTGCTGGGGACCGGCGGCCGGACACATTCACGCAACGGAACCGACTTCGGCTCTTGACACGACCCTGTGTCCCCGGAGAGTCTTCCACAACCCGTTGGGAGCGCTCCCAGTTTGGTTTGAACGGGTCTCATCCAGTCGATCGTGAGCCGCAGCAGGCGCGCGCCTGAGCGCCGCTGCTAGGAGGAAGCACATGGGCACTGCCCGTAATCGCTTCGGTTCCACCCTCGCATCCGTTACCGCGGCTGCAGTGTCCCTCGTTCTCGTCGCCGGCTGCGGAAGCGGCGACGACGCGGGCAAGGCGCGTACCAAGGACGGCAAGACCGTCATCAGCATGGGCCTGTTCGGGGTCATGGGGTTCAAGGAGACGGACCTCCTGGACCGTTACATGAAGGAGAACCCGGACATCCTGATCGAGGCCGATGTGTCCGGCGACGAACAGACCTACTACACCGCGCTGCAGACGCATCTCGCCGCCGGCAGCGGTCTGAAGGACATTCAGGGCATAGAGATCGGCCGGGCCAAGGAGCTCGTCGACACCCAGGCCGACAAGTTCGCGGACCTGTCCAAGACCGGGAACCTCGACCACTTCCTCCCGTGGAAGTCGAACCAGGTCACCACCAAGGACGGCAAGCTGATCGGTCTGGGCACGGACATCGGCCCGATGGCGGTGTGCTACCGCAAGGACCTCTTCGAGCAGGCCGGCCTGCCCACCGACCGCGCCGAGGTGGCGAAGCTGTGGGAGGGAGACTGGTCGAAGTACGTCGAGGTCGGCCGGACCTTCAAGCAGAAGTCCAAGGACAGCGAGGTGTCCTACATGGACAGCTCCAGCGGTCTGTTCAACGCGATGATCTACGGCGATGAGAAGCAGTTCTACGACAAGGACGGCAAGCTCATCTACCAGGACAACCCGGTCGTCAAGGACGCCTGGGCGCTGGCGTCGGACGCCGCGAAGTCCGGACTGACCGCCAAGCTCCGCCAGTTCCAGCCGGGCTGGGACCCGGGACTGTCCAACGGCACCTTCGCCACCACCGTCTGTCCGGCCTGGATGCTCGCGCACATCAGCGAGAAGGCCGGTCCGGCGAACAAGGGCAAGTGGGACGTCGCCAAGGCCCCGAAGGGTGCCAACTGGGGCGGCTCGTTCCTCGGTGTGATGGACAACAGCCCGGTCAAGAAGGAGGCCGAGAAGCTTATCGCCTGGCTGAGCGCACCCGAACAGCAGGCGTACATCTTCGAGAAGCTCGGCAACTTCCCCTCCTCGAAGACGGCGCTCGACATGCCGGAGGTCGCCAACGGCACGTCCGAGTACTTCAGTGACGCGCCGATCGGCCAGATCTTCGGCGACGCGGCGAAGGAGATCCCGGACGAGCAGGTCCTGGGACGCAAGGACGGCACCATCAAGGACACCTTCTCGGCCGGTCTGCAGCTCATCGAGGCGCAGGGCAAGAGCCCGGAGGAGGCGTGGAAGACGACGGACGAGCGTATCCAGAAGCTGGCTCGCTGACCGGACCGGCTCGCTCCTCCGATCCCGGCCCGGCTCGCCGGACCGGCCGGCCCGGCCGGGCCGGCCGGCCGGAGCCGTACCGGCGGCCGGCGCCCCAACCCGGCCCGGCCGCCCGGGCGGTCCTCCGACCAGCCCACCTTCACCGCCTCACGACGACTCCACGGAAGGAAGCCCGCGTGGCCACCTCCACCCCGGCAGCCCCCACGGGCGGGCAGCCGCACCCTGCTTCAGCCGGACTCCCCGGGAAGGGCGGCGCCGGCCGCGGCGGAGACCCCCGGCAGTCGCGGCGCAACATCCTCCACCGACTGGATCTGGGAGCGGTGCCGTACGCCTTCATCGCCCCGTTCTTCCTGATCTTCGGCGCCTTCGGTTTCTATCCACTGCTCTACACCTTCTGGATCTCGCTGCACCGCGTCGAGCTCTCCTCGATGGACATGATGGAGTGGCGGGGGCTCGCCAACTTCACGGAACTCTTCGAGGACGACCGGTTCTGGAACGCGCTCGGCAACACCTTCACCATCGGTGTCATCTCCACCGTCCCGCAGCTTCTGATGGCACTGGGACTGGCGCATCTGCTGAACTACCGGCTGCGCGGCTCGGTCTTCTTCCGGGTCGCCGTCCTGACTCCGTACGCGACCTCCATAGCGGCCGCCGCCCTTGTCTTCACGATGCTCTTCGAGCGTGACTTCGGCATGATCAACTGGGTGCTCGGCTTCTTCGGCGTGGACAACCTCGACTGGGAGAGCCAGAAGTGGCCGGCCCAGTTCGCCATCTCCACCATCGTGATCTGGCGCTGGACCGGCTACAACGCCCTGCTCTATCTGGCCGCCATGCAGGCCATTCCCAGGGATCTCTACGAGGCCGCGGCCATCGACGGCGCCTCCCGCTGGCAGCAGTTCCGCACGGTCACCGTGCCGGGAATCAGCGCGACGATCGTCTTCACGATCGTGCTGTCCACGATCGGCGCGACCCAGCTCTTCGGTGAGCCGCTGATCTTCGGCCAGGGTCCCAACGGCATCAGCGGCGGCGCCGACAACCAGTACCAGACGCTGGGGCTGCTGCTCTACGAAGAAGGCTGGAAGAACTACCAGATGGGCCGGGCGTCGGCGATCGCCTGGGCCATGTTCCTCATCCTCATCCTCATCTTCGTCCTTCAGCGCCTCGTCGCGCGCCTCAAGTCCCGTAAGTCCTGACAGGGAGCAGCAGCCCCATGACCACCGATATCGCACAGGTCCGGGCGGACGCGGTCGACCGGACTCCCCGCGCCACGCCGCCCGTTCAGCGCCGGTTCGGCCGCGTACTGCGTCCCGGCGCGGGCCGTCAGCACCACGCGGGACCCGTCGCCTATGTCCTGCTCGGCCTCGCCGCGCTGGTTTCCCTCTTCCCGCTGTACTGGACGATGGTGGCGGCGTCGACGGACAACACCCGGGTGTCCCAGACCCCGCCGCCGTTCCTGCCGGGTCCCAATCTGTTCAAGAACCTCGCCAAGGCGTGGCAGGACGCCGCGATGGGCCAGGCGATGGTGAACAGCCTGATCGTCGCGGGCGTGATCGCGCTCTCCACGGTCTTCTTCGCGACCCTCGCCGGCTTCGCCTTCGCCAAACTCCGCTTCAAGGGCCGTAACATCCTGCTGCTGCTGGTCATCGGCACGATGATGGTGCCGCCGCAGCTCGGAGTCGTCCCGTTGTTCATGATGATGGCCGACCTCGGCTGGGGTCAGTCGCTGCCCTCCGTCATCTTCCCGACGCTCGTCAGCGCGGTCGGCGTGTTCTTCATGCGCCAGTATCTGACGGAGGCTCTCCCCGACGAGCTGATCGAGGCGGGCCGGCTGGACGGGGCGCACTCTCTGCGGATCTTCTGGAGCATCGTCCTGCCGATCGCCCGGCCGCCGATGGCCGTGCTCTTCATGATCACTTTCGTGCACGCCTGGAACGACTTCTTCTGGCCCTTCATCGCTCTGGACATGACGAACCCCACCGTTCCGGTGGCCCTCACCCAGCTCAGCGCGGGCTATGTCCGGGACCAGTCGGTGATCATGGCCGGAGCGCTGCTCGGCACGCTGCCGCTGCTGGCGATGTTCATCGTCTTCGGCCGGCAGATAGTCGGCGGCATCATGCAGGGCGCCGTCAAGGGCTGACGGGCCGTCACGGCGCGCGCCGGCTTCATCTCTCCACGCACACAGTTCGACACTTGCGGAAGGACCCTTGTGGCCACCTCAGCACCCAACACCGGTCAAGCCCCGGCCCCCGCGGCGGCCCTGAGCTTCCCGCCCGGCTTTCTCTGGGGCACGGCGACCGCCGCGTACCAGATCGAAGGCGCCGCCAGGGAGGACGGGCGTACCGCTTCCATCTGGGACGTCTACTCCCACACCCCGGGCAGGGTACGCAACGGCGACACCGGTGACATCGCCACGGACCACTTCCACCGCTGGCCCGAGGACATCGCGATCATGTCCGACCTGGGCGTCGGCGCGTACCGCTTCTCGGTGTCCTGGCCCCGCGTCCAGCCCACCGGCAGCGGCCCCGTGGCGGAGAAGGGCCTGGACTTCTACCGGCGTCTGACCGACGGGCTGCTGGAGAAGGGAATCCAGCCGGTCGTCACCCTGTACCACTGGGACCTGCCCCAGGAGCTGGAGGACGCCGGCGGCTGGCCCGAGCGCGACACCAGCTACCGCTTCGCCGAGTACGCGGGCATCGTCGCCGACGCGCTGGGTGACCGGGTGAAGACCTGGACCACCCTCAACGAGCCGTGGTGCAGCGCGTTTCTCGGCTATGGCTCCGGTGTGCACGCTCCTGGCCGTACCGACCCGGCGGACTCCCTGCGGGCGGCACACCACCTCAACCTCGGCCATGGCCTCGCCGTGCGTGAGCTGCGCGACCGGCTGCCCGCCGACGCGAAGGTGTCCGTCACCCTCAATCTGCACCTTGTGCGACCGCTGACCGAGGATCCGGCGGACGTCGACGCGGCCCGCCGGATCGACGGCACGGCGAACCGGGTCTTCACCGGTCCGATGCTGGACGGCGCCTACCCGGCCGATGTCATCGAGGACACCTCCGGGATCACGGACTGGTCGTTCGTCCAGGACGGTGACACCGCGCTGATCCACCAGCCGCTCGACTTCCTCGGCGTCAACTACTACTCGCCGACCCTCGTCTCCCACCACTCGGGCCCCGCCGTGCACGGCTCGGACGGCCATGGCGCCAGCGACCACAGCCCCTGGCCCGGAGCGGACGGTGTGGCCTTCCACCAGACGCCCGGCGACCGGACGGCCATGGGCTGGACCATCGACCCGAGCGGTCTGTACGAGCTGCTGACGCGCGTACGGCGGGACCATCCGGACCTGCCGGTGATGATCACCGAGAACGGCGCGGCCTTCGACGACTACGCCGCACCCGACGGCGAGGTCCGCGACCCGGAGCGGATCGCCTATCTGCGCGCGCACCTCGCGGCCGTGCACCGGGCCATCGAGTCGGGCGTGGACGTCCGGGGCTACTTCCTGTGGTCGCTGCTCGACAACTTCGAGTGGTCCTACGGCTATGGCAAGCGCTTCGGCATGGTGTACGTGGACTACGCGACCCAGCGCCGGATTCCCAAGTCCAGCGCCAAATGGTACGCGCGGCTGATCCGCGACGGGAGCCTGCCCGCGGCGGACTGACCGACGGGACGAGCAGCGGCCACGGCCTCCGAGCGTGACTCGGGGGCCGTGGCCCGTCTGCGGCCCGTGACACCGAGTGCGACTCACGACGGCCGCGCGGACGCCAGAAGGCGGTTACGGCGGGGCTGGACAGCGTGCCGGTGCTGTGCTGTTCTGCACATGCCAAGCATTTCCGCGTGGTTAATTCCGCGTTCCGTCCCCCCACCTCCCCTTGAGCAAGAGGAGTCCGGATGCGAATCTCCCACCCGGCCGGACCGGCAGCGCGCCGGTTCAGGCCCGCCCTCGTATGCGCCATGGCCGTTGTGGCCTTCGTCCTGGCGCTGGTGTCACCCTCCTCCGCGATGGCCGAGTCCAACGGCGGTCTGCGGATCATGCCGCTCGGCGACTCGATCACCGACGGCTTCAACGTTCCCGGCGGCTACCGCGTCCGGCTGTGGCAGCGGGCCGCGGCCGACCAGAGAGTGGACGACTTCGTGGGGTCCCAGTTCAACGGACCGGCCGAACTGGGCGACCACGACCACGAAGGCCACTCCGGATGGCGCATCGAGCAGATCGACGCGCAGGTCACCGGCTGGGTCCAGGCCACCGACCCGCGCACCGTACTGCTGCACATCGGCACCAACGACATCTCGCAGAACTACGACGTGGCCGGCGCGCCCGGGCGCCTGTCCACGCTGATCGGCCACATCACCACCGCGGCGCCCAACGCCGACGTCTTCGTCACGAACATCATCCCGTTCGGCGACGCCACTCTGGAGGAGCGGGCCCGGCCGTACAACGCGGCCGTACCCGGAGTCGTCGACCAGTGGGCGGAGCAGGGACGCAAGGTCCACTTCATCGACATGCACAGCGCGCTCGGCGCCGGTGACCTCGCGGACGGCGTCCATCCCAACGCCGGCGGTTACGCCAAGATGGCCGACCGGTGGTACGAGACCCTGCGCACCGGCCCCTGGATCTGACGGACCGTAACCCTCCCACACTGCGCGATGCGTTCCCGCCTGCCACCATCGGAGGAGAACGGCCCCGCTGCCGCCCGGCCCTCACTCAGCCGGACGGCAGCGGGGTCACCGCCGGTCGGGACGTCGTACAGGAAAGGCTGGGCACAGGTGGCCGACAGTCAGGTACGCCGGTCGGACGTCCTTGTCATCGGCGCCGGTCTGGCCGGCCTGGCCTGTGCCACCGACTTGAGCCGGGCCGGACTCTCGGTGCGCGTCCTGGAATCCTCCGACGCCGTCGGCGGCCGGATGAGGACCGACCGGCACCAGGGCTTCCTGCTGGACCGCGGCTTCCAGGTCTTCAACACCTCCTATCCTCAGGTCAGACGGCGGCTGAAGCTGCGCGCCCTGCGCCTGCGGCCCTTCACGCCCGGCGCACTGGTCCACACCGATCGCGGCCGGCTGCGGTTCACGGATCCCACCCGGCGTCCGCGCGCCGCCGCCGATCTGCTTCCCGGACGGCTCGCCGGAAGCCGCGACCTGCTGGCGCTGGGGCTGCTGACCGCGCGCGACATGTTCGGCCCGGTGGCCGCGCTGAAGCGCCGCGCGGACCGGACGACCCTGACCGCGCTCGCCGACGCCGGCATCTCGCCCGAGCTGGTCGAGACATTCTTCCGGCCCTTCCTCGCGGGCGTGTTCCTGGAGGACGAACTGGAGACCTCCTCCCGCTTCTTCCATCTCGTCTGGCGCAGCATGCTGCGCGGCACCCTCTGTCTGCCCTCGACGGGCATCGGAGCCGTGCCCGCCCAGCTCGCGGACCGGCTGCCGCGCGGAATCGTCAGTCTGGAGACCCCTGTCCGCTCACTCACGGAATCGGGAGCCCTGGCCGAGGACGGTACGGAATGGGAGGCCGGAACCGTCGTGGTGGCGACCGGACCACGCGCGGCGGCCGGACTCCTGCCCGGCCTGGACATCCCCGACACCCGCACGGTGACGACGTACTACCACGCCGCCGCCGGCTCTCCGCTGCGCGAGCCGACCCTTCTCACGGACGCCCGTCGCCGGTTTCTCCACACCTGTGTGATCAGCGAGGTCGTGCCCGGCCGCGCGCCCGCCGGCCGGGCCCTGGTCGCGACCTCCGTGCTGGGCCGCGACCGGCCGCTGCGAGAGACGGCGGTCCGCGCGGCGCTGGCCGACGCCTACGGCGCCGACACCAGGAGATGGGAGCGGCTCGCCACCTACACCGTCGAGGGCGCCTTGCCGGCCATGCCCGCTCCCTGGCCGCTGTCCAGGCCGACCCGGTTCGCGCCGAGGCGCTATGTGTGCGGCGACCACCGCGCCACCGGCTCCGTACAGGGAGCGCTCGCCTCGGGGACGCGCGCGGCCCGCGAAGTGCTGGCGGAGACCGCCCGCCCAAGGGCCGCGCCGTAATCCCCGGCGGGCGCGCGACGTCGGCTACGGCGCCTCGCCGCGTTGTCCTTCCGGCGGGCCCACGGTCAGCAGATACGCGGCAGTTGCTCACCCAGCGGGACGTCCACCACCCGGGTGCCGCCCAGTCCCGTACTCGCCACGACCATGCCAGGATGGTCCGCCGTACAGGTGCCGATCGCCACCGCTCCGGCGCCGCGTGGATGCGCGCGCATCGCGGCGAGCACCGCGTCGGCGTGCTCCGGCGGTACGAACGCCACGAGCTTGCCCTCGTTGGCCACGTACAGCGGATCGAGACCGAGGAAGGCGCACGCGTTGGCGACCGCCTCCGGCACCGGCAGCGCCCGCTCCCGCAGAGTGACGCCGACCCGGGCCGCCGACGCGATCTCGTTGAGCGAGGTCGCCAGGCCGCCGCGGGTCGGATCCCGCAGCACATGCAGGTCGGCGCAGGCGGCCAGCATGGTCTGGACGAGCGAGGCCAGTGGCGCGGTGTCGCTGACGATCTCGACACCGAACTCCAGACCCTCGCGGACGCTCATGATGGCCACGCCGTGCTCGCCGATCGGACCGCTGACGATGACCACATCGCCCGGCGCGGCGCGGCGCGGCCGGATGTCGACGCCGTCGGGGATCAGTCCGATGCCGGCCGTGTTGATGAAGATGCCGTCGCCGTGACCGGCGTCCACGACCTTGGTGTCGCCGGTCACGACGATCACGTCGGCCGCTCTGGCGGCGGCTCCGAGGGCTTGCGCCACCCGCCCGACCGTGGCGATCTCGACGCCCTCCTCCAGAATGAAACCGCAGGACAGATAGGCGGGACGGGCACCGGCCATCGCCAGGTCGTTGACCGTTCCGTTGACCGCGAGATCGCCGATGCTGCCGCCGGGAAAGAACAGCGGACGCACGACGTACGAGTCGGTGGAGAAGGCCAGCCTCGCTCCGCCGAGGGTGACCGTCGCGGAGTCGCCGAGCTCCGCGAGGATCTCGCCGCCGAAGGCCGGTGCGAAGAGATGCTCGACGAGTTCGGCGGAGAGCTGACCGCCGCCGCCGTGGCCCATGACGACCTTGAGATGGTCACGGAGCGGGGCGGGACAGGTCCATCCGGAGAAGTCCGGCGCGGCGGGCCCCGGATCCGGCGGGACGCCGTCCGCGACCCGGATCCCGGTCGGCTCAGCCAACGGAGGTCACCTCCTCCCGGCCGCCGGCGGGGCCCGCCGGGTCCGGTGCGGCCAGCCGGCGGTACAGGTAGTACGCGGCGCAGGCGCCCTCGCTCGACACCATGGTGGCGCCGAGCGGATTGCGCGGTGTGCAGGCCGTACCGAACGCCTCGCACTCGTGCGGCTTGATCAGCCCCTGGAGCACCTCACCGCTGCGGCAGACCGTGGACTCCTCCGTACGGATGCCGGTCACCGAGAAGCGGTACTCGGCGTCGTACTGCCGGTACGCGCGGGACAGCCGCCAGCCGCTGGCCGGGATCATGCCGATACCGCGCCAGGCGCGGTCGGTGACCTCGAAGACATCGTCGAGCATGGCCATCGCGGCCGGGCTGCCCTCCGCCTGGACCGCCCTCGGATAGGCGTTCTCCACGATGTGCTCACCGGCCTCCAACTGGCGGACGGCGCGACGGATGCCCTCCAGGATGTCCAGGGGCTCGAAGCCGGTGACGACGATGGGAACCCGGTGGCGTTCGGCGAGTTCGGGATACTCGCTGATGCCCATCACGGTGCAGACATGGCCCGCGGCGAGGAACGCCTGGACCCGGCAGTCGGGCGAGTTCATGATGGCGTCGATCGCCGGTGGGACGCGCACGTGCGACACCAGCAGGCTGAAGTTCTCGATGCCGAGCTTCTTGGCCTGGTACACGGTCATCGCGTTCGGCGGGGCCGTCGTCTCGAATCCGATGCCGAAGAACACCACTTGACGGTCCGGATGCTCCCGGGCGATCTTGAGCGCGTCGAGCGGCGAGTAGACCACCCGTACGTCCGCGCCGTCGCTCTTGACCTTGAACAGATCCCGGCCGCTGCCCGGCACCCGGAGCATGTCGCCGAAGGAACAGAAGATCACGTCCGGGCGGGAGGCGATCTCCAGCGCCTTGTCGATGATCTCCAGCGGGGTCACGCAGACCGGGCAGCCGGGACCGTGGATGAGTTCGACGGCCTCCGGGAGCAGTTGGTCGATGCCATGGCGGATGATCGAGTGGGTCTGCCCGCCGCAGACCTCCATCAGAGCCCAGGGCCGGGTGACCGTGGTCCGGATGTCGTCGAGGAGCCGTGCGGCCAGAGCGGGATCGCTGAATTCGTCGAGATACTTCATCGTTGGGCCTCCTTCGGAGTGCCGGGCTTCTTCCCGGTGCCGGTCTTCGTGGCTTCGGTGCCGGCCGACGCGGCTCGCGGCGGACCGGTCACCGGCTCACCGCCGGTCCCGGTGCCGCCGGGACGGTCGGCACCCGCCTCCTTCGCGGCCCGGCCCCAGGCGTCGCCGAACTCCTCCTCCAGGACGCCCAGATTCTCGAACAGCTCCAGCGTCTGCTTCGCGGACTCCTCGTCCAGGCGCTGCAGTGCGAAGCCGACATGCACGATCGCGTAGTCCCCGACCTCCATCTCCGGCACATACTCCAGACAGACGTCCTTGACGACGCCGCCGAAGTCGACGTGTGCCATCCGGGTCCCGTCGCGCTCCTCGATGTCCAGCACTCTGCCGGGCACAGCAAGGCACATGGTTCCTCCTTGAGCTGGTCGTCCCGCTTGTCATCGGCCGGCCGCCGGCCCGGCTCCGGGCACGGCCCGGGCCGCGATCATCAACTGGCCCAGTGCCAGCCCGCCGTCGTTGGGCGGCACCTTGTGATGCCGCAGTACGGTGAATCCGTCGTCCGCCAGCCGCTCCGCACAGCCGGTGGTCAGCAGCGCGTTGCAGAACACTCCGCCGGTCAGAGCGACGGCGCCGAGCCCCGTACGGTCGCGGGCCGCCCGGCACACGTCGTGCACCAGGCCGACGACCGCGCCGTGGAAACGAGCTGCCACCGTCGAGGCGTCCGCGCCGGCGCGTAGGTCGCCGACGGCGGCCGCCAGTACCGGGGCCGGGTCGGCCACGAGCGCGGCGCCACGGCCACCGTCCGTGGAAAAGCCGTCCGCCGCGACGCGATCGGGAGCGACGCCGTCCGCCGAACCGCCTGCCGAGGTGGCGTCGCTCCCGGACGCGGCGACAGCGGATCCGGCGGGCACCAGTGCGAACCGGTAGCCCTCCCACCGCCCGTCCGGCTGTCTTCTCCTGGCCGCCGTCGCCGCGTTCTCCAGCTCCGCCGCAGCCTGCGCCTCGTATTCGACGCGATGGCACACTCCGGCGAGCGACGCGACGGCGTCGAACAGCCGTCCCATGCTGGAGGTGGGCACGCAGTTGACGCCCCGGTCGAGCTGGCGCTCCAGCAGCCGCAGTTCCTCCGGGTCGCACGCGGCGACGCACGGCAGGTCCTCGGACCAGGGCAGACCGGCCGCCCGCAGATGCGACAGCGCCATCCGACGCGGATTCCGTACGGCCGCGTCACCACCGGGCAACGGGACATAGGCCAGCCGTGCGAACCGGCGGAAGCCGTCATAGTCCGCGAGCAGCACCTCGCCGCCCCACACCGCGCCGTCGTCGCCGTAGCCCGTGCCGTCGAAGGCCACACCGATCACCGGCGTCGAGCCGTCCAGGCCGTGCTCGGCCATCGTGGAAGCCACATGCGCGTGATGGTGCTGTACGCGGCGCACCGGCCGGCCCTCCGCGTGGCGGTCGGCCCACTGGCCGGAGCGGTAGCCGGGATGCCGGTCCGCGATCAGCAGCCGAGGCGTGACCGAGGTCAGCTCCGCGAGATGGCCGACGGCCGCCTCGAAGGCGGTGAGTGTCGCGAGGTCGTCCATGTCACCGACATGCGCGGACAGCCACGCGTAACCGCCTTCCGCGAGACAGAAGGTGTTCTTCAGATCTCCGCCGACGGCGAGCGCCGGCTCCACCGGCAGTGGCAGCGCCACCGGCAGCGGGGCGTAACCGCGCGAGCGTCGCACGGGAAGCTCCAGGCCGGCGCAGATCCGTACCACCGAGTCGTCGCACGGCACCCGCACCGGCCGGTCGTGTGCCAGCCACGCGTCCGCGAGAGCGCCGAGCCGGCTCAGGGCCTCCTCGTCGTCGGTGACGATGGGCTCTCCGGCACGATTGCCACTGGTCATCACGAGGACAGGCGGACCGGCCGGATCGCCGGGCAGGCCCAACAGCAGGTGATGCAGCGGGGTGTACGGCAGTACGACGCCGAGATCCGGGCTGCCGGGCGCCACGCCGTCCGAGACGAACCGCTCACCGCCGTCGCGGCGCCGGAGCAGGACGACCGGCCGGCGCCGGCCGAGCAGCAGACCGCGCTCGTCGGCGTCCGTGAGGACGAGGCGTTCCACCGTCTCCGGCGAGTCCGCCATCACGGCGAACGGTTTCGCGCCACGGTTCTTGCGTGCGCGCAGGGTCCGCACGGCGGCGGGATCGGAGGCGTCGCAGGCGAGGTGGTAGCCGCCCAGTCCCTTGACCGCGACCACCGCACCAGCGGCGAGCAGCCGACGGGCCTCGGCCAGCGCGTCCTCGCCCGTACGCCGGGCGGCCGAGGCGAGTCCCGGCGGGCCGGTGACCAGGCTGAGCCGTGGACCACAGGCATGGCAGGCGATCGGCTGGGCGTGGAAGCGCCGGTCGGCCGGATCCGCGTACTCCCGCGCGCAGTCGGCGCAGAGCGGAAAGCCGGCCATGGTGGTCAGCGCCCGGTCGTACGGCACTCCGGTGACCACGCTGAACCGTGGGCCGCAGTGAGTGCAGGTGATGAAGGGATGCCGGTGGCGGCGGTCGGCCGGGTCGGCCAGCTCGCTCAGACAGGCGTCGCAGGTCGCCGTGTCGGGAGCGACCAGCGTGCGCCCGGCGCCTCCGGCGGACGCGCGGATCGTGAATCCGCTGCCTCCGGTGGCCGGGACGCCACGGTGCCGTACGGACTCCACGACGGCGAGCGGCGGTGCGTCGGTGGCCACCCGCGCGCAGAACGCCGCCACCTGCCGGCCCGGACCCTCCACCTCCGTCTCGACACCGTCGGCGTTGTTGCTGACCCAGCCCGCCAGGCCGAGTTCACTGGCGAGCGCGTACACGAACGGACGGAAGCCGACGCCCTGGACCACGCCGCGCACCTGGACGCGGCGGCGTTCGCACGCGACGCCGGACGAGTCGGAGAAGGCGGAAGGAGCGGGGCGGGAAGCGGGAGCGGCGAGAGGTCGGCTCATCGTGCCTCTGTCGCTCCTCGCTCGGCGGAGGCGGGGTGCTCGTGACCGCTGTTGCCGTCAGATCCATGGTCGTCGTCGCCGTGCTGGTGGTGCTTGGACCGCCCGTGCTGAGCGGCCAGCACCGGCTGGTGGACGGGAACACCGTCGGCGCATCCGATGACGAGGGCCAGCAGCTCACCGACACCGCCACCGGTGCGCGCCGAGGTCTCCACCACCGGTACGCCCGGGTTCACCTGACGCACATTCCGGCGGAACGCCGCTCCGTCGAACTCGACGGCCTCGGCGATATCGGTCTTGGTGATCACCACGAGCTGGGCAGAGCCGAACGCCGTCGGGTACTTCAGCGGCTTGTCCTCGCCCTCGGTCACCGAGCACAGCACGATCCGCAGGCTCTCGCCGAGGTCGTAGGAGGCGGGACAGACCAGATTGCCGACGTTCTCCACGAAGAGCACCTGGGTGTCCGCCGGGAGCCACCCGTCCAGATGGCCGCTGAGCATCCCGGCCTCCAGATGGCAGAGCCCGTCGGTGAGTACCTGCTTGACCGGCGCTCCGGCGCGCGCCAGACGCCGCGCGTCGTTCTCGGTGGCCAGATCGGCGGTCACCGCCGCGACCGGGACGCCGGCCGCGACCGCTCCGGCGAGCAGCAGCTCCAGCAGGGCCGTCTTGCCGCTGCCCGGACTGGACAGCAGATTCACCTCCGCTGTGCCCTGTGCGGCGAGATACTCGCGCAGTTCCAGGGCACTCGCGTCATTCTTGGCCAGTACCGCCTGGCGCAGATCAACGACTCGGCACATGAGTTGCCTCCTCGGGCGTATCCCGATCGTCTCCGTTGACCGCGTGAGGCGCATCCGAAGGACCGTGCAGGACGACACCGGCGATCTCCAGTTCCCGCCCCGACAGCAGCTCCTCCAGCGGCCGTGCGCAGCCGTCGCACCACAGCACGGGCGGCATGCCGACATCACTCTCCCGGCCGCAGCCGGTGCAGCGGGCCCGGCCGGGGACGGTGTCGATGTCCAGGCGGGCACCGGCGAGGACGGTGCCCTCGCTCGCCAGACCGAAGGAGAAGCGGAGCGCCTCCGGCACCACACCGGCCAGTTCGCCGATCCTCAGCCGCAATGACGCGACCCGCCCGCCGCCATGGGCGTGGACGGCCTCCTCCACCTGGGTCACCACGGCCATGGCGATGGACAGTTCATGCACGGATCTCACCTCGCTGCGATGTGCGCGGCGCCGGCCGCGAGCCCGGCCGTACCCGGCGCGGACGGCGCCCGACGGCTGGCCCGCCGGGTCGGGCATGGTTAGCGTGGAACGTGGGACGGATGCACGGCCCGGTCGCACGGCCACGTCAGGAGAGCGCAGCCATGACGACGCACGACAGCGAACGACGCGCGCTGCTGACCCCGGTCATCCTGCTGCTGCTCGCCGAGCGTCCCGGCCACGGCTACGAACTGACGCAGCGTCTGGGAGCCTTCGGCTGGGCCGAGGCGGAGTCCGCGCATGTGTACCGGCTGCTGCGCGGCATGGAGAAATGCGGTCAGATCACCTCCCAGTGGCGGGCCTCGGCCTCCGGACCGGCTCGCCGCGAGTACAAGATCACGCCGGCCGGCTCGATGAGTCTCGCGCTGTCGTTCGTCCGGCTGGGCGAGCTGCACAGCACGCTCCATCTCTTCCTGGAGCGCTATATCCAGCTCACCGGGACGGGCTCCAGCGACGTACCTCGGCCGCTGTCCGGGCATCCGCCGGCCACGGGCAGATAGGGCGCGCTCCACAGGCGGCGCCGTCCGTGCGCCGGACGGCGCAACCGGAACACGGCGGAGGGCCGATGTCATCGGCCGGTCCTCCGCGCGCCGTCACCGGGTTCCGCCGTCACATCCGGCGCATCCGCAGATAGCGGCGCAGGTCCGGTACGGACTTCGCCGTTCCGTACGCCATCCCGGCCGCGGCCACTCCGGCGCAGACCCACAGCCATGTCAGATCCGGTTCCTTGGCGGGATGCGCCGTCTTCATCCAGTTCATCCAGCTCATCTCCTTCGTCTTCGTCCCGCGCGGTCGCGCTCCCGTCCGTGGGGAGCGCCGTGCCCGGCGGACGACGTACCAGATCGAGGACCAGCTCCGCCGCCGGTCCGACGGCGGCGGCCACCGGCTCGCTCAGCCCGATGCCCTCCTCCGCGGTGAGCGGCTGGCAGCCCACGACCAGGACCTGCTCCGGGAGCGTGCCGCCGGCCTGGGCGTGCAACTCCCGGACGAGGCAGAGCACCGCCGCCGGGTCCATGCCGTGTCCGTCCAGCCGGGCGGTCGACGCCGGTCCCGACTGGAGCGGGTCGACGTCGATCACACAGACCGTGCCCGGCGGAACGCCGCGGTCGACCGTGTCGACCAGTACGAGCCTGCGGTAGCCGTCGAGGAGCCGGTAGGCGAGATGGATCCCTCGGATGCCCGCGTCCATCAGGTCCACGCCGGACGGCAGCGGCCGTCCGGTCAGCAGCCGCACGGCCTCCACGCCGAATCCGTCGTCGCCGAGGAAGATATTGCCGATGCCCGCGACCAGGGTCCGGCCGGGCGCGCTGCCCGGTGCGCCGACGAGTGCGGCGTCGGGCGCGCTGTCGGGCAGCGGAACGGCGTCCATGTCAGCTCCTTCCTTCCGGCTTGTGCGCTTCCGGCTTGTGCGTTTCCGGTTCGTGCGCTTCCGGCTTGTGCGTTTCCGGTTCGTGCGTTTCCGGTTCGTGCGTGGATACCTCCGCCGGATCGACCTCGTCGGGACGGAAGTACAGGAACCGGCCCTGCTGACGCCGCACATCGATGCCGGGGTCACCGTCGACCGTCACCGCGATATGGGTCTCGCCGTCGAAGTCCTGGAGCACCGCCTCGACCGTCGCCGCGCGTCCCGCCAGAAAGATGTCCTGGGCGTCGGACCGGCGCAGTCCGGGCCGCAGTACGACCCTGCTGCCCACCCCGAGCCGCTGCCCGTCGACGGTCACGGTGTCCTGGCCGGGACTTTGCCCGCCGTCCTGTGCCGGGTCCCACCACGGCAGCCCGGGGCCGGTCGGCAGCGTGAGACCGGTGGACGGCGTCGTGGCGGCCGCGTCCGGATCCGGCCGCCGCGCGCTCTCGCCGGTCGCCTCGCCCGTCACCTCGCGCAGACCGCGAATGGCTCCGTGCAGGCGCTCCATGACCTCGGCCGGCATCCCGTCCACCAGATCGATCACCTCGGCGGCGCGGGCGTCCGTACCGCGCGCCTCACGTTTCTCCCGGTCGGTGAGCGCGGCGGTCCGCAGTGACAGGATCTCGTCGATCTCGGTGGCGTCGTAGAGCGGGCCGGGGCTCTCCGCGGCGACCGCCGGATGGTCGTCGAGAATGATCGGCGACGACAGCAGTACGTCATCACGGCCCTCGCCACAGGCCAGCACCGGCCAGGTGTGCTCGTTGCGGCAGAGGCGCGCGGCGGGTTTCGCCCACTCCGGCGGATCCGTCATCGACAGGAACCGTCCACCGGGCAGTCCGAGCAGCAGATGCGCTCCGATCAGGCTGTGCGGCAGAGCGGCTTCACGGTCGCCGTGCTCCCGCCGGTCCGGTGCCCAGCCCGACACGTTCCGGACCGTCGCGGTCAGCCGCAGCGCTCCGAACGGGCCGGGCAGCGGTTCGGTGGCCAGCAGGATCTCACCGGCCAGCGGCCGGCTGCGCCGTACCAGACGACCCACCACGCGTCCCGCGTCGTCGTGCACCGGCTCGCGCCCGACTCCGCCCGGACGGTCGAACCGCAGTGTGTGCCCTTCGCCGGCGAGCCGGTCGAGCGGCACCTGGAACTCGATCCGCTCCTCCTCGCCCTCGTCCCACGGGACCAGCACCCGGTCGGCGAGGTCGAGTTCCGGCACCTCGGTCCATCCCTCACCGTCCGGCGAGGGGCACTCGACCGTCCGGCGGCGCACCTGCAGAAAGCGCAGCTCGACCAGGATCCGGTCGGCGCGGCGAGGTTCCAGAAGACACTCCGTACGCTGCCCGGCGTGCTCGCCGTGTGCCTCCTGCCAGGCCGGTGGCACCAACACCCCGAACTGCCAGCGCAGTTGGTTCTTCCGCGCGGAGGCCCGGTACGGATACAGCACATAGCCCTCGAACAGCAGGGCGTCGGCGACCCGGCGTGCCTCGTTGAAGCCCGCGCTCACGCGGTCCATGGAGTCCTCGGTCATGGCCGCTCTCCTCGGCCGGAGTGTCCGCCCGAGTGCCGGCCGCCGATCCGGTCGGCCGGTCGGCCGGTGCCGTCCGGAGCCGGCGGCCCGGCGGTACGCAGCAGTTCCTCGAAGGCCCGTTCCCAGGACGGCAGGGCCCGCTCCGAGCGGTAACGGCGCAGGGAGTCCAGGCAGTCGTCGCTGATCCGAAGCCAGCCGGAGCCGGGAAAGTACTGGTCGATCATGTCCTGCCAGACCTTGACCGGCATCCGGAAGGCGGTCTCCTTGTGCCAGGGAACCGGCTCCGCCACAAAGCCGCGGTCGCCGGTGAAGACGGTGCCGGAGAACAGCATGAGCAGCGGCACCTCGCCGTCGGCGAGAGCGCGGAAGTACTTGGCCGAGGCCACCTCCATGTCGTATGTGCAGGTCACCGGCAGCTCGATCTCCGTCGAGCCCGTGAAGCCCGGCAGGGTCACCGAAGCATGGGCGAACTGGAGGGGCTTGAGGGTGGTGCTCCAGCGGTCGGGCTCGCCGAAGAGGTCACCGAGCATCTCCACCTCGGCCGGTGCGTAGCGGCGCTGGACGGGCTCGATCCGGATCTGGCAGCGCAGCGCGACCGCGTGGATCCGCGCGCCGTCGGCCGCCTCGATCCGCAGCCGGAACAGCAGTGTCGGGCCCGCGCCGTACGGCTCCGGTCGTACGCCGGTGCAGGAGAACGCCAGATCGGTCATGACGCCTCCTCTCCACTGCCGTTCCCGGCCCGGCCCGTGTCCTGATCCGCGCCTCGGGCGTCGGCGGCCTCCGCGAGGTCCTCGTCCGTCGGTGGCCGGGCCGCCGCACGGACCCGCGCGAAGAACTCCGTCAGATCGGCACGGGCCTCCGCGCCGCCGTCGAATCCCTGCCAGTGCAGCCGCATCCGGCCCACCAGCTCATAACAGGCGTCCACCGGCACCAGACAGCACTCGCCGGAGCCGGTCCCGCCGTCGCGTTCCCGCCGTATCAGCAGCGCCTCGGTGTCGGGCCGCAGCAGACCGGCCAGCCGGCTGTGGCCGAGCACATCGCGCCAGGTCTCCGGGTCGAGCTCGCTCTCCGTGGCGCCCGCCGGGCTGGGATAGAACGCGGCCAGCCGGTCCAGTTCGGAGTTGCGGAAGAAGAACGCGAGCCCGACGGGGATCTGGAGCCGGTTCCAGCTCTCCTCGTCCAGCGTGAAGCCAGGATCGGCCAGATACCGGTCCGGCACCGCGCGGAAGCGGCCCGAACCCGCGCCCGGACGGGTGAAGAGCAGATAGCAGCCGGTGCACGCGCACATCAGCGACCGCTTCCCGGTGTCCACGAGATGCCGGTGTTCGCCGGTCAGTGGCTCGGTGCACAGCTCGCACCGTTCCCGCGCGGGCGGCGGGCGGCGGGTGAATCCGCGCAGTCCCGCGAGCGGCGAGGAGGCGGCCGGGACCTCGGCGGGGCGGGCGTTCACGGCCTCGCCGCCAGCAGGACGCCCGGCAGCGCCACACGTACGGAGCCGTTCTCCTCCAGCAGAGGTACGGGCCCCAGACGGCCCCGGTCACCCTGTCCGGCGCCTCGGATGTCGTACTCAGCCGCACAGGACGGGCAGCGCAGCCGGCCGCCGTCCACCGCCGCCGCGCCCAGCCGGCCCGCGCAGGCCGGGCAGTGGTCGCGGTACGCGTAGAGATCGCCGGGCAGCCGGACCAGCACCAGCGGCGTGCCCGCCACCTCGCACACCGTGCTCTCGCCGTCGGCCAGGGAAGAGAACGCCGGCAGCGGATGCCACTCGGCCGGAGCGTCCTCGGCCGGCCCGGCGGGCCGTGCTCCCGTGGCGTCGTCCGGTGGCCGGGACATGATCTGCAGCAGCTTCGGCCCCGGCTTCTCCTCCGCCACACCCTCGACCTCCACCCGCGAGATCTCGGGAGCGCGCCGTGCCACCGCCTCCTCGATCGTCCACCGCACGGTCTGCGCGGAGGACGGACAGCCGTCGCAGCTACCGCGCAGCCGCAGCCGCAGGATCTGCCCGCCGGCTCCGTCCGCCTCCTCGTCCGGCACGATTCCGGCGACGTCCACATCGCCCGCGTGCGACCCGAGATACGGCCGGACCTCGTCCAGCGCCCGGCCCACCCGGGTCATGGTGTCCTCGGGATGGAGATCGTGCAGCACCAGCAGTCCGCCGACGAGTTCATCGGCGCCGAGCAGCTCCAGCGGGTCGGTACCGTCCGGCGCGCCGTCCAGCAGCTCGACGACACGGGCCAGGCCGGTTCCGTAGAACTCCACGATGCTGCGCACGAGTTCGTCCGCGAGATCGCGTCCCGCCGGTCCCGTCGACCTGCCGAGCTCGTCGAGGAGCGCGGTGATGCGCTCACCGGCCTGTTGCTCCTTGGCCGTTGCTGCCATGTCAGGATGCCTTTCCTCCGGTGGGGACGGCCCCGGCACGGCGGCCGTCCCGCTCCTCGGTGGGACCTTCGCGGAGCTCTGCGCGGATCAGCCCGCCAGCCCGCTGAGCCCGGTGGGCAGATGGGTCTCCTGGATGGTCCGGCCGCCGCCGACGTACATATGGACGCCACAGGGCAGACACGGGTCGAAGCTGCGCACGGTGCGCATGATGTCGATGCCCTTGAAGTCCTCCGGGGCGTTCTCCTCGAAGATCGGCGTGTTCTGCACCGCGTCCTCGTACGGTCCCGGCGTGCCGTAGGAATCGCGCACGCTCGCGTTCCACGGAGTGGGCGGGTACGGATGGTAGTTGGCGATCTTGCCGTCCCTGATCACCATGTGGTGCGACAGCACGCCCCGCACCGCCTCGGTGAAGCCGACCCCGAGACCCTCGTCGGGCACCTCGAAGCTCTCCCAGGTCCTGGTGTTCCCGGAGCGGATCTCCTCCATCGCACGCTCGGCGAAGTGCAGGGCGGCGGCGGCCACGTACGCCTGGAAGTAGGTGCGTGCGCGATTGCGCTCCAGGGTGTTGCTCCACCGCGGGATCCGCCACTCGAAGGTGGCCTCCGGCTTGGTCATCGTGCGCGGCAGATTGATCTTGACGCTGTGCCCGGTGGCCTGCACATAGCCGATGTCGACCAGCCCGGACAGCGCGGTGGACCACAGGCGTGCGAGCGGGCCGCCGCCGGTGTCCAGCGCGAGATGGTCCGTACCGTCGAACCAGCGCGGGGACATCACCCAGCTGTACTTGTCCGCGAAGTCGCGCTTCTGCGGGGCGGGGATGGTGTGCTGGTTCCACGGATGGCGTGGGTCGATCGGATTGCCCAGCGGGTCACGCTCGACGAACATCTCCTGGCCCGCCCAGTCGTCGTAGTACGAGCTGCCGAGCAGGATGCGGATGCCGAGGTTGATGTCGACGAGATCGTTGGTGATCAGCTTGCCGTCGACGATGACGCCGGGTGTGACGAACATGCGCCGGCCCCACTCGGACATGTTCCGGTAGGTGAAGTCGCAGTACTCCGGGTCGTTGAGCGCGCCCCAGCAGCCGAGCAGGATGCGGCGCCGGCCGACCTCCTCGTACCCGGGCTGCGCCTCGTAGAAGAAGTCGAACAGGTCGTCGTGGAGCGGCACGACACGCTTCATGAACTCGACGTAGCGCATGAGCCGCGTCAGATAGTCCGTGAAGAGCTGGATGGTGGCCACGGTCCCGACCCCGCCGGGGTAGAGCGTGGAGGGGTGCACATGGCGTCCCTCCATCAGGCAGAACATCTCCCGGGTGCTGCGGCTGACCTGGAGCGCCTCCCGGTAGAACTCGCCTTCCAGCGGGTTGAGCGAGCGCATGATGTCGGCGATGGTGCGGTAGCCGTGGTCGCCCGCGTGCGGCGCCGCGGTGCGTTCGGCCAGTTCCAGCACGCCGGGATTGGTCTCGCGGACCATCTTCTCGCAGTAGTCCACGCCGACCAGGTTCTCCTGGAAGATGTTGTGGTCGAACATGAACTCCGCGGCCTCGCCGAGGTTGATGATCCACTCGCCGAGGTGCGGCGGCTTCACGCCGTACGCCATGTTCTGCGCGTACACCGAGCATGTCGCGTGGTTGTCACCGCAGATACCGCAGATGCGGCTGGTGATGAAGTGCGCGTCCCGCGGGTCCTTGCCCCGCATGAAGACGCTGTAGCCGCGGAAGACGGACGACGTGCTGTAGCACTCGGCCACCCGCTTCTGCTTGAAGTCGATCTTCGTGTGGATGCCGAGACTGCCCACGATCCGGGTGATCGGATCCCAGGACATCTCCATCAGGCCGCTGCCGTCCTCGGTTTGCCTCGTCGTCGGCGCCATGGCGTGCGCACCTTCCTCAACGGTGTGGGGGCTTGCTCTGCCGTCGTGCTCTGCCGTCGTGTTCCGCGCTGTGCCGGTCGGAAGCTGTGCGGCGGACCATCACCGCGTCGGCGAACCGTGACTCACCACGGAGGGTGGTAGCCGGTCAGGACCTTGTCGCCCTTGCGCCGCCACTTCGGTTCCTTGTCGACGGTCCTGGCCGTGACGGCGCGCAGCCCCCGGATGACCTTCCCGTACGCGCCGCTGGCGGCGGCCGAGACATGACCGCCCGGTGGTTCGTCCATGAAGGGCATGAACTTGTCCGGGAAGCCCGGCATCGTGCAGGCGATGCAGATGCCGCCGACATTGGGACAGCCGCCGACGCCGTTGATCCAGCCCCGCTTGGGGACATTGCACTTGACCACCGGACCCCAGCAGCCCAGCTTCACCAGACACTGCGGTGAGTCGTACTCGGTCGCGAACTGGCCCTGCTCGTAGTAGCCGGCCCGGTCGCATCCCTCGTGCACGGTCGCGCCGAACAGCCAGGTGGGACGGAGCTGTTCGTCGAGCGGGATCATCGGCGCCGATCCGGCGGCCTGGTAGAGCAGATACAGCAGAGTCTCCGACGCGTTGTCCGGATGGACCGGGCAGCCGGGGATGCAGACGATCGGGATGCCGGCCCCGGACTTCCAGTCCCAGCCCAGATAGTCGGGCACGCCCATCGCTCCGGTGGGATTGCCCGCCATGGCGTGGATTCCGCCGTATGCCGCACAG
This sequence comes from Streptomyces sp. AK02-01A, assembly GCF_033795305.1. Classification (NCBI taxonomy): domain Bacteria; kingdom Bacillati; phylum Actinomycetota; class Actinomycetes; order Kitasatosporales; family Streptomycetaceae; genus Streptomyces; species Streptomyces sp. AK02-01A. Next base: position 179,672 of record NZ_JARBAE010000003.1, read on the forward strand.
GTGCCGATGGCCACGACGGCCAGCGCCTTGGGCGCGAGGCGGTCGATCCACTCGCTGGTGGTGATCGGCTGACCGGTCTCGGGATTGTCGCCGAACCCCGACCAGTAGCCCTCGTTCTTGATCGCCTCGTTCGGAATGGATCCCTCGATGACCAGAACGAAGGGCTCGATCTCCCCGCGGTCGGCCTTGAAGAACCATTCGATGAAATTGTCGGCGCCCTGTACGGGACCGCACTCGAAGTCGATCAGAGGCCAGTGAACGGCCACTTTGGGCAGTCCCGGCAGGGCGCCCAGAGCGATCTCCTCGATGCTCGGCTGAGTGGCGGCGGTGAGGGACACCGAATCGCCGTCACAGCTCAGGCCCGCGTTGATCCAGAGGATATGGACCGTGGGGGTTTCTTCCTCGCTTTCTCCGCCGGGAGTCGATCGTCCTTCGGAGACTGGTGCAGCGGTATCCATCATCCCCTCCTCGTCGAGGATTGCGGCGAGCCCTCCTGGGAGGAGTACGCACACGTATGAGGAGCTTCTCTACCTGGATATCCGACCCGGGCGCGTCCGGTAAGTGCGGGATGGACCTATGAACCGTGTTCCGGAGCCGGCGGCGCGCGGGCGCCGGCGCTCAGCGGACCTGCGAGACGATCAGATACAGCCCGTAGCCGACGGCGGCCGCGCAGGCGAGAAAACACAGTCCGGCGAAGGCCCTGGAGAGCGCGGCAAGGCCCTTGGCGCCCGCGCCGCCGCGCGCGCGGACCTTTGTCCTTCCGGCCGACGCGAGGGCGCGCACACCCAGCGCGAAGACGATCACGATGCCCAGGGTGGCGCCGATACTGACGGCGACCACCTCGCCCAGGGAGCTCCAGTTCAGGTGCATTCCGCCCGCTCCCTTCAGACGTTCGCCTTGATCGTGGTGGTGCGGATCGTCACGGCGCGGTCGTTGTTGACATTGCGGGAGGTGACCGGATTCCGACGGGAGAGGAAGATGATGAAGGCCGCCGCCGTGGCGGCCGCCACGGCGATGGCGGCGGTGCCGATGGTGCCGCCGTACCTCACCACGACCGAGGCGAGTGCGCCGACGCATCCGGCGGCGGGAAGGGTGACACACCAGGCGACGGTCATCCGGCCGGCGGTGCGCCAGCGCACTCGCGCCGGTTTCCGGCCGAGGCCCGCGCCGATGATGCTGCCGGAGCAGACCTGCGTGGTGGAAAGGGCGAAGCCGAGATGCGCGGAGGTCAGAATGACGGTCGCCGCGGCGGATTCCGCGGCGAAGCCCTGTGGCGGGCGGATATCGGTGAGGCCCCTGCCCATGGTTCTGATGATCCGCCAGCCGCCGAGATAGGTCCCGAGACCGATGGCCAGGCCGGAGGAGCCGATGACCCACAGCGGCGGACCCGTGTCCTGTCCGAGCGCGCCCACGGAGACCAGGGTGAGCGTGATGACGCCCATGGTCTTCTGGGCGTCATTGGTGCCGTGCGCCAGGGAGACCAGCGAGGCGGAGGCGATCTGTCCGAAGCGGAAGCCCCGGTCGACCGAGGATTTCCGGCCACCCGCGGTCAGCCGGTAGGCGAGATATGTGGCGGCCAGCGCGGCGATCCCCGCCACCACCGGGGAAGCGAACGCCGGGACGATGACCTTCTCGATCACCTTCTCGAAATTCACACCGTGCTGGCCCGCACCCACCCATACGGCCCCGATCAGCCCGCCGAACAGGGCGTGCGAGGAGCTGGAGGGCAGCCCCAGCAGCCATGTCGTCAAATTCCACAGGATGGCACCGATAAGACCGGCGAAGATCATACCCGGCGTGACCAGCTTGTCGTCCACGATCCCGCCGGAAATGGTTTTCGCGACCGCGGTGGACAGGAAAGCACCCGCCACATTGAGTACACCGCTGATGAGGACGGCAATCCTGGGGCGGAGCGCCCCGGTGGCGATCGACGTCGCCATCGCATTCGCGGTGTCATGGAATCCGTTGGTGAAGTCGAATGCCAGAGCGGTTACGATCACCACTCCCACAAGAAAGGTCATGTGGTCCATTGACTTCATCCAAGCGCAGCCACGCGTGAGCTCGGGAAAGGCGGTGTGGAGACACCCAGGCGCTTCCTCCCAAAGGCTTAGAGGAGGTAACGACAGCGGTGTCCGACCGGAGCGCGGCCTCAGTTGGCTCCCCTCGACGGCGGACCGGCGGACAGCCCTCAGTCCGCGCTCGCGCGCAGTTGTTCGATCGCCGAATCGATCGCTATTTCGAGATGGGTCACGCTGCCCGTCGCGAGCATGACCACGACCCCGCCCTGAAGTCCGGCCAGCAGCGCGGCCGCCGACCTGTCGGCGTCGACGCCGGCTCCGACCTCGCCCTGATCGCGCATACGGCGAATGCCCGTGGCGAGCCGCTCCTGCCAGCTCGACAGCAGACCGACGACGATGTCGCGGCTCTCCGGCTCACTTCGGCCGATCCCCGACAGCAGCGTACTCAGAGGACACTGCTGCCCCTGCTCCCGATAGCGCCGCACCACTACGTCGCGCCACGACTTCCAGGCATCCCACGAGGTGAGTTCGTCCAGATACGGCTGCTGATCGGACAGGACGAGGTCCGCCTCCCAGCGGGCGACCGCGAGCAGCAGCCCGGACTTGCCCTCCGGGAAGTAGTGGAAGAGCTGGCTCTTGCTCGTCCTGGTCGCGTTCCGGACGTCATCGAGCGTGGTGGCCGCCACGCCACGGGCGCGTACCTCGCGGACGGCGCCCTCGATGATCCGGCCACGGGTCGCGAGCCCCTTCTCCGTCAGCTTCCGTCCGGCCGCTCTCTGCTCCATGAGGCAAGCCTACTGGACCGTAAGGTCCAGGGCCGTGGCCGGAGAGTGGACTGGTGGGTCCAGGAGACTTACATTGAACCCGTCAGTCCATAAAATGAGTGAGAAGGTCCGTGACCATGGGAAATCTGGACGGCAGGACAGCGCTGGTGACCGGCTCCACCAGCGGGATCGGGCGCGCCATCGCGGTGCGGCTCGCGGCCGAGGGCGCACATGTCATCGTGAGCGGTCGCGATACCGGCCGGGGGCAGGCCGTGGTGTCCGCGATCCGTGCCACGGGTGGTCGGGCCGACTTCGCCGCGGCCGATCTGGCCACGGCGCGGGACGCGCGGGCGCTGGCGGACACCGCGCTCGGCCTCGCCGACGGGCGGGTGGACATCCTGGTGAACAACGCCGGCGTCTTTCCCGCGACATCGACCCTCGGCCTCGACGAGGCGACGTACGCCAAGGTGATGGATGTCAATGTCCGGGGTCCTATCTTTCTGACCCAGGCCCTGCTGCCCTCGATGCTCGACCGCGGTGACGGCGTCATCATCAACATGGGCTCCTGGGTGGCCCAGGTGGGCTTCATAGGCGGAGCGCTCTACTCGGCGAGCAAGGCGACGCTCGAACAGCTCACTCGCGGCTGGGCCTCCGAGTTCGGCAGCCGGGGGATCCGCGTCAATGCCATCGCGCCCGGGGTCATCGTCTCCGACCCCGAGGCGCCGGAAGCCGCCCGGCGGCACCGGATGGTGGAGAACTCGCCGGCCGGGCACGCCGGGAGCGTCGAGGACATCGCCCACGCGGCGGCCTATCTGGCGAGTGACGAGGCGGGTTATGTGCACGGCACGACGCTGGTCGTGGACGGCGGTGTGCTGGCGACCCGGCCCGGCCCCAAGCTGAACTGAGGTCCGGCCCGCGCGCGGTGGCGGCGACGGACGGGCACCGCCACCGCGCGCCGTGAAGTCGTATACATGTGCGTGGCATCCATGGGCCTCCGGGCCATGGCGCGCAGGCCGGCCCGCTCGGTCGCCGGAGGCCGGACGGCGGCGTGCGGGACCGTACGTCTGATGATCGTCGAGGCCGCGTCTCCGGGCCCGGTGACCTCGGCCCGAGGCGGGCCGGAGAGCGCGGATCGAGCCGGCGGCGAGCGAGCGCGCACCGGCCTCCTGTGCGTCTGCAACCGGAAGAGAGCCGGGGGAGAAGGAGTGCCGGGCTCGGGGTGGTCGGTACCTCCGGCAGGTCCGCCGCGTCCCTCTCCCGGCTCCGGCCGGCCGGGACCATCGGCCCCGCGCGCCGCACGCGCGGGACGCTCACCGGGCCGTCGGCCGCGCGGTGCGAGAGCCGTCGCCGTAACGGGTGTTCCGGCGGCCGGACCGATGTGCTCCGTGTGCGGTCGCAATAACTTCCGAAGCCGTCATCGCCCGCTCTCGCGATGGCCGTCTCGTTGCCTCATGCACGAGTCCGGAGAGGGTTCCGGCAATTTTGACACGGCCTTGACAAATTAAGGCGCCGTTGCCAACATGCAAAACTCTCGCGAGTTTCTGCAAATACCTTGATGCCGCATCGGAACTTCTCCGCCAGAACGGTACGGCTGCTCCCCGGGTGACGGGACATCACCCGGGCGGCAGGCTCCTCCCCCGGCACTTCCAGCGACACCCCAGTGACACGGCAGCGCGGTTCCGCGTGCCCATGCCTGACTCACCCCCGCCCGCAAGGAAGGAAGCTCCATGTCAGGACTCTCAGTACTCCCAAGGCAGAGACAGACGTGGTTGAGATGGCTCACCGCGCTGGCGCTGGTACTGGCCGGCGGCGTCGTCGTCGGACCGGCGGCCAGTGCCGCCCCGGCCGCGATTCCGGCGAGTGATTACCAGCAGGTACAACTCGCTCTCGGCGGCGCCGAGTTGGGCGAGGCGATGTCTCTCGCGGTCCTCCCGGACCGCGCGGTCGTCCACACGGCTCGTGACGGCACGCTCCGCTACACGGACGCCGCCGGCAACACCAAGACGGCCGGCAAGCTGGACGTCTACACGCATGACGAGGAGGGCCTTCAGGGCGTGGCCGCCGACCCGGCCTTCGCCACGAACCGCTACCTCTACCTGTACTACTCGCCCAAGCTGAACACCCCGGGCGGAGACGCGCCCGTGACCGGAAACGCCGCCGCCTTCGAGCCGTGGAAGGGCCACCTCAACCTTTCCCGCTTCACGCTGAAGACCGACGGCACGCTCGACATGGCCAGCGAGAAGGTCGTCCTCGAAGTGGCGAACGACCGCGGCCAGTGCTGCCACGTCGGTGGTGACATCGACTTCGACGCCGCCGGGAACCTCTACCTGACCACCGGCGACGACACCAACCCCTTCGAGTCGAGCGGTTACTCGCCGATCGACGAACGGACCGACCGCAACCCGCAGTTCGACGCCCAGCGGTCCTCCGGCAACACCAACGACCTGCGCGGCAAGGTCCTGCGGATCAAGCCGACGGCGGCCGGCGGTTACACCGTCCCGGCCGGCAACCTCTTCGCTCCCGGCACGGCCAACACCCGTCCCGAGATCTACGCGATGGGCTTCCGCAACCCCTTCCGCATGTCCGTGGACAAGCCCACCGGCATCGTCTACCTCGGCGACTACGGCCCGGACGCCGGAGTCACCGACGGCAGCCGCGGCCCCAGCGGCCAGGTCGAGTTCAACCGCATCACCGGGCCCGGCAACTACGGCTGGCCGTACTGCACCGGCACCAACACGGCCACGGAGACATACGGCGAGTACGCCTTCCCGAACGGCCCCTCCGCGGGCAAGTACAACTGCGCCGGCGGCCCGGCCAACAACTCGTTCCGCAACACCGGGCAGACCACCCTGCCTCCGGTCAAGGCCAGTTGGATCAAGTACGGCGGTGACGCCGGCTCCCCGCCCGAGTTCGGCGGCGGCTCCGAGTCGCCCATGGGCGGCCCGGTCTACCGCTACGACGCCGGGCTGAACTCGAACGTGAAGTTCCCGCAGTCCCTCGACGGCCGTTTCTTCGCCGCCGAGTACGGCCGCAAGTGGATCAAGCCGATCGAGGTCAAGGCCGACGGCAGCCCCGGCGTCATCGAGACCTTCCCGTGGACCGGTACGCAGGTCATGGACCAGGCGTTCGGCCCCGACGGCGCGCTGTACGTCCTCGACTACGGCACCGGCGCCAACAACCAGGCGCTCTACCGCATCGAGTACATCGGCGGCAGCAACCGCAACCCGGTCGCCAAGGCCGCCGCCGACAAGGTGTCGGGTCCGACGCCGCTGACGGTCGCGTTCTCCTCGGCGGGCAGCTCCGACCCCGAGGGCAAGGCCCTCACCTATGCCTGGGACTTCGGTGACGGCACCAGCTCCACCGCCGCCAACCCGAGCCACACCTACACCGCCCAGGGCACGTTCCGGCCCACCCTGACGGTCAGGGACCCGGAGGGCCTGACCGGCAGCGCGAGTCTCGTCGTGACGGCGGGCAACACCGCCCCGACGGTCAACCTCCAGAGCCCCGGTGACGGCCAGCTCTTCTCCTTCGGTGACACCGTGCCCTTCCAGGTGTCCGTCAGCGACCCCGAGGACGGTGCCATCGACTGCTCGAAGGTCAAGGTCACCTACCTCCTCGGCCATGACGAACACCGCCACCAGATCACCCAGGCCACCGGCTGCTCGGGCAATCTCTCCGTGCCGGCCGACGGTGAGCACGACAGCGCGGCCAACATCTACGGGGTCTTCGACGCCGAGTACACCGACGCCGCCGGCCTGACCACGCACAGCGCGCGCATCCTCCAGCCCCGCCACCGGCAGGGCGAGCACTTCGCGGCCCAGTCCGGCATCCAGGTCGCCGCGCACGGCACCGCGGAGGGCGGCAACACCGTCGGGTTCACCGACAACGGCGACTGGATCTCCTTCAAGCCGTACGTCCTCGGCAACGCCAACAGGATCACCGCCCGGGTCTCCTCCGGAGGCGTCGGCGGCACGATCGAGGTACGGGCCGGCTCGGCCACCGGCACCCTGCTCGGTACCGCGACCGTGGCACCGACCGGCGGCTGGGAGAACTTCGTCGATGTGTCCGCCAACCTGACCAACGCGCCTTCGGGGTCCACGGAGCTGTTCCTCGTCTTCAAGGGACCGACGGGCCAGGGCAACCTCTTCGACCTCGACGCCTTCACCTTCACCACCGGCAACGGAGCCTCCAGCCAGACGGTGGAAGGTGAGTCGTTCACCTCGTCCCAGGGTGTCCAGGCCGCCGACCACGCACCGGCCAGTGGAGGCAAGACACTCGGCTACATCGAGAACGGCGACTGGGCGGGCTACGCCTCCGTCCCGACGGCCGGGACCAAGACCTTCAGCGCGAAGGTCTCCTCCGCCGGGGCCGGCGGCACCATCCAGATCCGCTCGGGCTCGGCGACCGGCGCCGTGCTCGGATCCGTCGCCGTCCAGTCCACCGGCGGCTGGGAGACCTTCGCCAATGTCTCCACCGCTCTCACCGGTACGGCCTCGTCCGGAGCGCTGTTCCTCACCTTCACCGGTGGCGCCGGATCCCTGTTCGACATCGACACCCTCACCCTCACCAAGTGAAGCGCGGGAAAGGGACAGTGATGCTTCATCAGCTACGGCGGATCCCGAAGGCCGCGGCCTCGGCCGTGGTCGTCACGCTCGCCCTCGCCGGCGCGTTCCTGGCGCCGGCCGAGAGCGCGCGGGCGGCGGATCCCGCCTACAAGGTGCTCGTCTTCTCCAAGACGGCGGGCTTCCGGCACGACTCCATCCCGGTCGGCACTCAGACCATCCGTGACCTGGGCGCGGCCAACAACTTCACGGTCACGGCCACCGAGGACAGCACCGCCTTCACCACAGCCAATCTGGCGCAGTTCAAGGCGGTGGTGTTCCTGAGCACCACCGGCGACGTCCTCAACGCCACCCAGCAGTCGGCCCTCCAGTCGTACCTCGACGGCGGCGGCGGCTACTTCGGCGTACACGCGGCGGCCGACACCGAGTACGACTGGCCGCAGTACGAACAGATCGCGGGTGCCTGGTTCAAGAGCCACCCGGCGATCCAGCAGGCCACGGTGCGGACCGAGGACCGGGCCAACGCGGCCACCTCGCATCTCGGCCAGACCTGGTCCCGTACCGACGAGTGGTACAACTACCGCACCAACCCCCGGGCCAACGTTCGAGTGCTGCAGAGCCTCGACGAAGGCAGCTACAGCGGCGGGGAGATGAGCGGCGACCACCCGATCACCTGGTGCCACCCGCAGGGCAACGGCCGCGCGTTCTACACCGGACTCGGCCACACTCAGGAGTCCTACGCCGACCCCGCGTTCCGTACGCTGCTGCTCGGCGGCATCCGGTACGCGGCGGGCTTCGCCAAGGCCGACTGCCGCGCGGAGACCGGCTACACCAGTCTCTACAACGGCTCGACCACCGGCTGGTCGCAGGCGGGCCCCGGCAGCTTCACCAACACCGACGCCACCCTGACCTCGCAGGGCGGTATGGGCCTCTACTGGTACCGGACGAAGGAGTACGCCTCGTACTCGCTGAAGCTGGACTGGCGGATGCCGGGAGACGACAACTCCGGTGTCTTCGTGGGCTTCCCGTCCTCCGACGATCCCAACTCCGCGGTCAACCAGGGCTATGAGATCCAGATCGACGCCACGGACACGGCGGACAAGACCACGGGCTCCGTCTACGGCTTCAAGTCGGCCGACATCGCCGCGCGGGACGGCGCGCTCAATCCGCCGGGGCAGTGGAACGGCTACGAGATCCGGGTGGAGGGGGAGCGGCTCCAGGTCTTCCTCAACGGTGTGAAGATCAACGACTTCACGAACACCGACCCGGTCCGGTCGCTCGCGCAGGGATACATCGGCATCCAGAACCACGGCACCGGTGACGACGTGTCCTTCCGCAACATCCGGATCAAGGAACTGGGCGGCACCACCCCACCGCAGTCGTCGACCTACGAGGGCGAGTCCTACACCTCGTCCCAGGGTGTCCAGCCCGCCGACCACGGACCGGCCAGCGGCGGCAGGACCCTCGGCTACATCGAGAACGGCGACTGGGCCGGATACTCCCAGGCGCAGCTCGCGGGAGCCAGGACCTTCAGCGCCAAGGTCTCGTCGGCCGGGGCCGGCGGCACCATCCAGGTGCGCTCCGGCTCGGCCACCGGACCGGTGATCGGCTCGGTCGGCGTCAGCAACACGGGAGGCTGGGAAACCTTCCAGACCGTCTCCACGCCCTTGACGGGCACACCGACCGGACCGGTGTTCCTCACCTTCACCGGCGGTGCGGGCTCGCTGTTCGACATCGACACCTTCACGCTGGGGAGGTAGCCGGTCCCAGACGCCGGCGCGCGAACCGCGCGCCGGCGCCTCGGACATCGGATCGGCCGCTCGTGAAAGGGGCGGGTCCCGGGAAGCGCCGGGGCCCGCCTCCGCCGTGTCGTCCGGCGACGGAGCTCCCGGTCCGGCCGACTGGTAACACGTGTTACCCTCTCGGTCATGGCCAAAGAACAGCTCGGTGCCCGAGTGGACGAAGACGTGGCGAAACTCGCCCGGAGCAGAGCGGCGGACCGCGGGATGTCGCTCGGTGACTATCTGGCGCAGCTCGTACGTGAGGACGCCGACGGCATCCGCCGGCGCTCACTCGCCGCCGCCGCCCGGTTCCTGGAGGAGCACGGGTCGGTCTTCGACGAGGCGGAGGACGCGCAGCGGTCCGCTCCGGGAGTGCGCGCCGCGTAATGGAGACGCATATCGATGTCGCGTGGATCCTTGAGGTGGCCCAGCTCGCCGGCGCCCAGGATCCCGCGCCCGACGACTACGGGGTTCCCGTCGCGGCCTGTGCCCGGCACCAGGCCGAGATTCTCGGTGAACCCGTCTACCGGGGCCCGTACGCCCGCGCCGCGGCGCTCGTGCACACTCTCGGACGCTGCCGGTGGCTGGAGCGGTCCAATCTCTCCGTCGCCGCCGCCACCGGCGTGATGTATCTGGAAGCGTCCGGCGTCTCGGTCAAGCCCGGCAGGGACGAGGCCGTCGCGCTCCGCGATCTGCTGCTGGACCCGGCCTGCACGGCCGCCGCGGTCGCCGCGCTGCTGCGCACCTGGCCCACCGTCACCTGACCTGCCCCGCGCGGAAAGAGGCCGCGCGAGGCTGCCGGAACCGCTCTCCGTAAGACGGTGGCTACGCTCATGCCACCGGACCGTGGGCCGGTGGTCGCCTCCCGGCCACCACCTCCTGCGAACCTCCACAGATGCTCGCCCTGAACGCTGATGTGAACCCGGACCGGTGCCGAGTACTGGGGCTCGTGGGATCCGTCGCTCTCATGGGCGGCGGGCTGACCGCGGGCGCACTGCCGGTGCGGGAGGCACTCCTGCCCTCGTCGGGGCGGGCCGCACTGGGCGTGGTCTGCGCGTACTTCGGCCTCGTCCTGCTCGTCGCGGCCTGGTGGTGGCTGGGCCGCGCGGTGCGCGGCCCGCGCCCGCCGGCTCCGCGGGAACTCCTGCTGACCCTCGGGACATGGGCGGCGCCGCTGCTGCTCGGACCGCCGCTGTTCAGCCGGGACGTGTACAGCTATCTGGCGCAGGGAGCCATGGTCGACGCGCGGATCGACGTGTACGCGTACGGTCCCTCGCACCTCGGCGGCCCTCTCGCGACCGAGGTGGCGCCCGTCTGGCGGCACACTCCGGCGCCGTACGGCCCGGTCTTCCTCGCGCTCGCCTCGAAGGCCGCCTATCTGGCCCGTATCGACACGCCCACCGGAATTCTCGGCATGCGGCTCGTCGCCCTGCTCGGTGTCGGACTGATGATCGCCTTTCTGCCCAGGCTCGCCCGCCGCTGCGGTGTCGAACCGTCCGCCGCTCTCTGGCTCGGCGCGCTCAACCCGCTGGTGCTGCTCCATCTCGTCGCGGGAGCCCACAACGACGCACTGATGCTCGGGCTGCTCGGGGCCGGGCTCGTGGCGGCCCTCGGCGGCTGGCCGGCCAGGGCCGCGGTCCTCGTGGCGCTGGCCGCGCTGGTGAAGGCGCCCGCCGCGCTGGGCCTGCTGGCGGTGGCCGGACTCTGGTCGGCCCGCTTCACCGGCCGGGCCCGTACGGTCAGAGCCGCCGCGCTGACCTGGGCCGTCGCTCTGGCCACCACGGCACTGGTGACGGCCGCCACCGGCACGGGCTACGGCTGGCTCGGTACGCTCTCCACCCCCGTCTCGCCCGACAACTGGTCGCTGACCAGCGGTCTCGGCCGGCTCAGCGGAGCGCTGCTGGAGAGCGTGGGCAGCGGCCTGGCCGACCTGGCCGTACCGGTGTGGCGGTGGTTCGGCCTCGCGGCCACCGCCGTGGCCGTGGCGGTGCTCTGGCTGAGACGGGTGCGCCTGGGACCCGTCTACGCGCTGGCGCTGAGTCTGCTGGCGGTCTTCGCGCTCGGCCCGGCGTTCCGGCCGTGGTACGCGCTGTGGGGACTGTTCCTGATCGCCGCCGCCGCGCCAGACGGTCGCGTACGGCGCTGGGCGGCGGCCGGCAGCGGGATACTCGCGCTGGGCCTGCTGCCCAGCGGATCGCCGCCGGACGGCATGCAGCTCACGCTGGCGGTGGGCGGCGGCGCGCTCGCGCTGCTCGCGCTGTGGTGGATGTTCGAGATGTCGGATCCGAGCGCCGTCGCCGCCCGGCCGCGGACCGCGTCATGAGGTGGCCGCGACGCGCCGTCGCCACGCCCGCGCGCCGGACGACCGCGGCCGTGTGCCTGGTCGTGGCCACCGCGGTGTTCCTCGCGACCGTCCCGCTGCACCGGGACTTCTTCGACGTCGGCGTCTACTACGGCACGGTCAACGACTGGGTCCACCACGACGGGCGGATCTACGACTACCTCAGCCCCGGCACCCAGTACGGCTTCACCTATCCGCCCTTCGCCGCGGTGTCCATGCTGCCGATGGCGCTCGTCTCCTGGCCCGTGGCCGTCGGGATCAGCGTCGGACTGGGCGTTGTGGCGTCGGCGCTGCTGCTGCGCTGGCTGGCGAGTCCGGTCATCGAACGCGAGGCCCGGCACCGGTGGTTCGCCTTCGTCGTGGCCGGCTGTCTGTTCGCGCTGTTCGAACCGGTCCGTGACACCTTCAGCTTCGGACAGGTCAACCTGCTGCTCGTCGCGCTGGTCTTCGCCGACGCGCGGCTGCTGGCGACCGGCCGCGGCCGGTACGCGGGCATCGGCATCGGCCTGGCGACCGCGATCAAGCTCACGCCCGCGCTCTTCATCGGCTATCTGCTGATCACCGGCCGCCGCCGGCAGGCCGGTCTCGCGGCCGGCACGGCCGGCGCCGCCACACTGCTCGCCGCACTGGTCGACCCCGGAGCCTCCCGGGCCTTCTGGACCGAGGCGCTGTGGAACACCGACCGGGTCGGATCGCTCAGCTATGTCTCCAACCAGTCACTGCAAGGAGTCCTGGCCCGGCTGCGGCCGGACCATCCGGGCGGCGCGGTATGGCTGGTGTGTGTTCTCGCCGTCCTCGCGGTCTGGGCGTACCGGACCCGCGCGGCCGTCCGCGACGGCGACGACCGGGCCGGGTTCGCGCTCACCGGCCTCGCCGCCTGCCTGGTCAGCCCCGTGACCTGGGTTCACCATCTGGTCTGGGTGATCCCGGCTCTCGTCGTACTGACGGACACCTCTCTGAGCCGTCGACATGGTGACCGGGACCGCCGGGTGCTGCTGGCGGTCTGCGCCGCGCTGTATGTCGTCCTGTGCAGCAGTGTCGTCTGGCTGTGGCGCTGGGACTCGACCGGTCCGGACGCCTTCCTCGGCGCGAACACCTATGTCTGGATCACTCTCGGGCTGCTGGTCGTCCGACCGGGACCGCGCTCCCGGCGACTGTCCGAGGACACCGCCCCGGTCCGTACCACCCGCGCGGCCCGTGTCGTCGGCGGCGGCCGTGAACAGGTGGCCGCCGACGCCGAGCCGTGACCGCTCGCGTCATTCCGTACAGGGCGGCCGCCACTCGACGAGCAGCATCGTGGCGTCGTCGCGCAGCCGGTCGCTCTGGCGGTCGAGAAGCGAGTGGATCAGCAGGCGCAGTGCCTCGGGAGCCGGTTCACCGGCCGCGGTCGCCCGGATGATGGTGTCGGTGAAACGTCCGAGCCCGAACTCCGCGCCGCCCTCCATACGCGCCTCGGTCACGCCGTCCGTGTAGAGCAGCACCCGGTCACCGGGGCGCAGCTCGGCCTCGTACGCCTCGCGAGGCGTGTCGGAGAGCAGTGCCGGCAGACCCATCGGCGGCTGTGCCGGACGCTCCAGCGCCTTGTCGAGCACGCGCTGGTCACGGATGAGCAGCGGTGGCGGATGTCCGCAATTGCACCAACGGAAGGTGCCGTCGGCCACGTCGAGCTGAGTGACGACACCGGTGCAGTACTTGTCGGGCAGCCACTGCGCGAGCGCACGGTCGATCGTGCCGACGAGCTCGGGCAGGTCGGCGCCGGAGCGGCGGGCGTTACGGCATCCCGCCGTGACGACCGCGATGGTCAGCCCCGAGGCCAGGTCGTGGCCCATGGCGTCGAAGATCTCGGCATGCAGCGTCGACTGGGTCAGCGAGTGGTCGAAGGCGTCGCCGCCGATCTTGTACGCCGGTTCCAGCACCGCGGTCGAGAGGGCCCGGGCGTTGCCGACGGTCCGCGGCGGCAGAAAGGCCCGGAGCATCTCCGCGGGCAGCTCCATCAGTTCGGTGCGGGTGAGCCGCGCGAAGCTGTCGCTGTACGAGCGTTTGGACGTGATCGCCATGGCGAGGACGGAGGCGAGCATGCGGCAGCGCCGCAGCCGGGTGGCGTCGAGTGATGTCGTCCGCACGCCGATGACGCCGAGCCGCTCGGCTCCGTCGACCATGGGCAGCCAGGCGATGAGCCGTCCGTCCCCGGACTCCTCGATACGCAGCGCGAGGGCACGGTAGGCCAGACCCGCGGTGGAGGAGTCCACGCCGAGGATGGGCTGCCCGTCGGTGAGCGGGACCAGATGGCGCTGCTGGAGGTCGACGAGACAGACCACGACGTGCTCGGTGCCGATCGCGGTGGCGCACCGGTTCACCAGCGCCGGAAGGTCCATCGGCGCCGCCGCGTGTGCCTCGGCGAGGAATCCTTCGAGGAGGCATTCGCCGGGCCCGGGGCCGGGGCCGGATCCGAGGTGGGCTTCAGGTGACTCTTTCCCCATGGTGGTCACCTCCTCAACGGCAGTCTCACACCGCCCGTCGCGTTCCGCCCGGCCGGACCGGAGACCGGGCCCGGCTCCTTCTGCGGAGCCAGGAGGGATCAATGCCCTTCCGGGTATACGTACGACGGGCATACGACCAATGCGGATGGGTGGGTGGAACACATGTCCGATATCTGCCGGACCTCCAGGATGTCGGCCCGCGGCGCGGACGGGACACGGTCCTTGAAGGCGCGCAGGACACGGCGCGCGGCCACCATGGCCGCCGCGGTGGCCCTGCTCGCCGCCACCGCCGCGTGCGGAAGCGGCGGCTCCGCCGTGCCCGGTCCCGGGAGTTCCTCTCTCGCCGGCTCCTCCTCCGCGACCGGCGGTGACGGGAATAGCGGTACGCCCGGCGCGCCGTCCTCGGCGGCCCCGGTGAAGTCGGATCCCTCGTCCGGGTCCGACGGCGGACGGCCGGTGTCCTCCGCGTCACCTCGGTGTACGGCGGACCGGCTGGGCCTGAGCCTCGGCGCTCCGGACGCGGGCGCCGGAAATATCCGCTACGACCTGCGGCTCACCAACAAGGGGCCGGGCACCTGCACACTGCTGGGCTTCCCCGGTGTCTCGCTGCTCGCGGGCGACGGCGCCACGATCGGCGAGCCGGCCACCCGCGAGGGCCGGCAGCTCAAGGCGGTGAAGCTGGCCCCGGGCGCCGGCGCGCACGCCACGCTGCACACCCTGAACAAAGGCATCAAGGGCTCGGCCTGCCGGCCCGCGCCCAGCCTGCTCAAGATCTATCCGCCCGGCTCCAAGGACGCACTGACCCTGCGTGCCTCCGCACCCGTCGTCTGCGGTGACACCTTCACCGTGACGGCGATGCGGCCGGGCTGAGGAGAACACACCACGGCGGAGGCGCCGCTTCCGGTGGCGCCGCCCGGAGAACGTCAAGAACGTCACGGGAACGTCAAGAACGTCACGGGCCCGCGCGACGGTTCCGCCCTCCTGGTGCGGGCGAGTGCGGCGGCTCTTCCGCGCCACGGGACGCCTTCGGTTCGGCCGTCCGCGTCAGCCCGTCTCCAAGACCCACAGCCGGTCACTGATGTGCTCCAGAGCCCGGCCGAGGCGCCGGCGGTAGGTGCTGAAGGCCATACCGAGCTGCGCGGCGGCCGCCTCCTGGGTCGGCGTGCCGTGGAAATAGGTGACCGCCACGACCCGGTGGAGGACGGCCCGGTGAGGATCGTCACGCAGGGCGTCCACGGCGTCCGTCAGCACCTCTCGCAGCGTCTCGGCCGGGCCGGCCGGGTCGGTGGGATCACTGTGCGCGATCAGCCTGCCGCGGATCAGCGGGTTCGCCGCCAGAGCGTCGGGTCGCCGCCACATACGCAGCGCGTCGCGCACCGCCGCGTCGAAGCCGGGCCGGGAGAGCACCTCGAACGGAGCCGGGCGCTCCTCGGCGCCGGATCCGGCGGGCGGGCCGAAGAGTTCCTCGGCGCCGGTGAAGTCCAGCCAGTCGGCCAGCGGCATGACCCGCCAGTCGTGGGCGTAGAGGGCTCGCGGAGAGCCGCCGGCGACGGGCGGATCCGCTACCGGATGGTGGTCCGAGTACGTCATGAGCGGCTCCCAGAACGTCGCCCGGGTCCAGGTGACATAGGTCCAGGCGAGCCGTTCCTGGTGCAGGAACTCGGCGACGATCCGGTGGAGCATCAGATCCATGACGGCCGACGGCCGCTGGTAGGCGGCCGGATCCACCATGAAGCGGGCGACAGCGAGGTGCTCACCGCCGCGCAGTGGACCCGCGCCGCGGCAGTGCTTCCACACGGCCGCCACCACCGGGTCGGCCGCGAGCTCCGCCTCGTCCGGCGCGGTGAGCCGCAGCCAGGCCATGAAGGCGGCCGGCCGGCCGGAGTCGGATCGGCGGTGGACCCGGAAGTCCTGGGGCCGGCGGTCGAGCCAGAAGTCCACGAGGGCCGCCGACTCCTCGCCCTCGGCCCGCGCCGCCAGCGCCAGAAGATCCGGACGGTCCTCCGGCCGGAAGATGTCCTCGGACACCTCGCCGTCGCCGCTGAAGGTGAAGAAGGCAGGCGTGACATTGCCGCTGCGGTGCAGGTATTTGACGGCTTCGACGGCCGGCAGCAGTGCGCGCCCGGACGCGGCCCGGGCCCGCTCCAGCAGATGGACCCGCATGCGCCGGTGCATGGATTCGTAGCCACGTGGATCCCGCCAGCGCAGATCGGCGTCGAGCGCGTCCCGTACGACCTCGTGCGGGAACACGCCATGGCGCCCGGTCCCGACATACGGCTGGGCGCGCAGCCACGCGAACAGGCTTCCCGTGTCTTCGCCGGGCAGAGCGGCCCTCAGCAGGTCCTCGGTGGTGGTGCGGGCGTGCGCGCACACCTCCAGGGCGTGCCGGTGAACGGCCGAGGGCAGCTCGCCGACCAGCCGGCTGAGCAGGGCCGCGATCAGATCGTGCGAGGGCGCCGCCCAGGCCCGGTCCCGCAGCGCGACCTCGGCGGCCAGGCACAGCGCCAGCGGGTGCCCGTCCGCGTATCCGAGTACGGATTCGTGCAGGGCCGGGCCCACTCCGAGGACGCATAGCAGAGCGGTCGCGTCGCGCGGCTCCAGGCGGCCCAGCGCGGTGACCCGCAGCACGCCCGCCCAGCCGGGGTCCGAGGTCCATTCCGGATCCGGCGGCCGGCGGCTCGCGACGACGACCAGCGCGTCTCCGGGCAGACGAGGGAGAAATCGTTCCCGCAGCCATGCTTCGAGTCCCTGGCACCGGTCGAAACCGTCGACCAGGAGCACCGGACGCTCATCGGTGAGCGCGCCGGCCGCCTCGGATTCGAACGCCGCCGGGTCCGGATCCACGGTGTGCCCGTCGATCTCGTACACCGGGCGTCCGGCGGCCCGCGCCTGGTCGGCGAAACGTCGCAGCAGCGCCGACTTGCCGATCCCGCCGGCACCGTGCGCGTACAGCACGGCCCAGCTTCCCGCGCTCGCGGCCAGTGCCTCGCGGAACGATTCCAGCTCCGCGCGGCGGCCGACGAACGTCTCCTCCCGGGCCGATCGCAGCCGTTCGGCGAGCCGGGGAGCGGGCAACTGGTCGTCGTGGCGCATGCGGCGACTTTACCCAGGTGAGCAGCCGTGGACAGCGAGTGGTCTGGGAAGTGAGCAGTCGCCGGCCGCAGGATCTGCGGCAGCACTTTCGCTTCCGGAACATCAGGAGAAACACCATGCAGTCACAGTCCGGGCAGCAGCACGCCGTCGTCCTCGGGGCCGGTATGGCCGGTCTGCTCGCGGCCCGTGTCCTGGCCGACCGGTACGGCCTGGTCACGGTGATCGAACGGGACATCCTCCCGCCGTCCGCCGGGCACCGGCGCGGTGTGTCGCAGGGCCGGCACGGACACTCGCTGCTGGCGCGTGGCATCGAGGTCCTGGAGGAGCTGTTTCCCGGCTTCTCGGACGAGATGACCGCTCGCGGCGGACTGCGTGCCGATCTGCAGGGCCAGACCCGCTGGTACAACGAGGGGCTGCTGCTGCGGCAGGCGCCGATCGGTCTGGACGCCCTGCTCGGCAGCCGCCCGCTGCTGGAGAGCCTGGTCCGGGACCGGCTGCGTGCCATGGACAACATCCGGTTCACCGACGGCTGCGAGGCGGTCGGTCTGATCGCCGGCCAGGACGGCGAGCGGGTGACCGGGCTGCGTGTCGTGTCCGGAGAGCCCGGAAGCGAGGAGCGGTCCGTCTCCGCCGATCTGGTCGTGGACGCCACCGGCCGTGGCGCCCGGGGACCGGTCTGGCTCGCGGAGCTCGGCTACCCGGTACCGGAGCGGGACAGCGTACGGATCGGACTGCGCTACGCCACGCGTCACTTCCGCCGCCGGCCGGAAGACGTCGACGGCGACCTGGGTGTCATCGTCGCGGTCACCGACGACATCCGGCGCGGCGGCGTCATGCTCGCGCAGGAGAACGACCGCTGGCTGGTCACCGTGCACGGCTATCTGGACGAGGAGCCGCCTCTCGACCTCGAAGGCTTCAGGGACTTCGCCGCACGCCTGGCGGTACCCGACATCCACGAGGTGATCCGCGACGCCGAGCCGATCGGTGAGGCCGTCGCCTTCAGGTTTCCCGCCGGCACGCGCCATCACTACGAGCGGCTGGAGCGGTTTCCCGAGGGCTACCTCGTCGTCGGTGACGCGATGTGCAGCTTCAACCCCGTCTACGCCCAGGGCATGACGGTCGCGGCGCTGGAAGCGGTCCTGTTGCGCGACTGCCTGCGCGACGGGACCGCGAAGCTGGCGCCCCGGTTCTTCGAGCAGGCCGCCCGCATCAGCGACGCCCTGTGGGACGTGGTGGTCGGCGGCGACCTGCGCTATCCCGAGGTCGAGGGCCCCCGTACCGAACAGCTTGAACAGGTCCATGCCTTCATGGCCCAGGTGCACGCCGCCGCGTCCCGGGACCCTGAGGTCGGACGGGTCGTCGTACGACTGATCAGTCTTCTGGAAGGTCCTGAGGCCCTGATGGATCCGGCCTTCGTCCAGCGGGTCATGGCGGCGGCGCCGACGGACTCGCCCGCCGGACGGTAGGAAGGCCGTCGCGGCGAAAGGCGGCGGGATCGCTTCACGTGGAGTACGTCACACCGAGCCGATACACTCGAACGGGCATGAAGCCATGGCCGCCGACGGTGAGCGGCCATGAGGACGCGCGAGGCCGGACACGAGGCCGTACGCGCCCGCCGTCGGCCGCGCGGTTCGGTTCCTCGACGGCGGCGCTCGGCCGGTCCCGAGCCTCCCGGTGCGCCCGGGAAAGCCGTCACCAGGCGCGGGGAACATCCAGCCGCGGCCTCGTGTTCTCCACTCCGTAAACTGAACGTGCAGTTCACTTAGGAGCCCGATCATGACCGTTACCCAGCAGCCCGCCCGCGCGGCAGGCACCTTCCTCCTCGGCGGCGACCTGCCCGTCACCCGGCTCGGCTACGGAACCATGCAGCTCACCGGTCCCGGCGTCTGGGGAGACCCGAAGGATCCGGAGGAAGCCGTACGGGTCCTGCGCCGAGCCATCGAGCTGGGGATCAACTTCATCGACACCGCCGACTCGTACGGCCCCTTCGTCGCCGAACTCCTGGTGAAGAAGGCGCTCCACCCGTACCCGGACGACCTGGTGATCGCCACCAAGGCCGGCTTCGCGCGTACCGGGCCCGACGCCTGGGTGCCGGTCGGGCGCCCCGAGTATCTGCGTCAGCAGGTCGAGCTGAGCCTGCGCCATCTCGGCCTGGAACGGATCGACCTGCTCCAGCTCCACCGCATCGACCCGAAGGTGCCGCTCGCGGAGCAGCTCGGCGAGCTGGCGGCGCTGCGGAGCGAAGGCAAGATCCGGCACATCGGACTGAGCGAGGTCTCCGTCGCCGAGATGGCGGAGGCCGAGAAGACCGCCCATATCGTGTCGGTGCAGAACCGCTTCAACCTCGCCGACCGTGCCTCCGAGGACGTACTGGATTACGCGGAGGCCAACGACAAGGCGTTCATTCCGTGGTTCCCGCTGGCGACCGGAGCGCTCGTCGCCGAGGGAAGCGTGCTGTCGAAGATCGCCGCCGACCGGGGCGTGGCACCGTCGCAGCTCGCGCTGGCCTGGCTGCTGCGGCGGTCGCCGGTGATGATCCCGATCCCCGGCACCTCCTCGGTGGCCCATCTGGAGGAGAACGTGGAGGGCGCGACCATCGAACTGACCGACGAGGAGTTCGAGACGCTCTCCCACGCGGCCGGCTGACGGACGCCGGAGCGGTGTCGCCTCTTCCCGCGCCGATAAGGCCCGGAAGAGGCACACCGCGCCTTCTTGTATGTGCCTCCGTACCGGCGCCTACGGTGCTGTTCTCCTCTCCGGCTCCCGGACCAGGTGCACCGCCGCGCTCGACCAGTCGCCGGGCGGCAGCTCGGGCAGCAGCCCGTACCCGGTCAGCACCTTCGCGTGATGGACCTTCCCGGTCCTGGCGTCGCGGTAGCGGGCGGCGGGGTCGAGGCCGGCCAGTCTGACCGGGAGCCGCGGGCGTCCGCGATGGGGCGCGCGTCGCCAGACCAGCAGCAGGGCCTCGCTCCGGTCCGGCGCGGTGTACTGCACCGCGGTCGGACCGTCGTCGACCGGACCGCGCGGCCGGTGCAGGACACCGTGCTGTACGAGATGGCGCACCCGCTTGTACTCGGCCACCAGGGCCGCGCCCTCCGCGAGTTCGCCGTCCGACCAGCGGCCGAGGTCGCCGCCGATGCCCAGCACCCCGGCCATCGCGACATGGAACCGGAAGCGCAGCGGCACCGACCGGGCGGTGAACTGGTTGGGGACGTCGGTCACCCAGGCCGCCATGGTCCGCGCCGGATAGATCTGGCCGTAGCCGTGCTGGATGGAGATACGGTCCGCCGCGTCGGTGTTGTCCGAGGCCCACGCCTGGTCGGTGCGGGACAGGATGCCCAGATCCACCCGGCCGCCACCGCCGCTGCATGTCTCGATCCGCAGCCCGGGATGGTCGGCGCGCAGCCGGTCGATGACCGCGTAGAGATTGCGCGTGTACTCCGTCCACAGCCGGTCCGAGCCGTCCGTCCGGTCCGGCCAGCCGGCTTCGCTGAACGCGCGGTTCATGTCCCACTTCAGGAAATCGATGCCGTGGTCGGCCACCAGCGCGGTCAGCCAGTCGTACGCCCAGTCCGCGACCTCACGCCGGGCGAAGTTGAGGACGAGCTGATGGCGCAGCTCGGTGCGGGCACGGTGCGGGAAATGCAGCACCCAGTCCGGATGCAGCCGGTACAGATCGCTGTCCGGATTGACCATCTCCGGCTCCACCCACAGACCGAAGCGCATGCCGAGCCGGTGCACCTCGCGCACGAGCGGGGTGAGGCCGTCGGGAAAGCGGTCCGGGGACGGCGTCCAGTCGCCGAGGCCGGCCCGGTCGCTGCGGCGCGCGCCGAACCAGCCGTCGTCCATGACGTACAGCTCCACGCCGAGCGCCGCCGCTCGTCCCGCGAGAGCCCTCTGGCCCGGCTCGTCGACATCGAAGCCGGTCGCCTCCCACGAGTTGTAGAGCACCGGCCGCAGCTCGTCCGGGTGCGGCAGCACATGGGCCAGCACATGGGCGTGCCAGGCACGGCTCGCGGCTCCGAAGCCGCCGTCGGTGTGAAGACCGGCGAAGCGCGGGGCGGTGAACTCCTCGCCCGGCGCGAGTGGCAGGGCCGTTCCCTCGTGTCCGGCTCCGCCGGTCAGGCCCGCGCGGCCGTCGGGGGTGCGCTGCACCGTGACGCGCCAGCTCCCGCTCCAGGCCAGGGCCGCACTCCACACCTGGCCGTGGTCCTCGGTCGCGTCGCCCGCGTCCAGCATCACCCATGGATTCGTGTGATGGCTGGTGACGCCCCGCCGGCTGGTGAGGACCGTCTCGCCGAACGCCAGCCGCTCCCGGTGCAGTTGGGACTCCGCGGCCCACTGACCCGTCACATGGCTGAGCCGGTAGTCGTCCCTCGGCGGAAGCGTCCAGGCCGCGGAGTCGGCGCGCTGGAGGACCACGGTCTCGGCACCGGTGTTGCGCAGGACGGTCCAGCGTTCGATGACATCGCAGTGGTCATGGACGCGGTAGTGGAGTGAGACGGCCAGAGGGTAGTGGCGGTCACGGAATTCCAGGACCAGCTCGCTCTCTCCCGGCGCCGGTTCCAGCACGCGATGACCGGTGGTCTCCCACTCGAAGGCCCGGGTGCCGTCGGCGAACCGCACCTGGAGCGAGGGAGGTCCGTAGCGGGTTCCGCCGTCGACGGGCAGCTCCTCCCCGCTCGGAGGTCTTCCTTCGAAACTGCTGTCCGCCGGGACCGGCGGAGTGGCGAACTCCTCGGCCTCCGCGAGCGTCAGCCGAGGACCCCAGGCGAGATGGCAGGGCGCTCCCGTCTCGTCGATCCGTAGCGCGTACGACGTGCGTGGAGTGGAGAGCAGCCAGACCCCGGAGTCCGGAGCGAAGGAGATCACAGGCATTGATCCTCACGTTCGGGTAGCGCCACGGGAGCAGTCGGCAGCCAACCCTTCCTTCGATCACCTGTCAATACCCGTGCGGTATCGCTTATTTGCAAGCTTTGGCTCCATCGAGTTGGCACTTCGAAAGGACTCTGCTTCTTTCATTGACAGCGGAAAAGAACACCCCCTACGTTTCGGCCATGCGCTCGACCCCTCGTGCCGAAGCTGTCCCGGCTCCCACACCGGCCGCTTCCCTGGTCTTCACCACCGTGCTGTCCCACGGCCCGCTCACCCGGCTGGAGATAGCCCGGCGGACCGTGCTCTCCTCGGCCGCGGTCACCAAGGCCGTACGCCCACTGATGGAGGCCGGATACCTGATCGAAGGCGTGGCCGAGGACGCGCGTCCGGCCCTCGGCCGTCCCGCCAATCTCGTACGGGTCGACGGCGGCCGGGCCCTGTTCATCGGGGTCAAGGTGACCGGCGACGAGATCATCGCCGTCCTGACCGATCTCTGCTGCCGCGTCCGGGTGGCACGCCATCTGCCGCTGAAGGACCGCCGTCCCGGGCCCGTACTCGCCTCGATCACCGGCCTGGTGCAGGAGCTGCTCACGGAGGCGGACGGCTTCGGCGTCCAGGTCCGCGGACTCGGCCTCGCCGTCTCCGGTGATGTGGACCGCGCGGCCGGAGTGGTGCGTTACTCGCCGTTCCTGGACTGGCGCGATGTCCCGCTCGCCGAACTGGCCGCGACGGTCACCGGGTTGCCGGTCACGGTCGACAACGACGTACGCGCGCTGACCGTCGCCGAGCAGTGGTTCGGGGCCGGGGTGGGCCTGTCCGACTTCGCCCTGGTGACCGTGGGCGCCGGCATCGGCTGCGGTCTGGTGGTCCACGGCCGGGTGGTCTCCGGCGCGCACGGTGTGGCCGGTGAGATCGGGCATCTGCCCATCGATCCGCTGGGGCCGCCGTGCCACTGCGGCAACACCGGCTGTGTGGAGGCGATCGCCGGCGACTCGGCGATCGTCCGCCGGGTCCGGGAGGTGACCGGCCTGCCGGTCACCGACTCCGCGGGTGCTCTGGAGCTCGCGCACCGGGGCGATCCCGGCGCCAAGGAGGCGTACGCGCGGGCCGGGGAGGCGATCGGCCGTGCCATCGGTGCGGTGGTCAATGTCCTGGGACCGCAGCGGGTGATCATCTCCGGCGAGGGCCTGGCGGCGTACGACCTGTTCGCCGAGCAGATCCGCGACGCGTTCGCCGCCTCCGCCTTCGGTACCGCCGCGCAGTGCGACGTGATGACACGTCCGCTGCCCTTCGAGGAATGGGCGCGCGGGGCCGCGGCCACCTCGATCCAGTCGTTCATCGGAACCGACACGTATTAGGAGTAGCGATGACGCCGCAGAGCCGCACCTTCCCGCCCGCGGGCGGACCCAGCCGCAGAAAGGTCGTCAACGGACTGTTCGGATTCGGCGCCGCCGCGCTGGCCGCACCCGCACTCTCCGCGTGCGGCGGAGGACCGTCCGGCGATCCGAAGACGGTGACCTTCGGGTCGAACGGCGCCGACGCCACACCCAAGGCCGCCTACGCCGCGGTGACCAAGGGCTTCACCGCGGACACCGGTCTCAAGGTGAAGACCAACACCGTGGACCACGACACCTTCCAGAAGAGCATCTCCAACTACCTCCAGGGCACGCCGGACGACGTCTTCACCTGGTTCGCCGGCTACCGCATGCAGTACTTCGCCAAGAAGGGCCTGGCCCACCCCGTCGACGACGTGTGGGAGAAAATAGGCTCCGGCTTCAGCGAGGCGGCCAAGCAGCTCTCCCGCGGCGAGGACGGGAAGTACTACTTCGTCCCGCTGTACAACTATCCGTGGGCGGTCTTCTACCGCAAGAGCCTGTTCAAGGAGCGCGGCTACCAGACGCCGCGTACCTGGAGCGAGTTCACCGCGCTGGCCAAGCGGATGAAGAAGGACGGCCTGTCACCGATCGCCTCCGGGTACGGCGGCGGCGACAGTTGGTCCATCCTCGGCGCCTTCGACTATCTGAACCTCCGCGCCAACGGCTACGACTTCCACATGTCGCTGATGCGCGGCGAGGTCTCCTGGACCGACCGGCGTACCACCGCGACACTCGACCTCTGGCGCGAGCTGAGCCCGTACTACCAGCAGGGCGCGGGCGGCCGCTCCTGGCAGGACGCGGCGCAGTCACTGCTCGACAAGAAGTCCGGGATGGCGGTCATCGGCCTCTTTCTCGGCCAGCAGATCACCGACGACGCGCTCCGTGACGACATCGACTTCTTCCCGTTCCCGGAGATCGACCCGGCCCAGGGCCAGGACACCGTCGAGGCGCCCACCGACGGCTTCATGCTCAGCCGCCGGCCGAAGAACCCGGACGGCGCCAACCGGCTGCTGGAGTTCCTCGCCGGCGCGAAGGCCGAGAACCTGTACATGGGTGTCGACCCGAGCAATGTGGCGGTCAACGCGCAGGCGGACACCAGCTCCTACAACGCCCTGCAGAAGAAGTCCGCCGAACTCATCGCGTCGGCCAAGCACATCACCCAGTTCGGCGACCGCGACAGCGACCCGGGCTTCATCTCCACGGTCGTGCTGCCGGGACTGACCCAGTGGCTGGGCCATCCCGACGACGGCTCGGCCCTGCTGAAGAAGATCGAGTCCCAGCGCTCACGCTTCTTCACGGCCTGATCAGGACCGGGAAGGTTCACCATGTCCTCCGTGCGCTCCGCAGCGCCCTCCACGTCGCGCGTCCCGCGCCCCCGGCGGCTCGGCCGTGGTGACCGCCTCTTCCTCACGGTCATCGTCGGGATTCCGCTCCTCGCCCTGCTGGTCTTCGTCTGGCTGCCGGCGCTGGCCTCCGTCGGGCTGTCCTTCACGAGCTGGGACGGCATCTATCTGTCCGACATCCACTGGACCGGACTGGACAACTACCACGAGATCCTCACCAACTACCCGCCGTTCTGGCCGGCCGTGCGGCACAACGTGGTGTGGCTGCTCTTCACGGCGCTGCTGCCGACACCGTTCGGTATCTTCCTCGCCTACCAGCTCGACCGGAAGATCCGCTTCACCAGGATCTACCAGACCGCGATCTTCCTGCCCATGGTGCTCTCGCTCGCGGTCGTCGGCTTCATCTGGGAGATCATCTACAACCCCGACAACGGGCTTCTCAACGGAGCCCTGAACGCGATGGCGCCCGGTCACCACATCGACTGGCTGGGCGATCCGGACCTCAACCTCTGGGCCGTGCTGGTCGCTTCGGCCTGGCGGCACACCGGCTACATCATGATCCTCTACCTGGCCGGCCTGAAGGGCTTCGACCCCGCGCTCAAGGAGGCGGCGGCACTCGACGGCGCCAACGGACGCCAGACCTTCCTGCGCGTGGTCTTCCCCGCGCTCAAGCCGGTCAACATCATCATCCTCGTCGTGACCGTCATGGAGTCGCTGCGGGCGTTCGACATCGTCTATGTGCTCGGCGGCGGCGTCGGCAGCAAACCCGGCATGGAACTCCTCTCGCTCCTGATCACCGACAACATCATCGGCGAGACCAGCCACATCGGTTACGGCTCCGCCCTCGCGGTCGTCCTCCTCGTCGTCTCGCTGGCCGCCATCGGGACCTTCCTCGTCCAGACCTTCCGCAAGGAGGACCAGTGACCGCGACCGTCACACCGCCGGCCGCCGGCTCACGCATCCGTCGCGTACCGCCCGCCGGCGGCGGCCCCTCACGCCCGAAGAGCCAGGCCGGCCGGCACATACTCCTCGGCGGTATCGCCCTGCTCTGGCTCGTCCCGCTGCTCTGGGCGGTCTACACCTCGCTGCGGCCGTACTCGGACACCAGCAGAAACGGCTATCTCTCGTGGCCGCGCGGCCTCAGCCTGGAGAACTTCTCGGACGCCTGGACCGGATCCGGGATGCCGCACTTCTTCTGGAACTCCGTCCTCATCACGATTCCGGCCGTCCTCGGCACCCTGCTCTTCTCCGCCGCCGTCGCCTTCTTCGTATCGCGCTTCGACTTCCGCTGGAACGTCGTGCTGCTGATGCTGTTCACCGCGGGCAATCTGCTGCCGGCCCAGGTGCTCATCACGCCGCTGTACCGGCTCTACCTGCTGATTCCGCTGCCGGGCTGGATGAGCGACTCGTTTCTGCTCTACAACTCGATGTGGGGCATCATCGCCATCCACATCGCCTACCAGTGCGGTTTCTGCACCTTCGTACTCAGCAACTACATGAGGACGATCCCGAAGGAGATCTCCGAGGCGGCGCTGGTCGACGGCGCTCCCGTGTGGCGGCAGTTCTTCCAGATCGTGCTCCCGCTGTGCCGGCCCGCCTTCGCGGCGCTCGCGACCCTCGAATCGATCTGGATCTACAACGACTTCTTCTGGTCGCTCGCGCTGATCGAGACCGGTGACAAACGCCCGATCACCTCGGCGCTGGCCAACCTCCAGGGCCAGTACTTCACCAACCCCAATCTCATCGCGGCCGGCGCGCTCATGACCGCGATCCCGACGCTGCTGGTGTACTTCGCGCTCCAGCGCCAGTTCATCAGCGGCTTGACCATCGGTTCCGGCAAGGGCTGAACCGGCGGCCGTACGGCTGTCAGGTCCGTACCGCCGTCCCCTCGCACCACCGCAACACCCCGTGCACGTCCATGCTCCGACAACAGGAGGTCCCGACCCATGCGGTCACCCTCGCACCCCCTCAGAGCCGTTCTTGTCCTCGCCCTCGCCGCCGGTCTCACCACGGCCGTGCCCACCGCGATGGCGGCCGCTCCCACGGCCGCCGCCGCGCCCGCCGCCGCGCCCACTGTCACCGAGGCGCCGGCCCCGGCCGGTCCCGCCTCGAAGCCGTACATGGGCTGGACGAGCTGGAGCATGCAGTCCTCGAAGTATCCGGGCCTCAACCCGGACGGCGACTACAGCTATCTGACCGAGAAGAACGTGCTCAAGCAGACCGCCGCGCTGGCGTCCAGACTCAAGAAGTACGGCTACGAATACGTCAACATAGACGCCGGCTGGTGGCGTGACCTGGCGTGGAAGCCGGAGTTCGACGCGTACGCCCGGCAGGCACCCGACCCCGGCCGGTTTCCGCGCGGGATGAAGCCGGTCGCGGACGACATCCATGCCAAGGGTCTCAAGGCCGGTATCTATCTGCCGGTCGGTCTGGAGAAGGAGGCGTACGGCGAGGGCAAGGTCCCGGTCTTCGACGCGCCGGAGTGCACCACCGCCGACATCGTCCATCCCGACCTGCGCACCACCAACGGCTGGGACAGCGCCTACAAGCTCGACTTCTCCCGTCCCTGCGCGCAGAAGTACGTCGACTCGCAGGCGCGGATGTTCGCCGACTGGGGCTACGACTTCCTCAAGCTGGACGGCGTCGGGCCGGGCTCGGGCAAGGGCGGTGATAATTACGACAATGTCGCCGACGTCGCCGCCTGGCAGCAGGCCATCGCCACCGCGGGCCGCCCGATCCACCTCGAAATCTCCTGGTCGCTCGACATCGGCCACGCCGAGGACTGGAAGAAGTACTCCAACGGCTGGCGGATCGACACCGACGTCGAGTGCTACTGCAACACACTCGTGTCGTGGGAGAACTCGGTCGACGACCGGTGGGACGACACGCCCAAGTGGACCCGGCACGCCGGCCCCGGCGGCTGGAACGACCTCGACTCCATCGATGTCGGCAACGGCGAGATGGACGGCCTCACCAAGGCCGAGCGGCAGAGCTATATGACGCTGTGGGCCATCGCCAAGTCGCCTCTCTACACCGGTGACGACCTCACCCGCCTCGACGACTACGGCGTCTCGCTGCTGACCAACCGCGATGTCCTCGCGATCAACCAGGGCAGCGCGCCGCCGGCCCGTCCGGTGACCGCCGCCGGCGACCAGCAGGTCTGGACGACGAAGAACACCGACGGCACCTACACCGTGGCCCTGTTCAACCTGGCCGACGGGCCCGCCGCCGTGACCGCCGACTGGCAGTCCCTCGGCTTCACCGGCCAGGCCACGGTCCGCGACCTCTGGAACAAGGAAGACCTCGGCACCTACAAGGACAAGGTGACGCAGGCCCTGCCGGCCCACGGCTCGCGCCTGTTCACCGTCACCCCGCGCGGCACCGCCTTCCAGCGGACGGCGTACGAGGCGGAGTCCCCGGCCAACACGCTCAGCGGCAACGCCTCGGTGAGCGACTGCGGCGCGTGCTCGGGCGGCAAGAAGGCCGGCAACCTCTACCAGGGCGGCAAGGTCCAGTTCAACGACATCGTGGTGAAGAAGGCCGGCCGGTATGTGATCGACGTGTCGTACATCAGCGGTGACGCGCGCCCGGCGAAGCTCTCCGCCAACGGCGGTGGGCCCACCGCGCTCAGGTTCCCGGCCACCGCCGACTGGGGGACCGTCGAGACCGTCGGTGTGCCCGTGACGCTCAAGGCGGGTGCCAACACCATCACCGTCGACAGCGGTGACGACTACGCACCGGACATCGACCGGATCGCCGTGCCGAAGCTCTGATCCGTTCTCAGAATCTCTTCCGAACCCTCCTGAACACCGGTGCGGGGCCCTGAAGTCCCGAGCCCCGCACCGGCCCTCCGGAATGGAGTGCTCCGTGGACGACCAGCACACCGCCTCATCCGCCCGCCGGCCGAGCCGGCGGGACGTACTCTCCCTCGCCGCCGCGACGGGCACCTTCACCGCGCTCGGCGGGCTGCCCGCCTTCGCCGCCTCCGCGCCGCCGCGACGGCCGGCCGCCTCTCCGATGCTGTCCGAATCCTCGACGACCCGCTTCTGGTACCAGGCGCCGGCCGGCGACACCACGATGATCGAGCAGGGCCTGCCGGTGGGCAACGGCCGCCTCGGCGCGCTCACCAGCAATGACCCCGCACGCGAACTGCTCCTGATCACCGACGCCACCATGTGGACCGGCGGGCTCAACGGCGAACTCGACGCGGACGGCCAGTTCCCCTACGCCCGGGAGAACTTCGGCTCCTTCACCCTGCTCGCGCGCCTCACCGTCGAGATCCCGGACCACGACCTGTCGGCGGTCTCCGGCTACCGCCGTGACCTCGACATCAGCCAGGGAGTGGTCAGCTCCTCGTACCGCGTCGCTGGTGTCACCTACGAGCGGCAGATCTTCGCCAGCCATCCCGACGACGCCATCGTCCTGCACTTCTCCCAGCGGGGCGGCGGACGTTACACCGGTACCGTCTCGCTGGACGGCACGCACAACGAGACCACCGCGGCGGATCCCCGGCACGGCTACGCCTCGTTCGGCGCCGCCTTCCCGGACGGCGGGCTGCGCTACGGCGCCGCGGTGACCGCGTACAGCTCCACCGGCACGGTGAGAGTCGACGGCTCCGCCATCTCCTTCAGCGGCTGCCGGGAACTCACGGTCGTCGTCAGCGGCGGCACCAACTACGCGCCCGACGAGGCCGCCGGCTACCGCGATCCCGCCCTCGACCCGCAGCGGCTCGCCAGGACCAAGGTCCAGGCCGCCGCCCGCCACTCCGCCACCTCACTGCTGCACACGCATGTGGCCGATCACAGGAAACTCTACGAACAGCTCGATCTCACCCTCGGCGAATCGTCCTCGTACCAGCGTGGTCTCGACACCTGGGAGCGGCTCCAGGCGCGCTACACGGACGGCGAGGCCGACCCCGAACTCGAAGCCGCGTACCTCCAGTTCGGCCGCTATCTGATGATCGCCGGATCCCGGGACAGCCTTCCTCTCAACCTTCAGGGGCTGTGGCTGGACGGCAACGACCCGGACTGGATGGGCGACTACCACACCGACATCAACATCCAGATGAACTACTGGATGGCCGACCGGGCGGGTCTCTCCGGCAGCTTCGACGCCTACGCCGACTACTGCCTGGCGCAGTTTCCCTCCTGGACCAAGCTCACCCGTGACCTCTTCCAGGACCCGCGCAACCGCTTCCGGAACTCCACCGGCAAGGTGGCGGGCTGGGCCGTCGCGTTCTCCACCAATGTCCATGGCGGCAGCGGCTGGTGGTGGCACCCGGCCGGCAACGCCTGGCTGGCCAACACCCTCTTCGAGCACTACGAGTACACCCAGGACAAGGCGTATCTCGCCAGGATCCAGCCGCTGCTCAAGGGAGCCGTCGAGTTCTGGGAGGCACGGCTGATCACCACGACCGTGACCGATCCGGCGACCGGCGCGTCCCGCGAGGTGCTCATCGACGACAGCGACTGGTCGCCGGAGCACGGCCCGCAGGACGCGAAGGGGATGACCTACGCGCAGGAACTGGTCTGGGCGCTCTTCGCCAACTACCGCACGGCGTGCACGGTGCTGGGCAAGGACACCGCCCATGGCAGGACCGTGGACGCGCTGCGGGAGCGCCTGTACCTTCCCCGCGTGAGCCCGGTGTCGGGCTGGCTGGAGGAGTGGATGTCGCCCGACAACCTCGGCGAGACCACGCACCGCCATCTCTCGCCGCTGATCGGGCTCTTTCCCGGCGACCGCGTCCGCCCCGACGCATCCACTCCGAAGGAGATCGTCGACGGCGCCACCGCGCTGCTGACCGCGCGTGGCATGGACAGCTTCGGCTGGGCGAACGCCTGGCGGAGCCTGTGCTGGGCCCGGCTGAAGAACGCGGACAAGGCGTACGAACTCGTCGTACGGAACCTGCGGCCGTCCGTCGGCGGCACCAACGGATCCGCGATGAACCTCTTCGACATCTACGAGGTCGAGAAGGGCCGCGGGATCTTCCAGATCGAGTCCAACTTCGGCACCGCGGCGGCGATGGTCGAGATGCTCGTCTACTCCCGGCCGGGCCATGTCGAGCTGCTGCCCGCGCTGCCCGAGGCCTGGGCACGCGCCGGTGCGATCGCCGGTGTCGGAGTACGCGGCGGATTCGTCGTCGATCTGAGCTGGCGGGCCGGAAAGGTCACCGAGGCGCGGCTGCGCAGCGTCGGCGGCCGCACCACCACGGTGTCCTTCGGAGGAACCACCCGGAAGGTCAGCCTCAAGCCGGGCGGCTCGGTCACTCTGCGGGACCTCGCGTGAGCAGGCTCCGCCGGTGGTGCTCCGGTGGCGGAGCGGCCGGTGTGGCCGGCGCGCTGCTGATCACGCTGTGCGCGCCGGCCACGACGGTGCGGGCACAGGCGCCGATGCCCGGGCCGACGACGACGCGGCCAGGCACACACCAGGTGGTCACCTGGGGCGCGAGCGCCGACCGGCAGGGCGAGGGACCCACCGACCGCAGCTACCGGATGGTCGTCCGCACCAGTGTCGGCGGCGCCCATGCCCGCATCCGGCTGACCAACGCGTTCGGTGACCACCCGGTGACCTTCGACAGTGTCTACGCCGGACAGCGGAAGGAGGGCGCGGAGCTCGTCCGCGGCAGCAACCGTCCGCTGACCTTCGGCGGTGCGCGGTCCGTCACGGTCGCGCCGGGCGTTGCCGTGACGAGCGATCCGCTGTCCGGACGGCTGGCGGCCCAGAGCGATCTGGTCGTCAGCTTCCATGTGGCCGACTCGGCCGGCCCGACGACCGGCCACGGCATGGCCATGCAGACGTCCTACGCGACCGCCGGCGACCACGCGGCCGAGGAAGGAGCCGCGAGCTGGACCGACCGGACCAGCTCCTGGTACTACCTCGACGCGGTCAGCGTGGAGACACCGGCCGGCACGGGCGCCGTGGTCACCCTGGGCGACTCCATCACCGACGGCTGGCAGTCCAGCACCGACAAGAACCGCCGGTGGCCCGACTATCTCTCGCGGCGTCTCCAGAGCGCGAGCGGGACCGGCGTCAAGGGGATCGCCAACGAAGGGATCTCGGGCAACAAGGTGCTGGCGGACGGTGCCGGGCAGAGCGCGCTGAACCGCCTCCAGCGCGATGTGCTCTCCCAGCCCGGGGTCCGTACGGTGTTCCTGTTCGAGGGCATCAACGACATCAAGGCGCACACCGGTGTCACGGTGGACGATCTGATCGCCGGCTACCGGGAGATCGTCGACCGGGCGCACGCGGCGGGGAAGTGTGTGGTCGGCGCGACCGTGATGCCGTACAAGGGCTGGTCAGAATGGGACGCCGAAGGTGAGGCCGTGCGCCGGGGTGTGAACGACTTCATCCGCGACAGCGGTGAGTTCGACGCCGTCACCGACTTCGACAAGGTCGTACGCAGCCCGTACGACCAGGAGCGGATGCTGCCCGTCTTCGACGGCGGCGACCATGTGCATCCCAACGACAAGGGCATGCAGGCGATGGCCGATTCGGTCGATCTGGCCGCTCTGCGCTGCGACGACGCCGGCTGAGCGGTCCGGCCCGGGACGTCCGCCGCGTACGGCGGGTGTCCCGGGCCGGCGCTGTCACCTGAACAGGCGACCCGGCTGAGCCTGCCCCATGATGGAAGCGCCAGGTAAGCAACGTGAGGCTGGGCCATGGCCGTGTGGCACGTACGTGATTTCGCCCCGGACGATCTGGAAGCGGTGGTGCGACTGGACACCGAGAGCACCACCAGCGACCGGCCCGCCGTCTTCCGCCTCTCCGAGGTCGTCGCCGCGCTCCAGGCGCAGCATCCCTGCGTCGTCGCGATCGCGGACGGTCATCTGGTGGGCGCGGCGGTCGGCCGGGTCGACGGCGACCGGGCCTGGGTGCTCCGTATCGGACTGCATCCGGCCTGGCGCAATCTCGGTCTGGGCACCGCGCTGCTCTCCGCGCTGGAACACCGCCTGCAGAGCGCCGGGGCCAAGACGATGGCCGCGGTGCAGCACGAGGACGAGCCGGGTGCCACCGCGCTCGGCAACTCCGGCTTCCACCCGCACCGGGGACTCACGTATTTCGAGAAGGCACGGTCCGTGACCGCCCAGGACAACGCGGTTCTGTCCTCGCTCGGCGCGATGGTGCCCGCGGCCGGACTCTGGGACCAGCTCACCGGGATGGCCGACGAGAAGCAGCTCATCGAACGACGCCTGGTGCTGCCGCTGGCCAAACCGGAACTCGCGGACCAGCACGGTGTGGAACCACCACAGGCCGTTGTGTTGTTCGGCCCGCCGGGCACCGGCAAAAGCACCTTCGCCAAGGCGGTGGCCAGCCGGCTCGGCTGGCCGTTCGTCGAGCTCTTCCCGTCCCGGATCGCGCTGGAGGACGGCCTGGCGAACGGACTGAGCCGCCGCTTCGAGGAGATCGCGCAACTGGAGCATGTGCTCGTCTTCATCGACGAGGTCGAAGAGGTCGCGGGCACCCGTAACCTCGCCGATCCGGTCTCCGTCGGCGTGGTCAACGAACTCCTGAAATCGATCGTACGGTTCCGCGATCGCGGGGGCAGACTCCTCATCTGCGCCACCAACGCCGTCGCCGCGCTCGACCCGGCGTTTCTGCGCCACGGCCGCTTCGACTACGTCCTGCCCGTGGGCCCGCCCGACCACGAGGCCCGCAACGCCCTGTGGACGAGTTACATAGCCAAGGCCGGCGCCGAGGCCGACACCGCGGTACTCGCCGACGCCAGCGACGGGTTCACTCCCGCCGACATCAAGCAGGCCGCCCGTACGGTCGCCCAGGCCGTCTTCGAGCGCACGCTTGACAGTGGTGAGCAGGACAGGCCCACCACTGAGGACTATCTCCGCACGATCCGCCGGACTCGGCCCACCGTCACCAATGACATGGCGCTGGAGTTCGCCGACCACACGATCCGCTACGGCCGCACCTGAACGACCGATCGCCTCGCACGGCGCGTCCGCGAGCCACCGGTGGGCAGGCTGGTTGCGGCGGAGACCGTTCCGGCCGGAACCTCCTCCGCCGCAACCAGCCTGCCCGGCCCGGTCGTCGGTCTCGGCAGAGCAGTTGACGGGGGGTCGGTAGAGGGACACTTGTCGGATGGGCGGATCATGACCGCTGAGGTGTCACAGCTCGCCGGACAGAGCCTCGGGCGTCCGGAGTTACGGGGAAGGTCGATGAGACTCTGCTTTCTGGTGGAGGAGCAGTACCGCTACGACGGCATGCCCGTAGAGGTGATCAGCCGGCTCACCGCCTGGGGCCACCGGGTGGACGTGCTCCGGCCCGGCAGTTCGCTGATACGGGTGTCCGAGGAGATACGGGCCGGCAGTCACGACGCCTGGGTGCTCAAGACGGTGTCCGGTGGCCCGGGGCTGGCGCTTCTGGAGGCCGCCGCGGCGGTCGGCCTGACAACGGTCAATGACGCCCGGTCGATCCGTGGCGTACGGGACAAGTCGCTGGCGGCGGCGATCGGCCGCAGCCGGGGCCTGCCGGTGCCGCTGACCTACGCGGCGGCCCGTCCGGAGTCCTTGGCGGAGATACCGGACGCGGAGTTCCCACTGGTGGTCAAGCCGGCCGACGGCAGCTCCGGGCGGGCGGTGCGGCTGGTGCCGTCACCGGACCGGCTGGCCGAGCTCCAGCCCGAACTCGCGGGGGAGGGGATGCTGATAGCCCAGCCGTACGTGCCGAACTCGGGACTGGACCTCAAGGTCTACTGCGTCGGCGGCGAGTTGTACGCCACTGAGCGGAGCTCGCCGCTCCATCCGGACCGGCCGACGCGGGAGCGGCCTGTGCCGCTCTCCGCAGAGGTGGCCGGGATCGTCGCCGAGGTCGGTGTCGTCTACGGACTGGATCTGTACGGGGTCGATGTGCTGCTCGGTCCCGACGGTCCTGTGGTCGTCGATGTGAACGACTTCCCGAGCTTCCGGCAGGTGCCGGACGCGGCGGGCCGGGTGGCGCGGGCCATTCTGGAGCTGGCCCGTACGGGCGGCGCGCAGCCCGCGCCGCCTCGGCCGGAGCCACGGCGGGTCCCCGCGCAGATTCCCGCGGCGGCCGGCGACGGCAGATGAGGATCTGTCTGATCACGCCCAGGCCCGATCATCCGCTGCTCTCCGCCACCGCCGCGCTGCTGACGCCGCGCCACCAGGTGGAGTCGCTGGCGCCGGACGCGGCCGACGGCCCGCCGGAGGACCTGGTCGCATCCGGCGCGCTCGCCGATGTCTATCTGCTGAAGGCGCGGACACCGCGCTCGCTGGCCCTGGCCCGGTCGCTGGAGAAGCGCGGTGCTCCCGTGGTGAACTCGGCCGCGGCGACCGCGCTGTGCCAGGACCGGACAGCGATGGCCGCGCTGGCCCGCTCCGCCGGGCTGCCGTTCGCGAGCACTCGTACCGTGCCGGAGCTCCGGCGGCTCACGGCGGAGACGGAGTCCGTCTTTCCGTTCGTGGTCAAGAGCAGACACAGCAGGCGGCACGACCTTGTCGCCCGGGTCGACGACGCCGGGCGCCTGGGCGCCCTGGCGGAGGCATGGCCGGACGAGCCGGTGGTGGTGCAGCCGTACACGGCGAACAGCGGCTGGGACCACAAACTGTGGGTGATCGCGGATCAGGTCTTCTGCGCGCTGCGCCGCTCCGAGCTGGCGGACGGCGGCCGGGGGCCGACGCTGCCGCTCGCGCTCGGTGATCTGCCCGGCGGCTGGCCGGATCTGGTACGCCGGGTGGGGTCGGTCTTCGCGCTGGAGGTGTACGGAGTGGACCTGATCGACGCGGGCGACGGCGTACCGCTGATCGTGGACATCAACGCCTTTCCCGGAGTGCGCGGACAGGCGGGCGCGCCGGAGGCGCTGGCGGCACTGGCGTTG
This sequence comes from Streptomyces sp. AK02-01A, assembly GCF_033795305.1. Taxonomy (NCBI): domain Bacteria; kingdom Bacillati; phylum Actinomycetota; class Actinomycetes; order Kitasatosporales; family Streptomycetaceae; genus Streptomyces; species Streptomyces sp. AK02-01A. Next base: position 215,154 of record NZ_JARBAE010000003.1, read on the forward strand.
CGCTCGGCCGAACGGGGCGCCGCCGCGGCTCGCTGAGTTCCGCCGGCTCATGCGTTCCCGAGCCGGCGGCGCGGTGAGCCGGGGACGAGGGAGGGCGCTGTCCGCCGGCCGACAGGACGGGCTTTCGTGCATCGGCGCCATCGGCGACCGGTGATCCGGCTAACAAAAGGCCAGTGGTCTGTTGATAGCGGACCACTGGCCTGTTACGTTGGAGCCATAAAGTTCCAGCGGTCCGCTAAGTGTGGCCGCCGCGGGCGGCGCGCCGTACGAGACCGCCGGCGCCCCGCTCGTCCCGGAACACCGAAAGAACAGAGAGGCACCACCGTGTCCAAGACCTGGCTCATCACTGGAAGCTCCCGCGGCCTGGGCCGTGAACTCGCCGAGGCCGTGCTGGCCGCCGGTCACCGCCTGGTGGCCACCGCCCGCCGACCCGATCAGCTCGACGACCTGGTCGAGCGGTACGGCGAGCGGGTGCGCGCCGTCGCCCTCGATGTCACCGACGCCGCGGCCGCCAGGGCCGCCGTCCGGTCCGCGGTCGACGCCTTCGGAAGCCTGGACGTCGTCGTCAACAACGCCGGCTACGCGGACGTCGCCTCCATCGAGGACTTCGCCGAGGCGGACTTCCGCGCTCAGATAGACGCCAATTTCTATGGTGTCGTCCATGTCTCCAGGGCGGCGCTGCCGATCCTGCGCGCGCAGGGCGGCGGCCATATCGTCCAGATCTCCTCCGTCGGCGGCCGCGTCGGCGGCGCCGGGCTGGGCGCCTACCAGGCCGCCAAATGGGCCGTCGGAGGCTTCTCCGAAGTCCTCGCCAAGGAAGTCGCCGCCTTCGGCGTCAAGGTCACGGTCATCGAGCCAGGCGGCCTGCGCACCAACTGGGCCGGCTCCTCGATGAACACACCGCCGATCAGCGACGCCTACAAGCCCGTGATCGAGCCCGTGGTCGAACGCATGCGCAAGGCCGACGGAGCGCAGTCGGGCGACCCGGCCCGCGCCGCCCAGGTCATCATCCGTATCACCGAGGTCGACGATCCGCCGGTGCGTCTGCTGCTCGGCAGCGACGCCGTCCGGGTGGCCGCCGCCATGGCGGAGGGCCTGGCCTCCTCGGACGCCACGTGGCGAGAGGTGAGCGAGTCCATCGACTTCGCCACCGGCCACGTCGCCGAAGCCGGCGGCGCGCGCGGCTGACGACGCAGGCGTGCCCGGGGCGAACGGACCGCCGGAACCGGGCAAGAGGCCACTGGCCTGCTAAAATCATGCCGCTCATGAAGGAGGCGGCCCGTGACCGACGACCAGGAACCGGCGTTCCAGCGGGCCCGGCGGCCCGAACAGCGCGAGGCGCGCAGACGGGCGATCCTCGACGCCGCGGAGACCCTGCTCGGCGAGATGCCGGTGGCGGAGGTGAGTCTGCGCGAACTGAGCCGCAGAGTCGGGCTGTCGAAATCCAATGTGGTCCGCTACTTCGAGACCCGCGAGGCCGTCTTCTTCGAACTGCTCAACCAGCTTCTCCACGAATGGCTGGAAGAGCTGGAAGAAGAGCTGCCTCCGCCGGCCGCCACGACCGGCCGCCCCGTGCCTCCCGCGCTCCTGGTCGACACCTGGGCCCGCTCCGTGGCCGGCCGGCCGCTCATCTGCGAACTGTGGAGTTCACTCGGCACGGTGCTCGAACGCAATATCTCCGCCGAGTCCGTCCGGGCGTTCAAGCTGGCCAACGCGGAGCAGCAGCAACGGCTGGCCCGCCTGGTCAGCGAGCGTGTTCCGGAGCTCGACCAGGACGCCGCGCGAGAACTCGTCGCGATCTCCGTGCTCCTCATCGCGGGCCTGTGGCCCTTCGCCAACCCCTCGCCCTCCGTCACCGAGGCCGTCCAGGACCCGCGCCTGGCCCGTTCCCGCGTCGACTTCGCCGAGAGACTGGGCCGCGCCATGCTCCTGACCATCACCGGGCTGCTCGCCGATCCCGGCCGGGAGAAGCACGGACGCGGCGCTGGGCCGTACTGACACGGCGTCGGCGCGTGCGGCGCGAGGAGAAGCCGGGAGCGGGGCGGCGGCGCCGCCCCGCTCCCATGCTGACGAGGGCTCAGTTCCCGGTAATCGCGGGGATCATGACCAACGGGCCGTCAGCCGGTGTGTGCCGGCCGGGCAGGTGTACAGCGCGCCGAGCGGGTCCTGGACACCGTCCTCGTCGGCGGTGGCTCCGACGAGCAGCACCTGCCACGGCAGCTCGCTCTCCGTCTCGACGACGATCTCCTCGCCCGTCCGCCGCGTGGTGAAGACCGCCGCGGTGCCCGAGCCGTCCCGGGTGGGGATGGCCGTGACCGTTTCCGAGTCCTCGGCCGGCGCGTACACGCGCAGGGTCACACCGTCCGCCCAGCCGTATCCGGGCCGGTCGCTCACGGCGCCGAACGGAATGACCGAGCCGGGCCGGGCCAGCAGCGGCAGCGTGTGGAAACCGTGTGTCTCACGCTGCCAGCCGGGTCCTGAGACCCGCGCACCGGTGAGCACATTGGTCCAGGTGCCCTCGGGTACGTAGTACTCGACCGTGCCGTCCTCGGTGAAGACCGGCGCCACCAGCAGATCGCCGCCGAGCATGTACTGCCGGTCGAGCGGCCGGCAGGCGGGATCGCCGGGGAACTCCAGCAGCATGGCGCGCATCATCGGCGTGCCGAAGTCCCTGGCCCCCACCGCCGCACCGTAGAGATACGGCATCAGCCGGTGCTTGAGCCGAGTGAAGGCGCGGGTGACCTCGACCGCCTCGTCACCGTAGTCCCACGGCACCCGGTAGGACTTGCTGCCGTGCAGCCTGCTGTGCGACGACAGCAGCCCGAACTGCACCCAGCGCTTGAAGACCGCCGGCGCCGGAGTGCCTTCGAAGCCGCCGATGTCATGACTCCAGAAGCCGAAGCCGGAGAGCCCCAGCGACAGCCCGCCGCGCAGTGACTCGGCCATCGCTCCGAACGACGATTCGCAGTCGCCGCCCCAGTGCACGGGAAGGCGCTGCCCGCCGGCCGTCGCCGACCGGGCGAAGAGGACCGCCTCACCCTCGCCGCGTTCCTCCCGCAGCAGGTCGAAGACGGTCTCGTTGTAGAGCTGCGTGTAGTAGTTGTGCATCCGCTCCGGGTCGGAGCCGTCGTGCCACGCCACATCGACGGGCACGCGCTCGCCGAAGTCGGTCTTGAAGCAGTCCACGCCCTGGTCGAGCAGGACGCGCAGCTTGCTCGCGTACCACTCGCGGGCGGCGGGGTTGGTGAAGTCGACCAGTGCCATACCGGCCTGCCACTGGTCCCACTGCCAGACAGCGCCGTCCGGCTTCCTGAGCAGATAGCCCTCGGCCATGCCCTCCGCGAACAGCGGTGACTTCTGGGCGATGTACGGATTGATCCAGACGCAGACGCGCAGCCCCTGCCGCTTCAGCCGGGCGAGCATTCCTTCCGGGTCCGGAAACACGTCCGGATCCCAGACGAAGTCGCTCCACTGGTACTCGCGCATCCAGAAGCAGTCGAAGTGGAAGACGCTCAGCGGGATCTCCGCGTCCGCCATGCCCTTCACGAAGCGCGTGACCGTCGCCTCGTCGTACGACGTGGTGAAGGAGGTGGACAGCCACAGACCGAAGGACCAGTCCGGCGGCAGCGCGGGACGGCCGGTGAGCGCGGTGTACCGGGCGAGGATCTCCTTCGGAGTGGGGCCGTGGATGATGAAGTACTCCAGGGACTGGTCCTCGACGCTGAACTGCACACGCCCGACCGACTCCGAGCCCACCTCGTAGGACACCCGGCCCGGGTGGTTGACGAAGACGCCGTATCCCCGGTCGGTGAGATGGAACGGGACGTTCTTGTACGCCTGCTCGCTGCTCGTCCCGCCGTCCGCCTGCCAGATGTCGACGGTCTGGCCGTTCTTCACATACGGAGTGAAGCGTTCACCGAGCCCGTACACACCCTCGCCGACGCCCAACGGCAACTGCGCGACCATGAAATGCCGGTTCTCGGCGTCGGTGGCGAAGCCGGTACCGCGCTTGCCGACGGAGGTCAGGAGCTGTCCGCCGGCGGAGAAGTCCAGCGCCCACGGGGCGGCGGTGTCGACCCGTAGAGACAGCTCACCGGACGTCAGCTCGATCGCCGAGCCTTCCCGGGACACCGTGGCCCGCGTTTCCTCCGGGCCGGACGTGAGCGCGAACTCCGGTCGGCGAGGGACGCCGCCGGCGTGATGAGTGGTGCGCACGCCGATCACTCCCTCGGCGGGCGACCAGCACTCCACGGTCAGCAGAGGACTGTTGAGTGTGTCGCCTCGCCGTTTCACCTCCTTGACCGGCGCGTAGAGCGTGATCCGGTCGTCGGCGACAACGGCGTCGGCCACGGCGGCCGCGTAGCGCGCGGTGACACCCGGGCGCATCAGCCAGTAGCCGTCGGTGAATTTCATCAGTGCTCCTGCTCTTGTGCGCGGTGGGCGGCGATCAGATCGCGGAACCAGAGGTAACTGTCCTTCGGTGTGCGTTCCAGGGTGTCGTAGTCGACACGCACGATGCCGAAGCGCTGGTCGTAGCCGCGGGCCCATTCGAAATTGTCGAGCAGCGACCACACGTAGTAGCCGCGCACGTCCACTCCGGCGTCGATCGCCGCCGACAGCGCCCGGAGATGGTCGCGCAGATAGCTCACCCGGTCCGCGTCGTGCACGGCCCCGTCCGCGGAGAGCGTGTCGGCCTCGGCGGAGCCGTTCTCGGTGATGTGGATCGGAGGCAGGCCCGGATAACGCTCGTGCAGAGCGACAAGCAGGTCGGTGAAGGACTCGGGTACGACGGGCCAGCCCATGGTGGTGTGCCGGGTGCCGTACGGATCGGTCTCGACGACGCCGATGTCCGTGGCGGTGCGCAGGCCGGGATCGGCCTCGGCGTGCGGCGCGTCGGCGACGGTCAGCGGGCGGTAGAAGTTCAGACCCACGAAGTCCAGCGGAGCGCCGATCACATCGAGGTCGCCGTCCCGGCGGTACGAACCGTCGGCCAGGGCGCCCCAGGTCTCGGCCTCCGCGACCGGGTAGCGCCCGGCGAACAGCGGCTCCGTCCACACCTCGTTGTGCAGCGTCTCGGCGCGGCGCAGCGCGGCCAGGTCCGCCGGAGCGGAGCCGGCCGCCTCGATCCGGTCGAGATTCAGTGTGATGCCGATCTCCCGGGCGCCCGCCTCGCGCAGGGCCCGTACCGCGTAGCCGTGGCCGAGCAGCAGATGGTGTGCGGCGGCCAGGGCGGGAGTGCCCTCACGGGCGCCCGGCGCGTGACGGCCCTCCGCGTACCCGACGAAGGCGGTGCAGAACGGCTCGTTGAGGGTGATCCAGCGTCCGACGCGGTCACCGAGGCGTGCCACCACGGCCCGGGTGTACTCGGCGAAGTGCTCGGCGGTCTCCCGGACACGCCAGCCGCCGCGGTCCTCCAGTGCCTGCGGCAGATCCCAGTGGTAGAGGGTGACGGCGGGAGAGACACCGGCGGCGAGCAGCGAGTCGGTGAGCCGGTCGTAGAAGTCCAGTCCCTTCTCGTTGACGGGGCCTGTGCCCTGTGGCTGGATGCGCGGCCAGGCGACGGAGAAGCGGTACGAGTCCACTCCGAGGCGGCGCAGCAGCTCCACGTCCTCCGGATACCGGTGGTAGTGGTCGCATGCGACATCGCCCGTCGCGCCGCCGAGGGTGCGGCCGGGAGTGTGGCTGAAGGTGTCCCAGATGGACGGCCCGCGGCCGTCCTCGTCGTGCGCGCCCTCGATCTGGTAACTGGCGGTCGCGGTGCCGAAGGTGAAGCCCGGCGGAAAGACCGGAAAAGCAGCGGAGGCTGAGGGGGCGGGAGAAGTGGTGCTCATTGTGTTGCGGCCCTTTCGGGTCTGTGCGGGTCTGTACGGTCTGCCGGGCTACTTGATGGAGCCGCCGGTGATCCCGGCGGCGACATACTTCTGGGCCAGCACCAGCAGGATCGCGGCGGGAATGGCGGAGACGACGGCGGTCGCCATGACCGCGCCCCAGTCGCTGACGTGGGCGCCGATGTACTCGTACATGCTGAGAGTGATCGGCTTGACGTCGTCCGTGGTGTTCAGGGTCAGCGCGAACATGAAGTCCGACCAGGCGAAGAGGAAGGTGAACAGCCCCGCAGTGATCAGTGCGTTGCGGCTCATCGGCAGCACGATCCGGACGAACGCGGTGAAGCGGTTCGCGCCGTCCACCATCGCCGCCTCCACGACCTCTTTCGGGATCGACACCATGAACGCCCGCAGCAGCACGATGGAGAACGGCAGTCCGAGCGAGGCGTCCGCCAGGATCAGTCCCGGCAGGGAATTGACCAGGTTCAGATCGACGTAGGCGCTGTAGAGAGCGTTGGCGATGACGATGCCGGGCACCATCTGTGTGATCAGTGTGCCGAACACCATCGTGCGGCTGCCGTGCAGGCCGAGCTGGGCCAGCCCGTACGCCGCCGGGGCCGCGAGCGCCAGACAGACCACGACGGCGCCGAGCGCGACCAGCAGGCTGGTCCCCAGCGAGCCGCCCTGGCTGCTCAGCGCGCGGCTGAAGTTGTCCCAGCCCGGCGAGGTCGGCAGCCAGCTTGTCGAGGCGAGGCTCTCGCCGGGCTGGAGAGCGATGTTGAGCATCCAGTACAGCGGAAAGAGCAGGACGAGCAGAATGATCAGAGCGATGACGGTGTTGCCGCCCCGGCGCAGGTTGCGGGTGGACATGGCGATCACTTCCCCTGGCCGAAGTCGGACCGGTTGGCCCGGAGATAGAACACGGCGAACACCGCGCTGACGAGGATGAGGATGTTGCCGACGACGGCGCCCTGTCCGAAGTCGAGCTGCTGGAAGGAGAGCTGATACGTGACGGTGCCGAGGGTCTGGGTGGAGTCGGCGGGCCCGCCGCCGGTCAGCGCGAGGATCAGGTCGAGGATCTTCACCGTCGACATGAATCCGAGCACCAGCACCACGGTGATGACCGGGCGCAGCAGCGGCAGTGTGACGCTTCGGAACGTACGCCACGGACCCGCGCCGTCGAGTGAGGCGGCCTCGTACAGATCACGCGGGATCTCCTGCAGCCCGCCGTACAGGATCACCATGTTGAACGGGATGCCGACCCAGATGTTGACCAGGACGGCGGAGAACAGGGCCGCGCTCGGACTGCTGAGCCAGGGCACCGGGGAGGAGGTGAGGTGCAGATTCATCAGCAGGGTGTTGAGCACCCCGGTGTCCTGGTCGAGAAGCTTTCGCCAGACGACGGCCGAGACCACCATGGGCACGAGCCACGGCAGCAGCAGCACCGCGCGGGCGAGACCGGACAGCCGGAACGTGCGGGAGAAGAACACGGCGAGCGCCAGACCCAGGACGAACTGGCCGAGCAGTGAGCCGAGCGTGAAGACGAGCGTGTGCCAGAGCGAGCTGGTGAACAGCGGATTGTCGAACACACCGCGCCAGTTGTCGAAGCCGTTGAAGGGCGCCTCGCCGGTGAAGAAGGTGCGCGGTGTGTAGTGCTGGAAGCTCATGACGACATTGCGTATGAGCGGATAGCCGAAGAACGCCAGCATGTAGAGGACCGCGGGCGCGACAAAGAACCAGCGCGCCAGCGAGGCGCGCCGGCCGCGTGTGCGGTGGGTGTTCCTGGTGGCTTCCGCGGAGGGTGCCGGAAGGGTGGCGGTGACAGTCATGTCGGTCTCCTCACTCGCCGGCCGTGGCCCGTGACTGGGCCTGCTTCAGGGCTGCTTCGGGTGTGGAGCCGCCGGTCAGAACGGACTGGAAGGCGCCGGACAGCGCATCGGAGATGACCGGCCACCGGGAGCCGACGCGCGCGGTGCGCGAACGGGCTGTGGCCACCACATCGGCGAACGCGGCGAGCTTCGGGTTCTCCGCCTTGTACTCGGCCGCGGCCGTGGCACGGGTGGGTACGTTGTTGACGGACTCGCCCCACGCGACCTGGTTCCGCTGCTCGTTGAGACAGTTGAGGATCTTCGCGGCCGTTCCCTGGCGTCCGGTGTCCTCGGTGCGAGGCAGGGCCATGACGGTGCCGCCGATCGGCGGCACCGGGGGCTTGCCTGCCACGGGTACCGGTATGGAGGCGACCGCCCAGTTCAGATCCTTGTGCTCGCTGAGGACAGGAACCTGCCAGGGGCCGTTGATCATCATCGCGGCCCGCCCGGCGATGAACTGGTCGTTGACGTCCTGCTGGTTCCAGGTGACCGCGGCGCTGGAGGCGGACTTGCTGTCGATCAGATCCTTCCAGAGCTGGAGGGCGGCGGCGCCCTTGCCGTTGTCGAGATGGGCCTCGTCGCCGCCGCCGGACCAGAAGAACGGCAGGAACTGGTAGACCCCGTCCGCGTCGGGCGTCGCGCTGAAGGCCATCCCGTACGTCCTGCCCCGGGTGAGCTTCGCGGCCGTCGTCTTGAGCTCGTCCCAGGTGGTGGGCGGCGTGACCCCGGCCTGCCGCAACAGATCCTTGTTGTAGATCAGGGCCAGCGAGTTGACCGACCGGGCGATGCCGTACTGGGTTCCCTTGAAGGTGCCCAGGCTCACGGCCCCAGTGGACATTCCGGACACATCCACGCCCGCGGTCTTCAGCGGGACAAGGCCACCGGTGTCGGCGAACTGGGCCAGCTCGGAGCCGTCCAGCTCCAGGATGTCCGTCAGTGAGTGGGACGAGGCCATCCGGAGTGCCTTGGACACCACCTGGCTGGCGGGGACGCTGGTCTGCTCGACCTTCACTCCCAGAGGCTTGGCGCACCTGTCGAAGTACTTCTGCTGCGCTTCGTGCTCAAGGGTGTCCGTGGCCGAGTTCAGCACCGTGACGGTGTTGGGATCGGGCTCGTTCGCACACCCCGCGAGGGTGATCGCGGGCAGCAGAGCGGTCAGGATCATGGCCGGCGCCCGGAGGCGGCGGCGAGGCGATTGCATGGAGGTTGCTCTCCGTTCGGTCTACGGCTCTGTAAGGAGACGGAGGTCGTGCGAGGACAGCGCGGCGGCGGACACAGGTGGTGTGCCGTCGGCGCCGGTGTCGGTGAACAGCCGGGAAAAGAGCGGCGAGGCGTGTGCCCGGCACGCCGTGGGAACGGGCGGATGACTGTCAGCCGCCATACCGGCCCACGGGCGGGGCGGGGCCGTACGGTGCGCCGGTAAGCCGGGTCGCTTTGTGCGCGATGCCCAATTTTGTACTCAACTTGGCTCCCGGCTTTTGGTGTCGAATCGACGTGTCGAATCGATTCGACGGCGTGCTGCAGTGATGCTAGGTGTTCATCAAGACGGCGACAAGGGTTGGAGCGGAGTGAGAAAGAGGACAGCGCGAAGGCCCTCGGCGAGGACCGGCCGCGCGGTCAGTCCCGCGGCGGGGCGAGGGGCGCGGTGCCCGGCAGCAGCACCGGTGCGATCAGCAGATGGCCGACGGACTCGGCCAGCAGGCCCGTACCGGGTTCCGCGTTCTTCGCCGTCGACTCACGCAGCGCCGCCGCGGCGGACACGGCGAGGCTGGTGACTCCGGAGGCCAGCGTCTCCACCGGCAGTTCGACGCGGGACAGCCGCTGGCTGGACGGGTCGCCGGGAAGGGCGCCGATGACGACGACGGTGAGGTCCTCCGGCACGCGGAGTCCGGCCGCGGCCACCGAGGTCAGGATGTGGTGGTGCGCGGAGGGATGCTGCACGACAAGGGCGGTCGGCGGCTTCCGGACGCCGCGGTGTGCGCGGTCCGCGAGCAGGGTGTGGAGCCGGCGGGCGAGTCCGGCCGCGTCGTTGACCGAATGGACCACCTGGACGGCGGTGCCGGTGGCACGGGCGCCCCGGTGGGCGCCGGCGATGCCGCGGAGCGCGTAACTGCGCCGGCCCAGCACCTCGGATTCGGCGGGAGCGAGATACACCACGTCGTGGTGTCCCGCCGCGGCCAGTTCGCGCACCGCCAGGACGGCGGCCTCCTCCCAGTCCAGGTCGGTCCACGGCAGGGCGTCCTCGTCGGCGGGCCGCCCGATGAGAGCCGCCGGGAAGGCGAGTTCCCGCACGACATCGATGCGCGCGTCCTCCATGTCGACGGCCATCAGGACGGCCGCGTCCGCCAGACCGCTGAGTGCGACCCGCCGCAGACCCTCGGCCTTGTCCCGGGAGGTGGTGAGCAGCAGGTCGTATCCGAGGCTGTTGGCGGCGTCGCTGACGTCTATCGCGAACCGGCCGTCCACGGAGTGCTGCAGACCGGCGGCGCGCGGCAGGGCGAGGGCGAGCACATGGGTACGGCTGCTGCGCAGGGTCCGCGCGCTCGCGCGCGGGTGATAGCCGAGGGCGTCGACGGCCTCCTGTACGCGCACACGCGTCTCCTCGGAGATGCTCCGGGATCCGTTGAACACATAGGAGACGGTGCTGGGCGCGACCCCTGCCCGCTGGGCGACGTCCCTGATGGTAGCCATTCGACCTCTTCGGTGATGCGGGCGCGACGCCGGCGAACGTGCTGAAGCGGCGATTCGTCATCGTATCGAACGGCTCCGTGCGATGGTCCGGAGCACCCTGACCGGTGAACGGACCACAGCGAAAGGCTATTTGGTCCGATGTGGTAATTTTTGGGATGATATAGGCGGTTAGTCCGTTCAGTCCGGGCCGGTGATGTCACCGGCCGGAGCGGAGTACCGGGGGAGCGGAGATGACGGCGCGTCAGGCGCGCGGGCGGCGGCGGACGAAATCGGTGGCGATCTCGTCGAAGGTGGCCCAGCGCACTCCCGGATGACCGCTGATGTGGTCGATCAGCCGTTCGTGCATCAGCAGGTTCTGCGGCCGGCCGGAGACATCGGGATGGACGGTCATGGTGAAGACGGCGTACTCGTGCTCGCGGTAGACCCAGTCGAACTGGTCGCGCCACATCCGCTCGATGTCCCTGGGGCTGACGAAGCCATGGCTGTTGGCGCTGGCCTTGATGAACATCATCGGAGGCAGATCGTCGAGATACCAGTTCGCCGGGATCTCCACCAGGCCGGTCTCCTCGCCGCGCTCCAGCGGCTTCATCCACTCCCGCGCCGGACGGTCGTAATCGATCTTTGTCCAGGTGTCGCCGACCCGTACGTAGTAGGGCTCGAAGTCACGGTGCATCAGGGAGTGGTCATAGGTGATCCCGCGCTCCAGCAGCAGTTCGTTGGTGACCGTGGAAAACTCCCACCAGGGTGCGACATAACCGGTGGGACGCCGCCCGGCGCGGCTGCTGATGAGACCGACACAGTGGTCGAGGACATCGGACTCCTGGGCCCGGCTCATCGCGATCGGATTCTCGTGGCTGTAGCCGTGCACTCCGATCTCGTGCCCGGCGGCCACGCACGCCTCGAACTGCTCCGGGAAAGTCTCCACCGAGTGACCGGGCCAGAACCAGGTGGCGACCAGCCCGCGGCGCCGGAACAGTTCCAGCATCCGCGGCACACCCACCTCGCCCGCGAACAGGCCCCGGGAGATGTCGCAGGGCGAGTCGGCTCCTCCGTACGAGCCGAGCCAGCCGCCGACCGCGTCGACATCGACCCCGTAGGCCACCAGGATCTCTTGTGTCATTCCGGGCTCCCCTGCCGGTCTCCCGCGCGGAGTCCGTGTCGTGCGTGATGAGCGTCGCGCCCGCACGGGCGGGACCACTTCGAAGAGACGGCCGCTGCCCGGTCGCCGTGGCGGACCGGGCAGCGGTGGTTACTCGGACGCCCGGCGCGACTCCACAGCCGAGTCGGGACCTGGCGAAACGATCGATTCATGACCGTCCTCGGCGCGCACCTTGAACGGCGGTGTGCCGTCCGGTCCCAGCACTTCCACGATTTCCACGACGCGGTCATGCTTGCCGACCACCCTGCCGTGCATCACCAGACGGTCGCCCTTGTTCGCTTTCATCCGCACTCCCGTGTCACTCGATGTGACCGTGAGTGTACGGAACGCCACGTCCGGTCGCCCTCCGTGGCCGGGAGTGTCGCCGGGAGACGCAGGCCCATCGGTCCGGCGCCGCACGAGCGCGATCTTGGCTCTCGCTGGATCAGGCCGTCGCACGGGCGGAGACGACCGCCGCCGGTGTGCTGGGTACGCGCATCCGGCCGGTCACCGTGGCCGCCACGGCGCGGCCGTACCGCAGTGTCACGGTGCAGCGCGGCGTCGCGGGCCTGGCCGGCTCCTGCGTGTCACGCGACTGGTTTCGCTGCGGAAAATGATTGTCGATCAAGCGTGATGTGGCATATGGTTTCCGGGTGGAAATCGCTCGATGCTCGCGGCGGGTGTCTCGATGTGCTGGGTGCGCGGCGTGCCCGCCGTGGCCCGGGCAACTGGCCCGTCAGGCGGGCTTGTTACTGTGAGGCAACCACATATCGCCCAGCGCGACACGTCCCAGTCGCACCGCGTTCCCGGAGTGTCCCTGTCCCCGAGTGTCCCGAGCGTGGAGAGTCCCTCATGACGAGATCGAACGGCTCACTCGACATGCCGCCCGGCGAGCCCGGCGAGCTGGAGAACGCCCTCTCTCATCTCCAGTGCATCCTGGTCGCGCAGCGCACCCGCTCGAACCCCGAGGGAGTGACCTGGCAGCAGTACGACCTGCTGGAACTCCTCCGTATCCGCGGGCCGATGACGCCGTCCTTCATGAGTACGGCCCTGGGTGTGTCGCGGCAGACCACCTCCAAGGCGCTCAGAGTGCTCAAGGACCTCGATCTGGTCGGCCAGGAGACGACCGGCGAGGACCGGCGTGAACTGATCACCTCGCTCACCACGACAGGGCTCGCCTTCCTCACCCGGGTGGCACACAGCCGCCGCGAGAACGCCAGGATCGCCACGGCGGCCCTGTCCGCCGGTGAGCGTGCCATGTTCGCTGAACTCTGCGAGAAGGTGACGGTGGCTCTTGAGGCGCGGTCCCTGGCGCCCGTCGATCTGTCCGTCGAGCTGTAGCCGCGAGCCGTAGTCGCCGGGCGCCGTGAATCCTGCCGGGAATGGCGGCCGGCGAGGCCGGTGGGGGACGGGATGTGCCGGTCGCGAGCCGGGGCGGTGAGGCCGAATGCCAGGGCTCCGCTACACAAAAGCGTGAAATGGGCGCAAAATGGATTTGTCGCGGCTCGATGCCGCGCAGCACGGCCGGACTTGTGGCAAACGAAGGAGGCGAGTCGTATGGCCGACGTCTCTCATACGAGGGCAGACCTCGCTGGTCATCCCGATGCCCCCGAGATGAGGGCCCGATACGCCCGCATGCTCGGCGGACACGACGTTGCGCTCGTGGACGGACCGGTGTTTCTCGTCGGCCTGTACTGCGCTGTGTCGCCGTGGATCATCCATTTCTCCAGCGCTCAGCCCGCGCTGGCGGTGCACAACCTCATCCTGGGTATCGCGATAGGCGTGCTGGCGCTCGGCTTCACCGCCAGGCCGGCCAGGATGTACGGCCTGAGCTGGGCGATGTGCGCCATGGGTGTGTGGCTGATCGTGGCTCCCTGGATTGTCGGCAGCGGCCCCGACGCCGGCATCATCGCGAACAACGCGGTCATCGGCGGTCTGACGATCCTGCTCGGCGTGGTGTGCGCGGGCGCGGCGGCGAAGAGCGGCCGAAGGACGACCTGAATCCCGGGCCGGTCCGTTCCGGCGGGCCGGCCCCGTCCCTGCCCCGGAGGTCCGCTCCGCAACTCGCCCCGCCATGGGGAGGGTTGGAAGGGCGGACCTCCGGGACATTGGTCCATACCAAAGCCTTGACAGAGGATGGGTTCACTTCTTAAATCACGAAGTGAGCCCTGTTTCGCGTGCCCGGACGGCGTGTTCCGGGCGATTGCGACGTGTGGTTCTGTCATATACATGACAGAACGGCGCGCACCCCCTCAGCAGGTAGCGGAAAGGACCGTCCTCGGATGACCAGGAACAGAGTTCGTGCGGGGCAAGCCGGCCTACGGTTGCTCGCGCTGCTGGCCGTGCTGCTCGGCCTGACCGCCGCTCCGGCCCACGCGGCGGTGCGGCAGCCGAGCGCGGCGCCGTTCAAGGTGCTGGCGTTCTACAACGGCACCTGGGACGACGCGCACATCAGCTTCGTCCGCGAGGCCAATGAGTGGTTCCCCAGGACCGGCGCGAGCAACAACTTCTCGTACACGGCGACCACCAACTGGGACCAGCTCAACAACATCACTCCGCAGCAGTACCAGGTGGTGCTGTTCCTGGACGACGCGCCCAAGTCGGCCGCCCAGCGGTCCGGATTCGAGCGTTATATGCGCGCCGGCGGGGGCTGGATGGGTTTCCATGTCTCGGCGTTCACCACCGAGGCCCAGAGCTGGCCCTGGTACTACAACGAATTCCTCGGCAGCGGGAACTTCCGGTCGAACACCTGGGGCCCCACCACCGCGACGCTGCGTGTCGAGGACAGGACCCATCCCTCGACCACGGGCCTGCCCGCCACCTTCACCTCCTCGGTCAGCGAGTGGTACAGCTGGAGCAACAACCTCAGGAACAGGGCCGACATCAACACGCTGGCCTCGGTCGACCCCGTGAGCTTCCCGCTGGGTACGGATCCCAACCAGTCCTGGTACAGCGGCGACTACCCGATCATGTGGACCAACACCAGCTACAAAATGGTCTACGCCAACTTCGGGCACAACGCCATGAACTACAGCACGGGCCAGACCCTGTCGTCCACCTTCGGCAGCGAGACCCAGAACCGCTTCGTCATCGACAGCCTGAAGTGGCTGGGCACGGGTGAAGGGGGAGGCGAGACGCCGAGCGGCCCGATATCCGAGACCGCGTGGTACTCCCTCGTCAACAGCGGTAACAGCCTGTGTGTCGACGCTCGTGCGGCGGCCACCGCCAACGGAACGGCGATCCAGCAGTACACCTGCAACGGCACCACGGCCCAGCAGTTCCAGTTCCGTTCCACGGATGGTGGCTTCTCCCGCATCGGGATCCGTGGCAACAGCCAGCAGGTCATCGATGTGACCAATGTGTCGACGGCTGACAACGCTCCTCTTCAGCTCTGGACCTACTCCGGCGGATCCAACCAGCAGTGGCAGGCCGTCGCGGAGGCCAACGGCCGGTACCACTTCACGGCCCGGCACACCGGAAAGTGCCTCAGCGCCCCGAACGGCGGGGCTTCCGGCAGCCAGCTCGTCCAGCGGTCCTGCGACGGCTCGGCGGCCCAGTCGTTCCAGCTCACCCAGCAGCCATGACCGGCGGATCCACCGGGTTACGCCTCCTCGTGGACTGACGTACCTCTCCGCGAGTGACGCCGGCCGTATCCGTACGCGGCCCGCCGGATCATCCGGCGGGCCGCGTCGCCGGTGGATGATCCGCCCGGGCCCCGGCCCTCACCACGGGTCCGCTTCTGGGAGGGTGGATCCATGCAGGCCACCACATTGACCGAACTCGTCGACGAACTCCTCGACGGCCCCCGTCCGCTGACCATCGTCTCCGCCGGTGACCCGGTGCTGCGCCGTCCGGCGGCACCGTACGAAGGACAGCTCGGCGACGACCGGCTGGACCGGCTCGTGCGAGCGATGCGCGAGACCATGCACGCCGCGCCCGGCGTCGGCCTCGCGGCGCCCCAGGTGGGAATCCCGCTGTGTCTCGCCGTGATCGAGGATCCGGCCGAGCTGCCGCCGGAGGTGAGTGAGGCGAGGGCCCGCGTTCCCCAGCCGTTCCGGGTACTGGTCAATCCCTCCTACGAGCCCGACGGCGAGGAGCGGGCCGCCTTCTTCGAGGGCTGCCTCAGCATTCCCGGCTGGCAGGCGGTCGTCGCCCGCCACAGCGGCATCAGACTGCGCGGACAGGACGAGACCGGGCGGGAGATCGACGAGCTCTTCTCGGGATGGCCGGCGCGCATCGTCCAGCACGAGACGGACCATCTCGGCGGCACGCTCTATCTCGACCGCGCCGAGACCCGCTCCTTCTCCACCACGGACGATGTGATCGGGCGCTGGTCGCATCCCACCCCCGCCGTGGCCGCCCGCGAGCTCGGCTTCACGCTGCCCGGACAGAACCTCGGAGAGGCGGCTTCATCCGCGTCGTAACCAGCGGAATGGCCCGGTTGAGCCGTATTTATTTGATTGTCGAACGATTTGATGCTTCTTGGGATGGTTCGGTTGCCCTCTGTGTGCGAGCCTGAGGTTGTGCCCGAGCCCGGGAGGTGCCTCAGGTGGTGCGCAATCGGTACGGAGAATGGGGCATCTTCGTCCTGCTCCTGATTTCCATCGGGGTGATCACCGTCGTGCAGTTCTTCGAAGGGCAGGGACATGTCCGCTGGGCCGGCTACTCGGTGCTCGCTCCACTGGTGGCCGGCGCGCTGTTTCCCTTCTGGCGCACTCTGAGCGTGGGCGTCATCACTCTGCTGGCGGTCGTCGCCACCTATGGGTTCGCGGACTACGAGACCTCCGTGGGCGGCCGTGTCGTGGTGCTCACCGCGGTGGCGCTGGCGGTCGTGGTCAGCCTGGTCGTCTGCCGGGTCCGGCTGGAGCGGGAGGAGCACGTCAGGCGGCTGACGGTCGCCAGGGCGCGACTCGCACTGCTCAATGACGCGGGCAATCGGCTCAGCAGCAAACTGGACATGACGCGTACCGCTCATGAACTGGCCGCGGTGGCCGTGCCGAGGCTGAGCGATTTCGCCTCCGTCGACCTGCTCGACTGGGTGCTGTCCGGCCGGGAGCCGCCTCCCGGGCCGGTCACGGGCCCGGTTCTGATGCGCCGGGCCGCCCATGTGTCCGTCCTCGACGAAACCCCCGACGCGGTGCTCGCACTCGGCGGGATCGAGAGGTATCCGGAGCACTCCGCGCCCGCCCGCAGCCTGGTCACCGGCCGCCCCGTGCTCTCCCAGGTGGCGGACGACCCCGAAATAGCGCACTGGCTGGTGCACGACCCCAGCCGCGTCGAACAGGATCGCGGTTACGGGGTCCATTCCGTGATCACCGTGCCGCTCTGTGCCCGTGGAACCGTCCTGGGAGTGGCTGTCTTCGTGCGCCACCGGCGTCCGGCGGCCTTCGACGAGGACGATGTGCGCCTCGCGGAGGAGCTCTGCGCCCGCGCCGCCATGTGCATCGACAACGCCCGCCGCTACACCCGCGAGCGCGCCATCGCGCTGACCCTTCAGCGCAGCCTCCTCCCCAAGCATCTGCCCGAGCAGGCGGCGGTGGAAGTGACCTCCCGCTATCTGCCCGGCGCGTCCCGGGCGGGCGTGGGCGGCGACTGGTTCGACGTGATCCCTCTCTCCGGCGCCCGCGTCGCGCTGGTCGTCGGCGACGTGGTCGGCCATGGTGTGCAGGCCTCCGCGACCATGGGACGGCTGCGCACCGCCGTCCGTACGCTCGCCGACATCGATCTGCCGCCCGACGAGCTGCTCACCCACCTCGACGATCTGGTCCTCCGGCTCTCGGACTCCGTGGAGAGCGACGCCGGAGGCGGCAGCGAGCTGGGTGCCACATGTCTGTACGCGGTCTACGACCCCGTCTCCCAGAGCTGCACCGTCGCCCGCGCCGGGCACCCGGCCCCGGCCCTTGTCAGGCCCGACGGCGAGGTCGAGTTCCTCGATCTGCCGCAGGGGCCTCCGCTGGGCGTGGGCGGCCTGCCCTTCGAGTCGGTGGAGATCGAACTGCCGGAAGGCAGCCTCCTCGCCCTGTACACGGACGGGCTGGTCGAGCCTCGGGGACCCGGCACCGGCGCCGGCGACGGGCTCGCGGACCTGCGCCGTTCGCTGGCCAACCCGGTCATGTCGCTGGACGACCTCAGCGACAGCGTGCTGAAGGCCATGCGCCCGCACCGCCGCAACGACGACATCGCCCTGCTGATAGCCCGCACGCGCATCCTGCACGCCGACCAGGTGGCCTGCTGGGATCTGCCGCCCGATCCCGCCGTCGTCGCCCGCGCGCGCGAACAGGTGTCCAGCCAACTGATCGCCTGGGGACTCGAAGACATCGGATTCACCACCGAACTGGTGGTCAGCGAGCTGGTCACCAACGCCATCCGGTACGCCGACGCTCCCATCCAGCTACGCCTCATCCGGGACCGTGTCCTCATCTCCGAGGTCTCCGACGCCACCAGCACCTCCCCGCATCTGCGCCGGGCCCGTGCCTTCGACGAGGGTGGACGAGGGCTCTTCCTTGTCGCCCAGCTCAGCCAGCGCTGGGGCAGCCGTCAGACGCCCAATGGCAAGACCATCTGGGCCGAACAGCCCGTAAGGCCCTGACCGGCGGTATCCGAAGGGCCGCCGCGTCGGCGGTCCAGGAACCCCGGTGGTCATGGCCCGGGCGTGTCGCACCAGGTGGCGCCGCACGGCAGGGCGTGTCGCGAGCCGGGCGGAACGGTCGCGACACGTCCTGACCGGCATCGGGCGTCCATATGGCCGGGCCCCACCGCTGCGCGCGATTGATAGGGGTCCGGCCCGTGCTCCGGCGCCTGCGAGCGGCCCTAGTGTCCCTATCTCGCAAGAGGGGGGACAGCCCTGAGAAGGAGCCGCCATGCAGAGAAGCCGTACGCCGAGAAGACTCTCCACCGCGGGACTGTTACTCGCGCTGTTGATCGCGTTGATCGGTGCGGGCGGACCCGGGTTCGTGCCCGCGGCGCAGGCCGCGACACTCACCGAGGTCACCGGTTTCGGTACGAACCCCGGCAATTTGCGCATGTTCCGCTATGTGCCGGACGGGCTGCCCGCAGGCCGTCCTCTGGTCGTGGCGATGCACGGCTGCACCCAGTCGGCCGCCGCGTACGACTCGGAGACCGGCTGGACCACCTGGGCCGACCGGTGGGGCTTCGCGCTTCTGCTGCCGCAGCAGCAGTCCGGCAACAATCTCAACTCCTGTTTCAACTGGTTCGAATCGGCGGACATCGGACGGGGCTCGGGCGAGGCGCTGTCGGTCAAACAGATGACGGACCGGATGAAGGCCGACCTGGGCAGTGATCCCGCCCGTGTCTACGCGACCGGGCTCTCCGCGGGCGCGGCGATGACCAATGTCATGCTCGCCGCCTATCCGGACGTCTTCAGCGCCGGAGCGCCGGTGGCCGGTCTGCCGTACGGCTGCGCGACCAGCGTGGTCGCCGCCTTCGGCTGCATGAGCCCAGGGACGAACATGTCGCCGGCCGCCTGGGCCGCCAAGGTCAGTGCCGCCTATCCCGGTTACGGCGGGCCATGGCCGGCGGTCTCCGTCTGGCAGGGCAGCGGTGACACGACCGTCGCTCCCGCCAATATGACCGAGACCGTGGAGCAGTGGACGGCGGTGCACGGCACGGACACCACGGCCGACGCCACCGACACGGTCGCCGGCTATCCGCACGCGGTGTACCGCGACGGCGCCGGGCGCGCCGTGGTGGAGACGTACTCGATCACCGGCATGGGACACGGCCAGCCGGTCGATCCGGGCACGGGAGCGGAGCAGTGCGGTACGGCGGGGGCGTACATCCTCGACGTCAACCTGTGCGCCTCGTACCGGATCGGACAGTTCTGGGGCCTGAGCGGCGGAGGCGGCACACCCGGAGACCCGGGCGATCCCGGAGACCCGGGCGATCCCGGGAACGGGACGCAGACCACGGTGTTTTCGAGCGTGGCCGCGGAAGACGGATATGTGAAGGCGTCGGCGACCGGAGCCGGTTCGGCCGTCGGCACGCTCGAAGGCAGTCTCGGCGTGGCGGTCGGCCGGGGCATCGACGGGCTGCACAACCGGACCCTGCTCTCGTTCGACACCTCCTCCGTCCCGGACGGCGCGACCGTGAAGAGGGCGTTCCTGACGGTGACGCGCGCCAGCGGCAGTGGTGACCTCTGGGCGGCCGGGAACAGGATCGTTCTGGACATCAGAACGGGCTGCTTCGGCGCGGCCTGCGCGACCGGCGCCGACGACTGGGCGGCCCCGGCCTCGGTGGCGGCCGCGGCCGAGATCGGCAGCTTTACGTCGGGGACGAAGGCGTCGGGCGACTTCACCGCGGTCAACCGCACCGGCACGACGCAGGTGCGGTTGCGCCTCGCCTCCGAACCGGCCGGCACGGCGTACGCCTTCTTGCGGTCCGGCTCCGGCGCGACCCTCACGGTGGAGTGGGAATAGGCCATGTGGCGCCGGAGAGGTGCCGGGCGACCGCTGCCCGGCATCTCTCCGCGCGAACCGGCGCCCGCGGCAGCGCCGTCAGGCGGGCCGCAGGCCGGGCCGGCCCGCCTCGGTCACGAATGAGGTACGGGTGCTGACCGGGGCGCCGGGTCTGGTGACATACGGGAGCACCCGGAAGTCGGCCCGGCAGGTCTCCGGAGTGAGCGAGCAACGCACGTAACCGCGCTGGTAGTTGGTGAATTTGATGTGCGGGTTGGCGGCGAGCAGATCCGCCCCGGAAGGGTCCAGGTCCATGCCGTCGGACTTGGTGGAGATGGAGGTGCCGACGAACTCGACGCCGATCGTGGGCGAGTCCGGATCGTCGAAGTCCCGCTTGAGGTCGGCGGCGAGGTGCCGGTGCATGTCGCCGGTCAGCACGACCGGATTGTTCACGCCCCGGGCGGCGATCTCCTCGAACAGCCGCTGACGCGAGTGCGCGTAGCCGTCCCAGAAGTCCATGACGAAGGACTGCCCGGGTCCGGTGTCGGTGTCGACCTGCGTCACCGGAATCTGCTGAGGGATGAGGTTCCAGGTCGCGCCCGAACGCCCGAGGCTGTTGTAGAGCCAGCTCTCCTGCTCCGCGCCGAGGATGCTGCGGCCGGGTGACAGCCGTTCGTCACAGCCGCTCTTGATGCCGTCGCCGCAGGGCTGGTCGTCACGGAACCGGCGGGTGTCGAGGATATGGAAGCTGGCCATCCGGCCGTACCGCAGACGGCGGTACATACGGGTGTCGAAGCCCCGCGGTTTGTTGGGCAGACGCAGCGGAAGGTGCTCGTAATAGGCCTGAAAGGCCGCGGCGGCGCGTTCACGGAAGACCGCGGGGTCCTGGTCCGGTTCGCCGTCGACCGTGGAGATGTCGCCTGCCCAGTTGTCCTCGACCTCGTGGTCGTCCCAGACGACGGCCCACGGGTGGGCCTGGTGGGCGGCGATGAGGTCGGCGTCGAAGCGGTGGAGGGCGTGCCGGTTCCGGTATTGGGCGAGGTTCATCGGTTCGGGGCGCAGCTCGGCGTCCACCGGGACGCCGCGTACACCGCCCATCGCGTCGATGGCGTTCTCATAGATGTAGTCGCCGAGATGCAGGACAAGATCCACATCTTCCTCGGCGAGATGCCGGTGGGCCGTGTAGAAGCCCTCGAACCAGGCCTGACAGGACGCGAAGGCGAAATTCAGCACCGTGGGACGGCTGTACGGAGGAGGCGCGGTGCGGGTGCGGCCCACCGGGCTGACCACGCCGCCCGCGCGGAAACGGTAGTAGTACTGCCGGCCGGCCAGTAGTCCCGACACCTCGACATGGACCGAGTGGGCCAGCTCCGGTATGGCCCGGGTCCAGCCCCGGCGTACGACGAAGCGGAACCGTTCGTCGGCGGCGACCTCCCAGAAGACCCCGACCGGATGCGGCGGCATACCGCCGGCGCCGTCCGGCGCGAGGGGATGCGGCGCGAGGCGGGTCCACAGCACGAATCCGTCGGGCCACGGATCGCCGGACGCGACTCCCAGCGTGAAGGGATCCTGGCGGAAGCGGAGTTCCTCGGCCCCGGCCCTGCCCGCCGACAGGCCACCCGCGGCGAGTGCCAACGCGACGGCCCCGGAGGCGCCGAGCAGCGAGCGCCGTCCCAATCCTCTGGCCCCTTTGGCTCCGCCGCTGGTCCGACTGCTCATTCGCATGAAAGCTGGTCCGTTCGTCGTGCGAGGAACCGCGGGAACCGCCAGGCTCACGACGGGATCCGCGCGTGATTTAACGTTCCTTGGTGTGGTAATCACAGCGTGAATATCACGGGAGAATCACGCGTCACAAGAGTGCCTTCCACCGGGTGGGAACGCCTGTACCAGGCGCCTGTTCGGGTGTGCGGACCCTGTCGCGAGTTGGCGAATCCACGCACCGGTAACACCCTTGACACCTCTCGCGAGGGGCTCATAGTCTCCACGCCACAGAATTGACGTTGGATTTAACATCCAAAGACGGCCGTCTTCACGCCGGGCGAGTGACGACGAGCGGCCCGCGGTGACGCGCCCTTCCCGGCGCGAAGGAAGGACGTGCTCGTGTCCGGTTCCCCGGCAGCGGACATGCCCGCTCCCCGTCCCGCCGAAGGACCAGCGGCCGGCCGTCACGCAGCCCCGGGCCTGCGGCCCTACGCCCTGCGATGCGACCACCGCACCACCCCGCTGGGCATCGACGAGCCCGCGCCGCTGCTCTCGTGGCGCCTGGCGTCCGGCGTCCGCGCCGACGATCCCACCGCCTACCGGGTCAGGGTCGCGGAGCGGCCGGAGGACCTGGACCACGGCGGCCGTCCGCTCTGGGACACCGGCCGGGTCGAGGATCCCGGCGCGATCGGAGTCGTCTTCGCCGGTCCCGCGCTGACGGCCCGTACGCGCTACCACTGGCGGGTCGCCGTATGGTCGTCCGGCGCGGCGGCCCCCGCCGAGGCCATGTCCTGGTTCGAGACCGCGGTGTATGACACCGGCGCCTGGCGCGCCTCGTGGATCACCCACGATCCACACCCGATCGACGTGGTGGACGCGCCCACCGAGGGCGCACACGCCCTCGACAACCACGGACTCACTCCCTGTCCGCTTCTGCGCCGCACCTTCACCGGCTCCGCCGACGGCCGGGCCCGGCTTCAGGTGAGCGCGCGCGGCCTGTACGAGGTCCGGCTCAACGGCACACGCGTCGGCGACGCGGAACTCGCGCCCGGCTGGACCGACTACACGCACCGCGTCCAGTACCAGACGTACGACGTCTCCGAGCTGATCCGCGACGGCGAGAACGTCCTCGCGGCGACCGTCGCCGACGGCTGGTGGAGCGGATTCGTCGGCTTCGAACCACGCAGGGCCGGAGCTCATTACGGGTCCTTCCCGCAGTTCCTGGCCGAACTCCACCTCGCCACCGCGGACGGCCGCGCGACCACGGTCGTCACCGACGACGCGTGGCGCACACACACCGGCGCGATCCGCCACGCGGACCTGCTCATGGGGGAGTGCCACGACCTGCGGCACGCGGTGGACGGCTGGGACCTGCCCGGCTTCGACGACACCGGCTGGGCGCCGGCCCGGGTGACGGACGCCGACCACCGGCTGCTCGTGGCCTCCGTCGACGAACCCGTACGGGCCATGGCCGAGCTGCGCCCTCGCTCGGTCACACGCGTCTCGCACGACGTCCATGTCGTCGACTTCGGCCAGAACATCGCCGGCCGTGTGCGGCTCCGCGTCGACGGACTCGCCTCCGGCGCGCGGGTGGTCGTCCGCCACGCCGAAGTGCTGGACGAGACCCACCGCCTGTACACGGCCAATCTGCGTACGGCGGCGGCGACCGATGTGCTGATCGGCGACGGACGCGACCATGTCGTGTTCGAGCCACGCTTCACCTATCACGGCTTCCGGTATGCGGAGATCAGCGGAGTCCGCGAGCTGTCCGGCTCGGACGTCGTCGCCGTGGCACTGCACAGCGACACGCCGTGGACCGGTACGTTCGACTGCTCGGATCCGGAGATCCGACTGCTCCACGAGTGTGTCACGTGGGGACAGCGCTCCAACTTCGTCAGCGTTCCCACGGACTGTCCGCAGCGCGACGAACGGCTCGGCTGGCTCGCCGACGCGCAGGTGTTTTTGCCCACGGCCGCGCTCAACGCCGACGTGGCGGCGTTCTTCACCAAGTGGCTGCGCGACGTCGACGACGCACGCACCCCGGACGGCGGTTTCACCAATGTCGCGCCCCGGCTCACCGGTGTCGCGGACGAGGGAGCCCCCGGCTGGGGCGACGCGGGCGTGATCGTCCCGTGGCACCTCTACCGCACCTACGACGACCCGCGCTTCCTCGCCCGCGCGCTGGACTCCATGCGCGACTGGGTCGACCTGATCCACCGCCACAACCCTGATCTGATCTGGCGCCGGCGGGTCGGCCCGCACTTCTCCGACTGGCTCGCCCCGGGCACACCGACGCCGCGCGATGTCATCGCCACCGCCTACTTCGCTCACAGCACCCACCTCACCGCCAGGGCCGCCGACGTCCTGGGACACCGGGACGCCGCACGCGCCTACCACCGACTCGCCGCCGGCATCCGCACCGCGTTCGCCGAGCGATTTGTCACCGTCAACGACAACACCATCACTGACCAGCCCGCTCTGCGCGTCGCGGGCGACACCCAAACCGGTTACCTCGTCGCCCTCGCGTTCGGCCTGCTGCCCGAGAAGCACACCGACGCCGCCGCCCGCCGGCTCGCGGAACTGATCGAGACGGCCGGTCCCGCACTCCAGACCGGCTTCCTCGGAGTCGCGCTCGCCGCGCCCGTGCTGGACGCGTACGGCAGGGCCGACCTCGCGCACGCCCTGCTGCGCCGCACCGAGGTGCCCTCATGGCTCTTTCCGCTGCGCCACGGCGCCACCACGATCTGGGAACGCTGGGACGGCTGGACGCCCGAGACCGGGTTCCGCGCACCGTCGATGAACTCGTTCAACCACTACGCGCTCGGCTCGATCGGTGAATGGCTCTACCGCGGTGTCGCGGGCCTCGACCAGAGCGCGGACTCCACCGGATACCGGCAGTTGAGTGTCCGGCCCAGCCTCGGCGGCCTCAGCCACGCGAGCGCCCGGTACGAATCGGTACGCGGCACCGTCGCGGTCGGCTGGCAGCGGCGGGACGACACGTTCTCGCTGCGGGTACGGGTACCACCGGGCGCCACCGCCGAGGTGGCCGTGCCCACCACGGATCCCCGCTCGGTCCGGGAATCGGGCGTGGCCGCGGCGGACGGTGACCACATCACGCGTCTCGCCACCGCCTCCGGCCATGTCGTGTACCGCGTGGCCTCGGGCGTCTATCACTTCACCGCCGCCTTCCGCCCGGCGAGCGCGCCCGCCGAAGCGTCCCGGCTCGCACCGAGCGCGACCGCGCCATCGTCCGCAGGCCCCCACGAGGAGGACACACCATGAGCACGGTTTCCCGAAGCCTGCCCGGCCCGGGCACGGTCGGCCGCCGCGGATTCCTCCGTGCCGGCGGCGGGGTCGCGGCCGCCGCCGCGCTCGCGCCGCTCCTCACCGCGTGCTCCGGTTCGGACCGTTCCGGCACGGTGCGCATAGTCGGCGTCGCCGACCAGCAGAAGCCGATCGAGGAACTCCTGGCCCTGTACCGGCGCGGCCGCCCCGACGACGACTTCAGCACCTCCTTCGCGCCAACAGACCAGGTACAGACCGTCGTACGCACCCAGCTCGCCGGCGGGAACGCTCCCGACGTGCATGTGCTGTTTCCCGGCAGCGGCAGCGCCATGTCCATGGTCGAGCTGGCCAAGGCCGGACTCCTCGCCGACCTCGGCGGGCAGGCATGGACCCGGGACATCCCGGCGAACTTCGACGCCGCCTACCGCCGCGAGGGCAAGACCTATCTGTACTCGGCGGGCAGCAGCGTCATCGGAGCCGTCTACAACAAGAAGACCTTCGCCGAGGCCGGCGTCCGCCCGCCCAGGACCTGGAGCCAACTGCTCGACGTCTGCGCCAGGCTCAAGGCCAGGGGCATCGTGCCCATCGCGCTCGGCGCCGGGACTCCCTGGGTCACCCAACTGATCACCTACGCGCTGGTTCCCGACGCCGTCTACGCCAAGGACCCGCGCTTCGACGACGAGATGGCCGCCGGACGCGCGAACTTCCGCGGCTCCGGCTGGGCCGACGCCATGAGGAAGTACCAGGAGTTGCAGCGCCGGGGCTTCTTCAACGCCAACCCCAACGGCACCACCTTCGAGCAGCAGACCTCGCTCGTCGCCACCGGAAAGGCGGCCATGGCCGTCCAGGTCTCCGCCGTGCTCACCAACTACCGCCAGGCCGCGCAGAGCCCCGACGACCTGGGCATGTTTCCCTTTCCCGGCGGTGACGACGCGGAGCGGCAGTGGATTCCGGCGGGCATCGTCGTCGGCCTCGGCGTCTCCGCCCGCGCCAGGAACGCGGCGCGGGCCAAGGCGTTCGTCGAGTTCCTCGGACGGCAGGAGAACATCAACCGCTGGGCGACGGCCGTCTCGGCCATCCCCTTCACACGCGACGCGTCCACCAGGATCGATCCCGTCCTGGCCGGCTTCCTGCCCATCATCGACGGCGGCCGGGCCGTCCCCTTCATGGACCAGCGCTGGCCCAACGCCGAGGTGCAGCCCGCCCACTTCGCGGCCGTACAGGATCTGCTCGCCGGTACGACGGATGTCGACGGCGCACTGGGACGGATGGACGAGGCCTACGGGAAGAGGTCATGAGCCCAGGGCCCGGTCCCGGTCCGTTCACCGAGGCCGGTACCGTCGCCGCCCGCGCGAACACTCCGGGCACCGGCGACAAGGCCCGGAACCCGGCCGGACCCCGCCGGACCCGGTGGCGCCGTGACCGGGCCGTACCGTCCTGGATCTTTGTCGCACCGGCGCTCGCCGTGTACGCCGTCGTCGTCCTCTATCCGAGTCTGGCGGGTGTGGTCTACGGCTTCACCGACTGGTCCGGTGTCGGCGCCTTCTCGTTCGTGGGCCTGGACAACTTCCGCGCTCTGCTGGACGACGACCGCGCCCTGGAGTCGGTGGGCAACACGTTCCTGCTCACCGTCGCGGTGGTTGTCGTCCAGAACGGCATCGGCCTGCTGCTCGCGCTCGGCGTCCACACGAACATCACGTCCCGTTCGCTGCTGCGCGTTGTCTTCTTCGCGCCCGCCGTCGTCAGTCCCGTCATGGTCGCGTTCCTCTGGAAGTACGTCTACAACCCCGACGACGGCGCCGGCCTCAACGGCGTCCTCGGCGCCGTCGGACTCGGCGGCCTGCGCCAGGACTGGCTCGGCGACCCCTCGCTCGCCCTGTGGTCCGTGGCCGCCATGGTCGTATGGCAGTACGCCGGCTACTCGATGGTCATCTTCCTCGCCGGTCTGGAAGGCGTCCCCGCCGAACTCCACGAGGCCGCCAGAATCGACGGCGCCGGCACCTGGCAGCGCTTCCGCCATGTCACCTGGCCGCTCCTGGCACCCGCGCTGACCATCAATCTCATGCTGTCGACCATCGGCGGCCTGAAACTCTTCGACCAGGTCTACGCCGCCACCAACGGCGGACCCGGCTCCTCCAGCGAGACGCTGTCGACCGTGCTCTACAAGGAAGCCTTCGTCTACGGCAAGTTCGGCTACAGCACCGCCGTCGCCCTGGTCCTGGCGCTGTTCGTCGCCGCGGTCTCACTGGTCCAACTGCGTTTTCTGCGCGCCCGGGAGGTAACCGCGTGAGCACCGCCACCGCGCCGCCGTCGACAGGCACACCGCGGCAGGACCGCCGCAGGCCGAGAGCCGGATACGGACGCTACGGCCTCGAACTGGTCATGATCGCCGTCGCGGTGATCTTCCTGTTTCCCGTCTACGCCCTGGTCACCCTCGCGCTGAAGGACCCTCGGCAGATCGCCGAATCGCCTCTGTCGCCACCGTCTCCGCCCACGCTGGACAACTTCCGCGATGCCTGGTCCTCGGCGTCCCTCGGTCCCGCACTCGTCAACAGCACGATCATCACGGCCGTCAGCCTGCTCCTGCTCGTCGTCCTCGGCTCCACGGGCGCCTATTACCTCGCGCGCCGGGCCGGCGGACTCGGCTACGGGCTGTACATCCTGTTCCTGCTGGGCATCGTGCTGCCGTTCCAGCTCGGGATGATCCCGCTGTACAAGCTGGTCGACGACCTCGGCTGGCTCGGTACGTACCACGGCATGGTCCTGTTCTACACAGGCATCCAACTGCCGTTCACCGTGTTCCTCTACACCGGGTTCATCCGCGCCCTGCCGCCGGACTACGCGCAGGCCGCGCTCATCGACGGCTGCGACCACCGCCAGGCGTTCACCAGGATCGTCTTCCCACTGCTGCGGCCGATCACCGGCACGGTGATCATCCTGAACGCCGTCTTCATCTGGAACGACTTCTTCACGCCGCTGCTGTACCTCGGCGGGTCCGGCAAGGAGACCGTCCCCGTGGGCGTGTTCTCGTTCGTGGGCCAGTACGTCTCC
The DNA here is from genome assembly GCF_033795305.1 of Streptomyces sp. AK02-01A. Lineage (NCBI taxonomy): Bacteria > Bacillati > Actinomycetota > Actinomycetes > Kitasatosporales > Streptomycetaceae > Streptomyces > Streptomyces sp. AK02-01A. The sequence goes on from NZ_JARBAE010000003.1 coordinate 243,127, forward strand.
GACTACGGTCTTGTCTTCGCCGGCCTCGTCCTCGCCGCGCTGCCCGTCCTGGTGGTCTTCCTGCTTCTCCAGCGCTATGTGATCAAGGGCTTCGCGGGTGGCCTCAAGGGCTGAACGCGCGGCTCCGCCCCGACCGACGGAGACAGCCGACTCATGACACGACCCTCCTCCTCCGCCGTCGGCGCGGGCCCGCTGCCCGCGAGCATCGCGGCCGCGCTGGCCGGACCGCCTCGTGCCTTCTCGCCCACCGCCATCTGGTGGTGGAGCGGCGAGCGGCTCGACCGTACGCGATTGCGGGCCCAGCTCGAACGCTTCGCGGCAGGAGGTGTGTACAACCTCGTCCTGCTCAATCTCGCGCCTTCGGGGCCGCTGTTCGGTGCCGACGCCGACGACCCGCCGTTCCTGTCCGACGAGTGGTGGGCCCTGCTGGAAGGCGTCTGCGACGACGCGTGTGAACTCGGCGTCAGCCTCTGGTTCTACGATCAGCTCGGCTTCTCCGGCGCGGACCTCCAGGCCCGTCTCGTCGACGAGCGGCCCGCCTACGCCGGCCGCGGGCTCGAACGCGTACGGGCCGTGGTCGACGGCACGGGACAGCTCCGCTGTCCCGCCCACGGACGGTCCGTCGCGGGCCACGCCGAGCCGGTCGACCGGGACGGCAGGCCCACCGGTCCCGCGGTCCCGGTCGCCATGGACGGCCCGGTCCTGCGGGCGCCCGGTCCCGGACGCTGGCGCCTGACGCTTCATCACCAGGTGGCCGTCGGATTCGACTACCTCGGCACCGACGCCTGCGCGGCGCTGCTCGACCGGGTGCACGGGGCGTTCGAGCGGCGTCTCGGCGACCGGCTCGGGACCGTTGTCGTCGGCTCCTTCCAGGACGAGCTGCCGGCCCTGCCGACCTGGTCGGAGGGTTTCGCCGACGCCTTCCTGCGGCTCCGCGGCTACGACCTGACCCGCTGCCTCGACGCCCTGTACGACGACAGCGCCCACCCGGAAACCCATCGCGTACGGCACGACTACCAGCGGACCCGCGCCGAACTCGCCGAGGAGGCGTTCTTCCGGCCGCTCGCCGCGTGGCACGACCGGCACGGACTGATCGCCGGCTGCGACCAGCAGGACCCCGCCCGCGCCGGACATCCCGTCGCCGGTGTGGAGTTGTACGCCGACTACGCCCGCACCCACCGCTGGTTCTCCGCGCCCGGCTCCGACCATCACGGCGATGCCCGGATCCACTCCTCGCTCGCCCATCTCTACGGCCGGCCCCGTACCTGGATCGAGGCCTTCCACTCCACCGGCTGGGGCGGCACGCTGGAGGAGACCTTCGACTGGCTTCTGCCGTGGCTGCGCGCCGGCGCGACCCTCTACAACCCGCACGCCGTCTACTACACGACCAAAGGCGGCTGGTGGGAGTGGGCGCCGCCCGCCACCGACTGGCGCCAGCCCTACTGGATCCACCACCGGGTCTTCGCCGACGCCGTGAGCCGGCTGTGCGCGATCCTCAGCCTCGGCCACCACCTGTGCGACCTCGCGATCCTGCTGCCCACCAGTACGGCGCAGGCCGGCGCCGCGCTCGACGGCGTCTCCGCGGCGGCGGCGAACGCCCAGGAGGTCTACCTCGAACTCGTCGGTGACATGACCTGGTTCAGGACCCGGCCCGGCGTCGTCGACCGGCTCGGTCTCGACGCGGATGTGATCGACGACGCGTCTGTCTCCCGCGCCCGGGTACGGCACACCGGTGACGGCGCACGGCTGTGTGTCGCGGACGAGGCGTACGCGACGATCGTGCTGCCCGCGTGCACGGTCCTCGAACAGGACACGGCGCGGCGGCTTGTCGAGTTCGCCTCGGCCGGCGGCGGCGTGATCGCGCTCGGCGCGCTGCCCGAACACGTCATCGGCGCGGCAGGGCCCGCCGCTCTGGACGAGATGCGCGCGTGTTTCGCCGACGGCCGGGCCGCGTTCGTCCCGTCGACGGACGCTCTGGCCGCTGCGCTAGCCGGAGCGCCGCCACCCGCCGTCCGGGCATCCGTTCCCGCGCTCGCGCGGCGCGTGGACGACGCCACCGTGGTGTTTCTGACCGCGGCCGCTCCGCGCGCGACCCGAGCGGCCGTGGCGGCGCCCGACGAGCGCGGGGCCGCACTGGGCTGGCTCGACGCGCGCTACGACTTCGACCCGGACCGGTACGCGCGCGCCGCCCGAGTGCGGGTCCGCGATGTCGGTGGCCCGGCGGTGCTGCTCGATCCGTTCGGCGGTGAGCCCCGCACGGTGCCTGTCCGGCCGGCCGAGGACGATCCCCGGGCCGTGGACGTCGACGTCACCTTCGACACCGGACCCGCCGCCGTACTGGTCTTTCCGGCGCGTACAGCGGAGGATTCCGGGATCGGCGACCTCGCGACGGAACACACGGCGGCCGAAGACCGCGCGACCGGGACGCCCGGGACGGAGGCACCTTCGGCGGAGCCGCCGGGAAGCGCGGCGAGGCCCGTCGGCGGCACGGTCGGGATTCCCTCAGGCGCGCACTGGGACATGACCCTTGTCCCGACTCTCGACAACACCTGGGGCGACTTCGCCCGGCCCGCCACCGGCCCGCCCGGCGGCCCCGCCGTAACCGAGTGCCGCCGCTTCCGGCACCGGACGGAAGCACCGGGCGAGGACGGCATCCGCCTGGGATGGGCCGCGGCGGAGCTCGCGGGCGACTCCGGGCCATCGGTCCACGCGACGTTCGGACCGCGCGCGGTCGTGCTCGGCCCGGACGGCGGTGTCCGCTCGGTGCTCGAATGGTCCGACAGCCGCGGCATCCACAAGGACCCGGTCCACCGAGCCGTGCTGGGGCCGAAGGGACATGTGCCGGAAGAGTTCGTACGGGTCGGTCCGACGAGTGCCGGGACGGTCGCGCGGGTACGCGTGGAGCTGTTGCTCGACGAGGCATTCGACGGATACCTCGCGGTCGGGGCGGCGGCGGCGAAGACGGCTCGGCTCGGTGGCGTGTCCGTCGCTCTGGACGACCGGGGACATCTCGCCATGGGACCGTTGCGCCGGAGCGCCGGCCGGTACCTCTTCGAACTGGACCTGACGCCCGATCAGGACATCGATCTGCGGGCGCATATGGCGCTGGTCCGCGACCCCGTGCGCTATCGGCGCCCGGAGTGGATTCTCGCGGCGGGCCCACGCGAGGACGGCGGCCGGTCGGTCGTGGGCACGACCCTGACGCTGACCGAGGCCCCGGCCCGCGCGGTCGTCCAGGTCGCCGCACGCGGATCGTGCGTCCTGCGGGTCAACGGGCAGGTGGCGGGCGCGCAGGGCGGGTTCGATCCGTACACCGACCACGCGGTGCCGCGCGTACGACGGCACGAGGTCGCGGCCGCTCTGCGCGCGGGAGACAACGAGATCACCGTGGAGACCGACGACGGCGGCGATCGCGCCGTCCTGGTGGACGCGACGTTCTCCACCGACAGCGCGGTGACCCCGCACAGTGACGCCACCTGGTGGGCCGAGCGGGCCGGAGTGCGGGTGCCGGTCGTGGTGCGCCGCGAGCCGGTCGGCGATCCGGCCGCACTGTATTTGCGCCGCAGGCCGCATCCGCTGCCCGGCGCCGCCTGGCTGGATCCGGACGCCGACGACGGCACGGTGGTGCCGGCCCGGTTCGCGGTCCCGGGAGCACGATCGGCCGTGGAGTGGTTCTGGTGCGAACTTCCTCCGGGAACGGTCCGCTTGACGGTGGACGTGTACGGCGACGCGACCGTGTTCGTCGACGGCCGCGAGCGCACCGCGACGACCGCCGCCGCCGGTGGCGCCCGTAGCCTGACCGTCGAGCTGCCGGCCGGGGCACCGTCCGGTTCGCGAACCGCCGCGCTGCGGCTGGAAACCCGGCCCGGCCGCCAGGGCGGCGCCGCTCTGGCCGGCCCGCTGCGCTGCGAGGTCGGCCCCGGACTGATCCGGCTCGGTGACTGGGAGACACGCGGCCTCGCGGAGTACAGCGGCGGTGTGCGGTACGGCCGTGTCGTGACCCTGCCGGCCGAGGCCGCCGCCGGACGGGTGCGTCTCGATCTCGGGCGCGTGCGCGGCACGGCGGAGGTGCGGATCGGCGGCGCCCTCGCCGGTGTGCGCGTGTGTTCTCCGTATGTGTTCGATGTGACGGGACTGGTGGGACCCGGAGCCAATAGGGTCGAGGTCACCGTGTTCGGGACGCTCGCGCCGTATCTGGACTCGATCAGTCCGACCCACTTCGTCTTCCCGGGACAGCGTGCCACCGGGCTGATGGGACCCGTCCGGCTGTACAGCGATCCCTGACGCCCGGGCGCGGCGATCAGCGCGTGTCGGCGGGGCCCCGCCAGCGTGTCCGGGCACTCGCGACCCGGAACAGATAGTCGATGTACGCCCGGTCGTAGAAGGCGACGCCCGCCGGATCCGGATCCACCACGACCTCGGGCGCCGTCCACGCGGTGACATCCAGGCCGCGTCCGAGCTCCTGGCCCCGGGCCGCCACCGCCGCCAGCACGGCTCCGCGCGCGCCCGGCTCCGGTCCCCGCGCGACACGCAGAGGCCGCCCGAGCACATCGGCGAACAGCCGCAGCCACGCGAGGCTGCGGGTGCCGCCGCCGCAGATGGCCAGCTCACCGGTGAGACCCGCGGCGTCCAGACAGTGCCTGGCCGCGAAGGCGATCGCCTCGCACATGGCGCGGACCAGATCGGCGCGTGAGGCCCGCAGATCCAGGCCGGTGAACTCGGCCCGCGCGGTGTGGTCGACGAACGGCGCCCGTTCGCCCGACGGCGAGAGATAAGGCAGCGCGGCCACGCCCCGGGCGCCGCGCGGGCTCTCGTCCAGCATTCCGGAGACCTGGTCGTGGGAGCTGCCGGTGAGGGTGAGCACCCAGTCGAGCGCGACCGTGCCGGTCATCGCCGGCAGCGCCCGCAGGTGGCGGTCCGGCCTGGCCGTGGCGAGATGGAAGCCGACGGGATCGTCGTCGAACGCGACCCGCTCGACGACGACCTGACACGCCAGTGTCGTACCGACGATGAGCAGTCCGTCGCCGGGCTCGGTCACGCCCGCGCCCGTCGCGCAGGCGGGAAGGTCGTACGGCCCGGAGGTGACCGGCGTGCCCTGCGGCAGACACGAAGTGTGCCCGCGCGCCTCCCCGTACGGCAGGCTCGCGGCGATGGGCGGCAGCAGATCCGCGCGGTGGCCGAGCCCGAGGGCCGTGAGCGCGTCCTGGGAGTACGCGCGCGTGCGCGGGTCGAGGAAGGGGACGGAGGCGTCGGAGAGGTCGGTGCCGCGCTCGCCGGTGAGCCGCAGATGCAGCATGTCCTTGCAGCACGAGGCGGTGGTGGCCGCGTCCAGTGACTCCGGCTCATGACGGTCCAGCCAGGCCATGAGAGGCCCGGCGGAACCGGGGAACAGCACATTTCCGGTGCGCCGGTACAGATGGGCCGCGGTGCCGTCCGCCATCCATCCCGCGACCAGGCCGCCCGCCCGGCCGTCCATCCAGGACAGCGCGGGACGTACGGCCCGTCCTCGCGCGTCGAGCAGCCACAGGCCGTCGCCCTGGCCGGTGATGGCCACCAGGTCCGGTGCGCGGCCGTCGGTCACCGCGGCGAGGACGTCGGTGGCGGCGCGGACGACCTCTTCGACATCCTGCTCGACCTCCTCGCCGCGCCCGCCGAGCGAGACGGGCCTGGACTCCACCCGCAGCGCCGTGCCATCCTCGGCGAAGGCCGCCGCCTTGGCGACCGAGGTTCCCATGTCCAGTCCGACCAGCACCGTGTCTCCCTTCCCTGGCCGCCGCCGGTGCCGTCCCGACTCGCGGGACCGGGCCGGCGCGGCGTCACTTGGTGGCTTCGTGGCTTCGATGTGAACGGTCAGACGACGCGGTGCGCGAGCGCCTCACCGCGCAGGAATCTGCTCACCTCGGCGGCCGCCATCCGCGCCGCGTTGTGCGCGACCGAGGTGTTCGCTCCCGCCAGATGGGGTGTCATGACAAGCCGTGGAGCGGTACGCAGACGTGAGCCGGGCGGCGGTGGCTCCACGGCGAACACGTCGAGCCCGGCCGCGGCCAGCCGGCCCGATTCCAGCGCGTCGCACAGCGCGTCCTCGTCCAGGAGCGCGCCGCGCGCGCAGTTGACCACGACGGCGCCGTCGGGAAGGAGGGCGAGCTCACGGGCGCCGAGCAGGCCGCGGGTCTCGGCGGTCAGCCGCGCGTGCAGCGACACCACGTCGGACCGTCGCAGCAGGTCGTCGAGGTCGGCGACCGGTGTGCCGGACCGGCTCAGCGTGTCGGGATCGGCATAGGGGTCATACAGGCCGACTTCGGCGCCGAGAGCGGTGAGGGCCCTGGCCACCCGGCTGCCGACCGCGCCGCAGCCGATCAGTCCGACGCGCGCTCCGTCCAGACCGGGGCCGCAGTTGTCGTACGTGTAGAACTCGCCGGCCCAGCGGCCCGCGGTGAGCGCGGCCGATGTCTCCGGGATACGGCGCATCGCCGTCAGCATCAGTCCCACCGTGTATTCGGCGGTGGCGGCCGCGTTACGGCCCGGCGTGTTGCACACCTGGACGCCGCGCTCCTTCGCCGCGTCGAGATTGACATTGACCGGGCCGCCCCGGCCGACCACCACCAGACGCAGATCGGGCGCGCTGTCGAGGACCTTCCGTGTCACCGGGGCCATCTGTGTGACACAGATCCGCACACCGTGAAGTGCCGTGATGACTGTCTCCTCGTCACCGGACGCCTCGTCGACCTCGCGGACCGGTCCGAAGGGCGTCAGCGGCCAGGGAAGAAGCAGCTCATCGATGGTGTGACCGGTCCCGATCGCGGCCGTCAGTTCCCGGGTGAGGAGTTCGGGAGCGACGAAGTGGTCGCCCGCGGCGAGGATTCTCATCGGCGAGGTCTCCTTGGCGGTGGTTCGGGCACCTGACCCGGGCCGCTGTCCGGCGACGCGGGTCGGGCTCAGGTCGGGGCGATCTCGTAGCGGATCCCGCTCTCGTCGAGGGAGCGCAGCGCGTCCGGCGATATGCGGTCGTCGATCAGTACGACGTCGAATGTGCTGAGAGGAGCCAGCCGGTGCAGCGCCGTACGGCCGAGCTTGGAGTGGTCGATCATGAGCACGCTGCGGCCGGCGGCCTTCAGCATGGCGCGCTTGACGGCGACGATGCGCTGTTCCTGGTGAAAGGCGAAGTCGCCGTGGACGGAGGACGTGGACACGAAGCACAGATCGACGCGCAGAGCCTCGACGGCTTCCACACAGGGCACTCCCAGGAAGGATCCGTGCAGCGGGTCGTAGTCGCCGCCCAGGGCCATGAGATGGATCCCGTGTTCGTCCGCGAGCAGATTCAGCGCCTCAAGGAAGTTGGTGACGACGGTCAGCGGCTCGATACGCGGCAGAAGCCTGGCCAGTTCCAGCGCGGTGGTCGAATCGTCGATCATCACCGACATACCGGGTTCGATCATGGCCGCGGCCCGCGCGGCGACAGCCTCCTTCTCCGGCCGCATGGATTTCTTGCGGTAGGCGACATTGCTCTCGAACACACCTGAGGGCTGAGCGGTCACACCGCCGCGGAACTTCCGCAGGACACCCTCGCGTTCGAGTTCGTCGATGTCGCGGTAGATCGTCATCGGACTCACGCCGAACCGCTCCGCCAGATCCGACGCCGACGCGGGCCCGGCCGTGAGCACGAGATCGGAGATTTCCCGGCGGCGCTGTGCGGGGCCCCGCTGGTTCTTGCTCTGTGACATTCCGCGGTCCCGTTCCCGTCCGTCGTCCACGGGACAGGTAAGGACATACGCGCTCCTCCGCCCGAGACATCCCACCAGTAACATCAATCTCTGAGGATATAACATACCTTCTTGAGGTACCGTCGGCAGTGTTCACCACCGGTGCCTACCGGGTCAACCCGTCGGCTGACGTGGACCGTTGCTTCGGGACCCCTCCCATCAGGGCATACAACGGAGGTCCATCGCGCCGGGACCGTACCGGCGCACTCCGGCTGAAGCCGTGGTCACGGTGTGAAAAGCGTGGTGAGATCACCTGACGGCCGTGATCACGTGACAGCCTGAAGCACCGGACGGCCGCGACGACCGGACGATCAGAAGGCGGGAACTTGTGACGGACACACGCCACCAGGACGTCTGGATGGGAGTCGACCTGGGGACCCAGGGAGTACGCGCGCTGGCGGTCACCGACGACGGCCGGGTGCTCGGACGCGGCTCCGCCCCGCTCACCGGACACCGCGACGGGAACCGCCACGAGCAGCGTCCCTCCGACTGGTGGGACGGTGTCCGCGCCGCGATCCGGCGGACCCTGCGTCCGCTCGCCGCCGCGCGTGTGCGGGGGCTCGCGGTGTGCGGCACATCCGGCACCGTGCTGCTGACCGACTCACGCGGGACACCGCTGACACCGGCGCTCATGTACGACGACGGCCGGGCCGTCGCCGAGGCCCGGTTCGCGCAGGAAGCCGGCGCCGCGGTGTGGCGGTCGCTCGGCCACCGCATCCAGCCGAGCTGGGCCCTCGCCAAACTCGTCTGGCTCACCCGGCCGGGCCGGGACGGCGGCACATCCGATTTTCGCGGCGCCCGCGTGTGCCACCAGGCGGACTTCATCACCACGCGGCTCGTCGGGCGGCCCGTGCCGACCGACTCCAGCCATGCCCTCAAGACCGGCTACGACCAGCGGACCGGCGCCTGGCCCACCGCCGTCCACGAGGAACTCGGCCTGTCCGGCCTGGACTTCCCCGCCGTGCTGCCTCCCGGCGCGCTGCTCGGTACGGTGTGCCGCGAGGCGGCGGACGCCACAGGACTCGCCGAAGGCACTCCGGTCGTCGCGGGCATGACCGACGGATGCGCCGCCCAACTCGGCTCCGGAGCCTGGGAGGTCGGGCGGTGGAACACCGTCCTCGGCACCACGCTCGTCCTCAAGGGCGTCACCGCCGCACCGCTCCACGACCCGGACGGCATCCTCTACAGCCATCGCTCTCCGGACGGCCACTGGCTTCCCGGCGGTGCTTCCAGTGTCGGCGCCGGCGCCCTGAACCGTGCGTTTCCCGAGGCGGACCTCGCCCGGCTCGATCGCCTCGCCGCGGCCCGGGAACCGTCGAGCGTCGTCGCGTACCCGTTGGTCTCGCGCGGCGAACGCTTTCCGTTCCTGGCCGGCGACGCCGAGGCGTTCATGCTCGGCCGGCCGGCCGACGACGCCGACCACCACGCCGCGCTGCTCCAGGGCGTCGCACTCGTCGAACGCCTCTGCCTCGCCTATGTCCAGCGGCTCGGCGCCGAGGTCGACGGGCCGGTCACCTTCACCGGCGGCGCCACCCGCAGTCCCTACTGGAACCAGCTCCGCGCCGACGTACTGGGACGGACCGCCATCGTCCCGGAGCACACCGACTCCGCCCTCGGTATGGCGGTCCTCGCCGCTCACGGTGTGACGCGCGGCGGCGCGAGCACCGCCCAGGGCGCCGGCGGATCCGCCGGTCCGACCGGTCCCACGCCGCTGTCCGCCCTTCGCGGTATGGTGCGCGTCCGTACGGTCCTGGAGCCGCGGCCCGGAGCCGCCCGGCGTTTCGCCGAACCCTTCGGCACTCTGGTCGACGAACTCGAACGACGCGGCTGGCTGCCCTCCAGGACGGCCGCCCACGCACGGGAGCACGGATGACATCCGCACCCACCACCTTGTTCCTCGCGCGACACGGCGAGACCGTCTGGCATGCCGAGAACCGCTACGCGGGAGTCAGCGACATCGATCTGACCCGGCGAGGGATCGAGCAGGCAGGCGCGCTCGGCGTCTGGGCCGCCGGCGCCGCGCTCGACGCGATCGTGACCTCACCGCTGTCCCGCGCCCGCCGCACCGCCGCGCCCGCGGCCCGGTCGACCGGTCTGGCCGCCGTGGTCGAACCGGATCTGCTCGAAACCGACTTCGGGATCGCCGAGGGCCGGACCCTCGTCGAACTCGAAGCGTCGCATCCGCGCGAGGTGGCGGCGTTCCGCCGCGACCCGGCCGGCCATCCGCTGCCGGCCGGAGAGGACCCGAGGGCCGCCGCCGCGCGGGGCGCCGCGGCCCTGCTCCGCCTCGCGGACATCCACTCGGGCCGCCGCGTCCTGGCCGTCGCGCACAACACCTTGTTCCGGCTGGTCCTGTGCCGGCTGCTGGGCATTCCGGAGAGCGAGTACCGGCGTGTGTTCCCGGGCCTCCGCAACTGCGCGGTCACCGAGCTGCGGATGTCGGCCGGGCGGGCGTCACTGATCTCGTACAACGTGCCGACGGCATAGAACGGTGAGTACGGGCCCTTCGCGCACGGCGAAGAGGCCCGCGTGGCTCCCGTCCGGTGCCCGGCGGACGGATGACACGCGAGTCATCCGCACGCGCGGCCGGGAGCCGGTGTCACTGACGGACCGGCCACCGGCCCGGGCCCCGGAGCCGCGCCGCCTCGCTGATCCGGACCGGCGAAGACGGCGCGGAGCGAACAGCACACACGGGTCTCAGGTCCCGTGTGCCGCCGCCGGCAGATCCTGCGCCTCCAGGCTCATCAGCTCGTCCGGCGTCGGCGCGCCCAGCATCGCCACCCGTTGCGCCTGGCGCTCGGTCATCTCCTGGAACATCTGCCGCGCCGAGCGTCCATTGCCGAAGCCCTCACCTCGCGGCAGCCCCTCGAAGAGGCCCGTCAGTCCCTCCCGCGCGGCCGTGGTCAGCTCGTACCGGTGCTCCTTCGCCTCGTACTCGAAGATCGAGACCAGCTCCGAGGCGTCATAGTCCTCGAACACGAGAGTGCGCCCGAAGCGGGAGGAGAGCCCCGGGTTGGAGTTGACGAAACGAGTCATCTCGCCGGGATAGCCGGCGGCGATGACCACGACGTCGTCCCGGTGGTCCTCCATCAGTTTGACCAGCGTGGTCACGGCCTCCAGCCCGAAGTCATTGCCTCCGCCGAGCGGCGCCAGGGAGTACGCCTCGTCGATGAAGAGCACGCCGCCGAGAGCCCGGTTGAACGCGGCGGCCGTCTTGGGGCCGGTATGACCCACGTACTCGCCGACCAGAGCGGTTCTGTCGACCTCCACCAGATGCCCGCGGCGCAGCAGGCCGAGAGCCTTGAGCAGCCTGCCGTACAGCCGGGCGACCGTCGTCTTTCCGGTACCGGGGTTGCCGGCGAAGACGAGATGGCGGCTGAGCGGCGGAGCCGGCAGGCCCGCCTCCTCCCGGCGGCGGACCGTCTGCATCAGTTTGACCAGTGAGCCCACATCGTGTTTGACGCGATCGAGACCGACCAGTTCATGCAGTTCGACCAGCAGGTCGTCAAGGTGCTCCTCGGGCGCGTCGGGCTCCTCCGCGGCGCCGGGCACTCTTGTGGCCGTACGGGCGGCGGCTCCGGCCGCCGGTGCGACGGCGGGCACGAGGGCCAGCGGGACGCCGTCCGCCGTGCAGTCGTCCAGCACCGCGGCCGCGCCCTCGTCCTCGCCGAGCGCCTCGGCGCAGTCCCTGATCCGGCACCGGCGGAACTCCGGGTCGGCCTTGGCGCCGATGTGCAGCGCCGGGAAGCCGGAACCGACCACGTCCAGCGAGGTGAAGGCGCCGCCCGCGCCCTCGGCCAGAAAGACGCCGTTCTTGGCCGGCCGCTCGATCCGTACGTGACTGAACGCCGGCCGGGCGCCCGTCCACACGACGACGCCGGAACCGGCGCAGTCCTCCACCGAGCCACCGTCCACCGTGGCGTCCGCTCCCGCGTCGACCACGACTCCGGCGGCGCCCGCGCCGGTGATCCGGACGCCGGTGAGCACGACGGCCGCGCCCTCGGTGAGCTGGACGCCGATGTCCGTCGTCCCGCTCACGGTGGAGTGCTCGACCGTGGTGCCCGCGGCCGAGCCCACGACGATGCCCGTGGCGGCGCCGGTGATCCGACAGCCCGTCACCGTGGCGGCGGCCCGGTCGAGTACGGCCACACCGGTCATGCCGACTGCGCCGATGGCGCAGTCGGCGAGTTCCGCCCGGGCCGCGTCCGTGGCGTGGACGCCGTGCTCCGCGCCGTCGCGCACCAGACAGTCCGTCAGCCGTCCGGTGGCCGTGCCGGACAGATGGACGGCGCTGAAGGCGCTGCGGTCGATGCGGCAGTCCGTCAGCGTCGCGCGGGCCGCGCCGGTGAGGAGCAGCCCGTTGGCACCGGCGTCGGCCACGGAACATCCCCGTGCGGTGAGGACGGCGTCCTCCTGGACCACCAGACCACTGGCCGCCGCGAGCCGGATCCGGCAGTCGGCCAGCTCGGCCCGCGCCGTACCGGTCAGATGGACACCGGCCGATCCCGGTGACTCGATGCGCAGCTCGTCCGCTGTCGCCCGGCACGCGTCCTCCAGCAGGAGACCGGCCCGTCCCGCGTCCTGGAGCACGGAGTCGGCGAGGCGCAGCCGCGACCGGCCGCGCAGCCGGACACCGGAACCCGTCGAGCCCTCCAGCCGCATCCGTACTGCCTCCAGCCGGGCCGTGCCGGACAGGACGACACCGGTTCCCTCGACGGCGCGGACCACGGTGTCCTCAAGCCGTGCCCTGACCTCGCCCGCCAGATACAGTCCGGCTCCGCGAGCGCCTTCCAGACGGCAGCGGCGCAGCAGAACGGCGGTGACCGTGCCGTCGGCCGGTTCCTCGTCGCCTTCGGCCGGTTCGCCGTCGGTACCGCGCGCCTGCACCCGGCCGCTCACCACGGCGCAGTCCTCCAGGACCAGTCCCGCACCCGCCGAGACGGTGACCACCGGGTCTCCCGGATCGGCGCCTCGTACGGTGATGCCCCGTACCGCGCAGTCCGGTCCGGTGGCGGTCAGGGCCAGACCGCCACCGGGTGGAGCGGTGAGTGTCACGCTGCCGGGGCCGGCCTCCGCCGCGAGGACGACGGCGCGGTCCAGCAGGACGGTCTCGGCGTAGGTGCCGGGTGCGACCGCCACCAGATCACCGGGCGCCGCCGCGCGGACGGCGTCGCCGATGCGGCGGAAGGTGCCCCGGCCGCCGTGTCCCCTGGGCGCCACCGTAAGACGGGTCATGTTCGGTTCCTCGCGGGTTCTGCGGAGTACGGCACGGATGCTTACGGAGTGGTCCCGGGACCGGGTGACGGCGCGGGCGGCGGCACCTGGTACCAGGACGGGTTGATGCTCGCGCGGTACGCGGAGGTCAGGAAGACCGACTGGATGCTCTTCTCGAAGATCTTGAAGGGCAGTTGGAGCCAGAAGTCCGCGAAGCCCTGGCGGTGGAAGAGCCGGCCGCCGCCGCTGAGCAGCGCGATGTTCTTCGCGAGACCGGTGGTCACCGATGTGGTGAGGGAGGCCAGGGCATTGATACCGCCGTCGCCGACCGCGTCCCAGCCGGTGAGCTTGACCGTATTGCCGTTCGCGTCGCTGACACCCCACACCGCGGCGTTCATGGATCCGTTGACCCAGCCGGCGAGCACGCTGGTGCCGACACCGAAGCCGAAGTCGTAGGTGCCGCCGCGCCAGCGCGTCGCGGTCTCGTTGCCGGCCCACTCGTTGGCCCAGGTCTTGTCGTGGTTCATGGGCCTGCGGTTCCAGTGCTTGCCGCCGTCCACATTGGCCAGGCCGGCCCGGCCGGAGCCGAGATCGCGGAAGAGCGGCAGGCTGTTCTCGTGCACGAGCGTGCCGACACCGGTCTTGATACCAGCCGACACGGCCGCGTTGGCGAACGACTTCAAGGCGTCCTTGCCGGTGAACGGCTTGTTCTGGGCCGCCGCCACGATGCCGTTCACCGCCAGGTTGGCTCCGAACTCCAGGATGAACTCCTGGCCGAACTCCAGCGCCGCCTTGCCCGCGACCGTCTTCCAGTACGGCACGTACAGCGACTCGCCCAAGTGGGGCGTGCCGCTCCACGGCATGCGCTGGGCCTCGCGGACCCGGCGGCCCCAGCCGCGGATCTCGGTGAGCTGCCCGCGGAAGTCGTACTCGTTCCCGGTGAGCTGGAGGCGTCCGTCGCGCGTTTCGAAGACCAGTCCGCTGTCGGTGCGCTGCGCGACGAGCGAACCGTTCGCGTCGTAGGTGCGCCACTGGCCGCGCCAGGCGTCGGTCTCCAGGAAGGTCCCGTCGGCCAGGGCCTTGCGCTCACGGACGACCGATCCGTGGTCGAACTCCTTCCAGACGCCGTCCGCCGCCCGCGCGTTGGCGTCGGCCCGGAACTCGCGCACCCGCAGCGGACCGTTCCCGTGGGTCGGTACGGAGCGGAGCACCGTACCGCCGGCCGGAGCGCCGTCCGGCCGCAGGACGTCCTGCCAGTGCCGGGCGCCGGGAGTCCAGTCGTCGCGCCAGGCACCGTCCCGCCACCACTGGCGCACCTGCTGTCCGCCGCCGAAGTCGACGGCGTCGCCGCCGCGTCGGTATTTCGCGCTCAGCCAGCGATCGCCGTCCGCCCAGGCGTCGACATAGGAGCCGCCGTCGAGCATCCGCCGCTCGCGGACCAGATTCCCGGCCGCGTCGAAGTCGCGGAAGGAGTCGTCCCAGGAGAGTGCCGGGTTGTTGGAGCCGCGGAAGAATTCGCGCCGTCCGGCGAAGGCACCCGGACCGGCGGTGATGTCCGCGCCGTCGCCGTCCACCAGTTTCCAGGTCCACCTGGCGGAATCGGGATGCCCGGAGCCCCGGACGAAACGGTCTCCCTGGCCCGCCGGAACCGCTGACCGGGACGGCTGCTGAATGCCCGTCAGATTGCCGTGCGCGTCACGGGTCACCCACTCGCCGCGCTCGCGCGGCTGGTGGGCGAGCGGCGGGTCGCGGTATTCGCGTACCGAGCCGTCGAGCAGCCCTTCGCGGGCGACCGGCCACTGGCCGGGCGGCGAGCCCTGCACGGCGATCCGGTCCTCCCAGAGCGTCCTGCCGTTGCCCGGAGTGTCCACCCGGTAGCCGCCGGGACGGCCGCCGGACTCGTGCCACGCCATCGCCGCCGCGTCGGGATCGTGGCCGGGCCGGGGCGCGTGGTCGCCCACCTTGAGCGTGTTGCCGTTGTGCAGTTTGTTCGTGGACCGTACGAAGTCTCCTCGCGCGCCGATGTCGACGGCGCCGCCGTCCATACCGACATAGCGGGCGCCTCCGGTGATGTTCGCGCCCGGTGCCTCCCTGGACCACAGGAACATCTGGAACCTGCTGTCGCCCGCGAGATGGGCATGGCTCGCAGGCGCGTGTCCCACGTCCCGCGTGAAGTGGTTGCGGAACAGCGTGGGCGGGCGCTGCTCGCCCAGGCGCTCGGTCCTGAGCTGGACGCCCGCTGTCAGGGTCTCGTTCCTGCCGCTCTCCTTGCCGTGCGGCGACTGGCGCTCCCACAGGCCGGAGCGCTGCCAGCCGCCGTCCTGGGCCACCAGCAGGTGCTCCTCGAAGTGGCCCGCGTTCCGGGGGAGATGACCGGAGCCCCACTGACGCTGTACGACCGCGCCGTCCGCGTCGGTGTCGGTCCAGCCGCCACCGTGTTCGTGAGTGCGGCGGCCGTTGCCCAGCTCGTTGCCCGCGCCGTCGTAGCGGTGCCAGGTCCAGCCGCCGGCGTTGTCCCTGACTCCGATCACATGTCCCGCGCCGTCGCCGTACTTCTGGAGACCGTCGCGGTACTCACGGATCGCGCTCAGACCGGACCGGCCCTCGCCGGCACTGGTGTGAGGAGTGTCCCACCAGCCGGTGCCCGCGGTGTCGTAGTGCCGGTGTCCCCAGTCCCTCAGCAGCCCGTCGTCGCTCCACCGCGCCCACACCGTACGGCGGTTGAAGTGGCCGAAGCCCACGGTGTCCGTACGGCGGAAGGCGTCCAGCACATCGCCGTCCGGCAGCACCCGCCGCTGGAAGACCTCGACGCCCTTGCCGGTGGAGCTGTCCAGCCGCAGCCAGCTTCCCTCGGGTCCGTAGGACGTGGCCTTGCCGTGGTGGAAGGTGCCGTCGACCGCGCGCCGGCCGGACCGGGTCCGGTGCCAGGTGGCGTTCCCGCCGCCCTGCGGGAAGTCCACGACGTACTGGAAGTCGGTCCGCCGGCCGTCCTGGATCACATTGAGGCCCTGGCGTATCCGGCTGCCGTCCGCGCGGACCTCCACGAACTCGCCCTGGCGGAGGCTGCCGTGACCGGCCCACTCGGTCCGGGTGCCGGCGCCGCCGGGCAGTGGTGTGATCTCGCGCAGCAGCGCGCCGGAGGCCGGGTCGAAGACCTGCCGGCCACCGCCGGGCAGTACGACCTCGAAGCGTCCGCCGTCCGCCGGCGCGGCCGGCCGGCCGGCCGTCGGATTGAAGGCGTCGTCGACCCAGCGCAGGCCGCCGTCCGTCCGGACGTCCAGATATCCGGCGGGGTTTCCGTCCCGTCCGGTGAGAGGCATCCCGCGGCCGGTGTGTGCGCCGTCGGGACCGTACAACTGATAGCCGGGGCCGTCGGCGACGCGGAATCCGCCATTGTCCGCGACGGCACCGACCTGGCCCGGCAGCGGCCCGCCGGCGGTATCGGTGAGGCGGTGTCCGCCGGTCCCGGGACCGCCCGCCACGACATACGAGGCGCGGCCACCCGGCTCCGCGAGCGCGACACCCCGCTCCACTTCGATCCCGTGGGCGTCGAAGCGGACGGACACGCCGGTGGCGGGGTCGGTGACCCGCATTCCACCGTCGCCGAGGAGATCCAGCCGACTGCCCGGCAGCGGAGTGCCCCGGAGGTCGGTCACGACGCGCCCGCCGCCGCCCGCCGTGACGATCCGGTCGGCCGCCGCGAAGCCGCCGCCAGGCCCGCGCAGCCGGAGGCCGTCACCGGTGTACGCGCCTCCCGCGTCGAAGGCGACCGTACGGCCGGTTCCCGGCTCGCTGACGCGGAAGCCGCCGCCGTCCAGCACCTCGAAGTGCCGGCCGCCGCCCTGGTGGAGGCTGTGCGCGCCGGGGAGGCTGTCGACGGCCATGCCGTGGTACGGGGCGCCGTCCCGCCCGTACAGAGGCGTGCGCTGTCCGAGCAGCCGGCCGTCGGCCGGGTCGAAGTCGCGGTACGCGCCGCCCGGTCCCGCGAGCCGGATCCTGCCGTCGCGCACCTCGGCCGCGGCGCCCGCGCCGGGGCCCTCGATCCTGGGAGGCGCGGCGGAGCCCGGCCCTTCGGCGCCCAGGTGCAGTACCTCTCCGGTCGGCCGTCCGTCGAATCCGGTGAGCGGGACGGTCCTGCCGGCGGGAGGTGCCGGAGCGTCACCGCCGACGCGGGAGGCGTCCGCCCGCCGCGCGACCGGGTCACCCGTCTCGATGGCGCCGGGATCGCGGAGAGCCGGATCGCGGACGGGCAGGAGCGGCGTGTCGTCCAGCGTGTCCGTGACGCCGTCCGGGCCACGGCCGCCGGTCCCGTGCGGGTCGTCGAGCCGTGGGGCCATGGGTTCCGGTACCAGGGCGTTGTGGTGCCCGTACGGACGCAGCGGCTCCGGGAGGTCGTTCGCGGCCTGCATTCCGGCGACGAGACGCGGGTGTTCCAGCAGGCTCTGGGTGTAGACGGCGTTCAGGCCCTGGTCGATACGGCGGGGTTCGACGCCGAGGCCGGTGAGTTCCCGGTACGTGTCGGAGTAGCGCTGCCCGGCGCTCTCCACGGCGTTCTGGAGCCGGATCTCGCGGATTCCCGGTCCGTGCGAGGTCTCGCCGACCACACCGCGCACCATGTCCTGAGCGCGGCCGAGGTCGTGGCGGGCCTGGGCGAAGTCCCGCCACGCGTCGCGCCGGATGTCGCGGAGCGGGTCGTCGGCCGCGCCGAACAGCGCGTCGACCCGGTCGGAGTCCCTGGCCCAGAGCTGCTCGATCTGGGCGGGCGTGAGGCGATGGGGCTGTCCGGGCGCACCGGACGGTCCGGTCCCGCCGGGGATGCCGGGGATTCCGGGAACGCCGGTCTCGCCAGGGACACCGATGGTGCCGGGCGGCGTGTCCGGCACGAGCGGGGCACCGGTCCTGGCGGGCACTCCGGCATGGGCCCTGCCCTTGCCCTTGTCGAGTGCGGAGAGACCGTCGCCGGGCGTCACCACCGTGCCGTGACCGCCCGGCGCGCCGGCCAGGGCGTGGTCTCCGCCGCCGGGAGGCCGGCCGGCCCGGCCCGAGTCCACCAGGTCGAAGGCGGAACCGAGACGGTCGGTGGCGGCTCCGGTGGCAGGGACGCCTCCGGCCGCGCCCGGACGCGGGGGAGTGGTCTGGACGGAAGAGACGGCGGGAGAAGGAGTGCTGGGCAGTGCGGGTCCCGGCGAGCGTACGAACTCGTCCAGGTGCAGCCGTATCTGACGGGCCGTCAGAGCGCTGGTGGTGCGGTCGGCCAGTGCGCCGCCGCCGGTCACCGTGACATCCGGACGTGCCCGGCCGCCCGCGACAAGATCGAGCGCCGAGAAACTCCCGCCCGCGGACGTCTGGACGTGCGGTGCCTGGACCGCCGGGTGAGCGGTTCCCGGCACCGTGCCGCCGGGCGGCGGGGCCAGCAGGTCGGCGGTGCCCACCGTGCCGGCCGGCGGCGCTCCCGCGCCGGTGAGAGCCGGATGCGCGCCGGCCGGCGGTGCCTGCACGGCGGTCAGCGCGGTGTGCCCGACGCCGGTGGCTCCGCCCGGCGCCGGGGGCGTCAGGAGCTGCGGTGTCGCGGAGACGCCGGGCGGCGTGAGCGCGGTGGTGGTGAGAGCGGTGTGCACGGGGACCGGGGCCGTCCCGGACCGCGTCAGGCCGAGGAGGTCGACCGTGACCGTTCCGGCCGACGGGGCCTGGACTCCCGCCGCTCCGGCGTGCGCGGCGCCCGGCGGTGGCGTACCCACGGCGGCGTGGCCGACGGCGGACGGTGCGCCCGCCGAGGCGGGAAGATAGAGACCGGACGCGTGCACGACCTGAGGCGCGCCGCTCCCGCTGACCCCGAGCACGGCGTCCATCCGGCCCGCCGGGTTCGCCCAGCCGCCGGTCCGCACCGCGCCGAGCTGGGCGGCGGGCATGTCCACCAGGGCGTCCAACTGGCGCGACGCGTGGAAGCCCAGTCCGGCGCGGTCGCCGACTCCGGCGCCGAGCCGGCCCACCGGCCCAAGATGGAGGGCCGGAGGCTGAAGCGTCGTATGGAGCGGCCCGTTCGCGGCCTCGAAGGGCCGCAGTCCCGCCCACTGCCCGGCCCAGTCGCCGAGCCGTACCTGCGCCAGCTCGAAGCGCGGGAGGTCGACCAGGCCGTCCACCGCGCCGGTCGGGATCGGAGCGGCGCCGATGGCGCGGCCGGTCGCGCCCGTCAGCGCCGCTCCGTACCTGTACTGGCCCAGGACCCCGCGCTCGAAGAAGCCGATCTTCAGGGCCTTCGCCAGGCCGAACCGGCCGATCTCCCGGGCGTCCACCGGAAGCAGCAGGCGCAGCCATTTGCCGTCGCCGAGTTCGGCCCTGGCGAAGTTCCAGGTCGCGCCGAGCCCGGCCCGGCCGCCCTGCCACGCGATCATCGCGCCCCTGCCGAGGGCCGGCGGCAGGGCGCGGACGAGCCCGGGGATGGCCTTGACGCCCTGGATGGCGATGAGCCCGCCGCGCTGGACGACCATCCCGGCGAGCTGGGGCATGTGCTGAACGCCCTTCATCACCCACAGGCCGCCCTGCCTGACCCAGCCGGTGCCCAGGACCAGAAGGTCCCGCATGCCCGGCAGGATCTGGGCGAAGCGGAAGCCGCCACCGGTGAAGAGATTACGGAGCAGCACCAGAGCGCCGCGTCCGAAGTTCGCCAGGCCCTGCGTGAACGCCTTGGTGCCCGCCTTGATGATCTGGAAGATCGGCAGGCCCTTCGTGGTCGGCGCGATCAGACCGAGCCCGGCCAGGAACAGGTCCAGGAATGTCGCGTCACCGCGCGCGAAGTCCACGACGGTCTTGATGAACAGCGTCAGATTGACACCGAGGGCCAGCAGCGCGATCGGTCCGCCGAGGATGAGCGCCGGGATGATCAGAATGATCGCGAGCCACTGGAAGGCCTCCCAGAAGACCTTGCACGCGGAGATGGGCAGCGAGATGTGGGAGACGGCGGAGATCCGCCCGGCCACGCTCCTGCCTTGTTCCGCCTGGCTCTCGCCGGCTTCCCGCGCGGTCGTCGCGAACTGCTCCCGCGTGGGGTCGTCCTCCGCGAGTCCGCGTCCGGACGCGAGAGCGGAATCGGCCCGCTGCTGGTGCTCGGTGACCGTCGTGGCCCATTCGCGGAGCGCCGCCGCCGAGGTCTCGAACGCCCAGGCCACGTCCTCGACATGGCCGCGCAGCCGGTTGTCGACCTTGCCTCGCAGCGCGTCCGCCGCCTCGCCGACGAACACGCTGTCGTTGGCGTTGCTCATCACCGCCTCGATGGCGGTCCAGATCCGCCGGGCCGTTCCGCCGAGTTCGGTGAACAGGTCGGCCAGCCGGGTGATCTGGTCGGGCTCGCCCGGTGTGGGGTCTCCCGAGAGGCCGATCGCGTTCCAGTCGGTCGGACGTGGCATGACGGCCTTCCCCTCCGTACCCCGAGTGCTCCCGAGAGACCACGTGGCAGCGCGGGCCGCGGTTCACGGCGCGACCGGGTTTCCTCCGCGGATCGCGCACCTCGCGCCGGCAGCCCGGCCACGGCGGCAGAAGCCCGGCGGCCGGTGCCAGGAACCGCCGTGAACCGGAACCCCGCCCCGCACGTGGTCCTGCCGACCGGGGTAGTGATGGCGCCAGGGAGGCATACCGTGCCGGACAGGCTCAAGATCGACTACGACGTCCTCAACGACGCGAAGCGCGATATGCAGCGACTGGCCGGGGACATCGGCCCGATCCTCGACAGCAGCCTCTTCACCGAACTGGCCGTGGGCGGCGACGCGGCCCTGATCCTGGGCAGCGTGGAGGTCGCCGACGCCGTCTCGGGACTGCGCGCCGAGGCCAAGAACACGCTCAGCAGGGCCTACGACGGACTCATGGAGCTGTCGAACGCCTTCGGCTCCGTCGGTGAGGCGTTTCTCTCCTTCGACTCCGAACTGGCCCAGGGCATGGGCATCACCGGCAGCAACCTGGGTCTCGGGAACTACTTCCGGCAGAAGGAACAGTGGGACTACCGGCAGGCCCACCTCGACCAGTGCGTGCCCGGCCCCGACGGCTCGATGCCGGACTTCTGCTCCGCGACGGATCCGGGACCGACTCCGCCGCTCGACCAGACCATCACCACCGAACGCGGCAGCGTGCACAC
Organism: Streptomyces sp. AK02-01A; assembly: GCF_033795305.1. NCBI lineage: Bacteria > Bacillati > Actinomycetota > Actinomycetes > Kitasatosporales > Streptomycetaceae > Streptomyces > Streptomyces sp. AK02-01A. Next base: position 264,226 of record NZ_JARBAE010000003.1, read on the forward strand.
GCATCTGACGCTCGACGAGAACAACCATGTGGTCAAGGAGGAGTCGACCGTCACCTACGACGGCAAGACGTACACCTCCACCACGACCTACAGCGACAACGGCGACAGCTATGTCACCGACACCGCGTACCCGGACGGCAGCACGGTCCGCTCGGAGACTCATCTCAACGCCGACGGCAGCGGCACCATGACGGTCACCAACAGCGACGGTGAACACACCGAGTACACCCGCGGCCCGCGCCCCGCCGACGGGCAGAACCCGCCGGAATGGTCGGTGGTGGGCGGCGATCCCGACCCGGAGTGACGCCAAGCCCGACAACCGAAGCGAAGCCTGACAACCGAACCTCACAACCGAAGCGAAGGACGACATGGCCTACAACGGAATCAATCTCCAGTACGACAAGATCGAGGACGTCGCCGGCCTGCTGCTGGCCGCTCACGAGCAGATCGTGCCGATGCTGGTCAACCTCCACAACAGGGTCAACCTCCTGGTCGACGACGGCATGGTCTTCCAGCAGTCCAGCGAGGTCATCAGGACCACGTACAACAACTTCGACACCAGCCTCACCGCCGCCGTCAAAGGCATCAACGACTTCTCCGAGATGTTCAACGGCATCATGAAGAACGCGATCGACTTCGACGAGGGCATCAAGAACAGCCTGAACCAGGGCTGATCGCGCCGATCACGGAGAGAGGGTGCGGGACCGTCAGGTCCCGCACCCTCCTCCGCCGTGTCAGCGCCGTGTCAGCGCGTCACGGCGCGGCGCGCAGCACCGTCAGCGGCACCTGTACGGCCATCGCCGTGCCGCCGGGACCCGCCGTCCAGGCCCGGCCCGGCTGGGTCATCGACCGTACGACGCTGGGCGACAGCCGCAGCCCCGTCAGATCGCCCTCGGCCATGTTCTTCGGCGCCAGCAGCAGTCCTCGGCGTGCCCGCCGGGCGGCCGTCGTCCAGCCGCTCAGCCCCGACTGGAGACCGTCCGCCGACGCCGCGAACACCATGCCCAGACCCTGGTCCCGGCCGGACAGCGCGATCTCCCGCAACACCTTGTCGGCGGCGGGCGTCATCAGCAGGTCGGCGTCGTCGATCAGGACGACCCGCGGGCCCGGCAGCGCGTCGAGCGCCTCGCGTACCGCCTCCGCCGACGGATCCGACTCGGTCAGCACCCGCGCCCGCGCGTGCCGCGCCAGCGCCCGCAGCGGTGACTCCCGTGGCGTCAGCACCACCAGCGAGGTGTCGCCCGCCAGCAGCGAGACCGCGAGCGCGGCCAGAGCGTTGCTCCGCCCGGACCCGGCGGGGCCGAGGACGGCGAAGACCGAGGAGGAGGCGGCGAGATCGACGCCCACGGGACCGGCGTCGTCGCCGCCGAGACCCAGCAGCCCCCACATCGGGCGCCGGGACTCCTCGGGCACCTTGTCGTAGGCCTCCGCGAACTCCACCGACCGGGGCAGCGACTCCACCCGGAACGGCCGCAGCTCCTCGGCCACCCGGCTGTCCCGCTTCCGGGCCTCGCGGCCGATCGTCCGCAGGGCCTCGACCTGTTCGGTGCCTCCGCCCGGAGCGAGCAGCGCCACCTGGGTCTCGGTGCCGGTGAGCACGTGCCAGCCGCGCCCGGCCGGTATCGCCGCCGGGATTCTGCCCAGCTTCAGGCCCGCCGCCTGGTAGTCGCTGCGGTCGCCCTGTCTCAGCAGCAGCTTGTGATCGTTGTGCGCCGCCAGCCGCCCGCCGAGCAGCGCGCGCTCCGAGGTGGCGACCACATGGATGCCGGCCGCCGCGCCCTCGCGGATCAGCCGGGTCACCTCCTGCACGAGTTGTCCGTGGTCGTGGTCGTCGAGCACCGCCGAGAGCGCGTCCCAGCCGTCGATGAACAGCATGATGTGCGGCGGGCGTTCGGCCTTGGGCAGCAGTCGGCGCAGCTCCGTGATCCCGGTCGCGCTCCGCTCACCGGCCAGATCCTGACGGTGTGTCAACTCCAAGGTGAGCCGGCGCAGCAGCCGGCCGAGCCGCTCGATGTCGTGCCGGGAGACCACACTGCCGCAGTGCGGCAGCGCGGTCAGCGCCGCCAGTCCGCCACCGCCCGCGTCGATCCCGTACATATGCACATCCGCGCAGCTCGCGACACGCGCGGCGGAGCCGGCGAGGGTACGGAGCAACTGCGTGCGGCCGGACCGCGGCGCGCCGATCACATAGAGATGACCGAACGAAGAGAGATCGGCGACGGCCAGCCGGCGCTGCTGCAGTTCCGGTACGTCCTCCAGGGCGTACGGAATCAGCAGCGGACGGTTCGCCGAGAGCGGCTCCAGGTCGTCGAGCAGCACTTCCTGATCCAGCGGCGGCAGCCAGGGGCTGCTCTGCTCGGCGAAGTCCTCCAGACCGTCCGCCGCCTCCCGGACGGCCATGACCAGGGCCTGGAGATCGGTGGGAGCGGGCGCGACCGGGGCCCCTACGGTGACGGCGGCCGTCTCGGGCAGCTCGGCGGGCCGTCCGAGAGCCTCCCAGGAGAGTTCGGCGGACCGCACCTCGGCGCGGGCACCGGACACGGCGGCGGTCTCCTCCTCCGGCGTACGCGCCGGACGCTCGGCGCCGACCCAGGCGGTCTGGAAGGGTTCGGCCAGGCGCGGCCCCCGTTTCACCACGGCCCGTCCCGGAGTGCGCGGTGAGATGTCGACGGCCTCCTTGGTGTCGACGACATCGTGGCTCTCCGTCTGGTCGGTGACCCGCAGCGCGATCCGCAGATTGGTGTTGGCGCGGATGTCGCCGGTCACGACGCCGGCCGGACGCTGGGTGGCGAGGATCAGATGGATGCCCAGCGAGCGGCCGCGCTGCGCGATGCTGATCAGACCGGGCACGAAGTCGGGCACCTCGCGCACCAGCGTGGCGAACTCGTCGATCACCAGCAGCAGCCGGGGCAGCGGTGCGAGCGCGGGGTCGGCCGCGCGCTTGGCGCGGTATTCGACATGGTCCTTGGCGTCGGCCGAGGCCAGCACGCGCTCACGCCGGCGCAGTTCGGCGCTCAGGGACGCCAGCGCCCGCTCCACCAGATGGGCGTCCAGATCGGTCACCATGCCCAGGGTGTGCGGGAGTTCGGCACACTCCTTGAAGGCGCTGCCGCCCTTGTAGTCGATCAGGACGAAGGTCAGCTCGTCGGGCCGGTTCACGGCGGCGAGCGAGATGACGAACGTCTGGAGCAGCTCCGACTTGCCGGATCCGGTGGTGCCGGCGACCAGCCCGTGCGGGCCGTCCTGCACCAGGTCCAGTACGAGCGGCCCGTCGAAGCCGGTGCCGAGCACGAAGGACGTGGCGGCGGGCCGCCGCCGCCAGTTCTCCAACAGGGCACCGGCGTCCGGCGGTTCCTGGTCCAGCAGTTCCAGCAGCCGCACCCGCTGCGGCAGTCCGGCGTCGTGCTCCGGGCTGACGTCGCGTACGGGCGCCAGCGCGCGGGCGAGCTGTTCGCACCAGTCGGCCCGCACCTGGTCCGCGCGGACCGCCGGAATGTCGGGCATACCGGGACGCTTCACGGTGAGCCGTCCGCCGTCGGCGAGCACCACACCGGTGCACTCCTCGGGCAGCAGCCGCTCCTGGTCGTCCAGACACACACTGAAGACGCGAACGCCGGGTCCCTCGGTGAGGATCTGGACCATGCCCGGCACGTCCCGCAGCCGCCGCGCGCCGTCGGCGATCACCAGGATGTCGGGACCGGGTATCTCCGGCCGGCTCGTGTTGCCCATCGCGCGGCGGCGGGACTGGATCCCTGAGACCAGTTCGGAGACCCGGGCGTTGGTGGATGTGTTGTCGTTCCCGAGCAGGACCGCGGGCGCGGCGGCGGAACCGCCCGTCCCGGCCGGACGCAGATGCGGCAGCCAGCGGACCCAGTCCCAGCCGGCCGCCCGGTCCTGCTCGGTCAGCACGACGATCCTCAGGTCGCGCGGACTGTGCAGGACGGCCGACTGGATCACCAGCCAGCGTGCCAGCGCCCGTACGTCCGGGCCCGCGCCGGCCACGCCGACCACGCCGTGTGCCGGTATGTCCACGCCGACCGGGACATCGGGGATGTTCCACCTGACCGTACGGTGGTTCTCCTCCCTGGCCGGATCCTCCAGTTCCTTCAGCGACGGCTGATCGGCGGTGCCCAGCCGCAGGACCAGATGGTCCGGGTCATGTCTGCGCCGCTCCCAGAGCCGGCCGCCCGGACCGGTGGCGGTCAGCGCGGCGGCGGCCGGGTCGGGGCCGGTGATATCCCTGATCCGCCGTTCCCGCGCGACCGCCTCCCGGATCTCCTTCTCCAGCGCGGTGCGCCGCTGGGTGTAGCGGCGTTCGGCCTCCTCGTGCAGTTTCCGGCCCGAGCGGCGGCCGGTCACCCAGTTGGACACCAGCATCAGCGGGCTGAACAGGATGAAGACCAGGAAGTAGTACGAATTGAAGACCCACACCATGACGAGGCCGAGCACGATCGGCAGCACCATCATCAGCGCAGGGAACGGACGCTTGGCGGACGCGGACGGCGGCTGCGGCAGCCGTACCCGGTCACCGTCGAGGTGCGGTGCGATACGCGGCGGCCGGTTGTAGTCGAGACCGAATCCGTCGGCCGACACCGTGACCGCCGCGTCCGGCTCGACCGGGCCGGTGAGCCGCAGCAGCGCGGGACCGACGGTCAGGTCCTCCCCGGCGGGCCACGGGGTGCCACCCGGGCTCACCGCCACCGCGGCCGAGGCGGTGGGGACCGGCTCGGGACGCGGGACCCGGCCGGCCGCGGTGACGGCGTCGTCCGGCGGAGGCTGGACGGTCCTGCCGCGCACCGCGTCACCGGGCTCCTCGGCCGTACGGTGCCAGTACGCGGAACCGTCCGCGCGGACCGTCACCCACAGGCCGCGCTCCGGCACGCCGTCCGCGGCCCCGTCCGGCACGGTGGCGCCGGACGGCCGGATCGCGCACAGCGGATCGGAACCGATCTCGTAGCTGCCCTGTCCGAGCCGCCAGGTCCGTCCCGCACCCGGTCCCGACACCACATGCAGCTCGGCCAGGACCGGTTCCGCTCCGCCGGCCGGCAGCCGTACCAGATCCGTCCCGGCGGCCGGGCCGCCGATCCCGAGCAGGGCTCCGCTCCGCAGACCGGCACCGGCCGCGGCGGTCGCCGGGTCGAGGCGGTCGGCGCCCTGGTAGAGCGCCCGGCCCGGACCCGCCACGGCGTCGGCGATGTCGCCGATCGTGGCCTGTGGCGGCAGCCGCAGCAGATGATCGCGTCGAACGCCGTCCGCGCTGTCGACGGTGGTGATGGTGAGGTTCACGTCTCCCCTTGGTGCGCTGATCGTTGCCGCCGCATGCCCCGTGGCGGCGGACGGAGCGGTGATTCGAGCCGTGCCGCTCGCGGTCCTGCCGGCACACCGGCCCGCCGGACAGTCCCTGAGGCGCGGGCGGGCCTTAAGGCGCCTGCGCGGCGGCGGCCGAGACTCCGGCGGTGCCGGACTCCACGGGTTCGGCGAGATCGTCGTCGTCCGACGGCGCTCCGGTCGGCGCGGAGCTCCGGCCCGCGACGGCAGTGGCCTCCGCCATGGCGGAGACGCCTGCCGCACCGGCCGAGGAGGCGCCTTCACCGAGTTCGTCCGGCACGTCCGACGCGGCGCCATGGACGGCGGGAGCGGCACCGGCCGCCGGAAGACCGGCCTGTCCGGGCGCCGCGCCGTCGCCGTCCACCGGATACGGCGGCAGGCCGCGCAGGGCCCGCACCACCGCCCGCGCCAGCGGAAGGGAGTCGACGCGCAGCGAAGGCGCGGCTCCGTGTATGTCCAGCAGCCCGTCCGGACCGGCCTCCAGCAGCCGCGCCCGGTCACGGCCCGCGCCCAGGCAGAGCAGCCGCAGTCCGTCCGGCAGCCGTGTCCGAGGCGGCTCGGCGCACACGGCGAACATTCCGCCGGGCGCGGCCAGCACATCGGCGGTCGTACGGCCGGTGTGGTGCTGGTGCACACCGGACGTGACCTCGACGGAGCCCGCCGGAAGGCGCGCGTCGAGCTGCGCCGCCAGCGATTGCAGTACCGCGCGGGCCGTCCTGGAGACTCCGAAGACGGACACCGTGGTGGGGCCCGCGAGCAGGTCCAGAAATACGGCGTGCCGTCCGTCAGTCCCGACGCAGCACAGCAGCGGCGCCACGGTTCCCGGCGCGGCGTCCGGCTCAGGACCGGCGTCCGGCCCGGTCAAACCGTCCGGCCCGTCCGGCCCGGAAGACGGCAGGGCGGGACCCGCCAGGTCGGCACGGGCGATCCACCACAGACGGGGCTCCGCCTCGTCCGCCGTCCATGGATCCGGCAGCTCGGCCCGGCCGCTCTCCGCGACTCCCGCGACCAGCACGCCGACCAGATCCGGCCCGAGCAGCGCTCCGTACGGCCGGAATCCGGGACGCAGCCCGGCCGCACGACGTACGGCCCGCTCCGCGTCCGGCCAGCCGGACCGGTCCCGTAGCAGACGGGTGAGCAGCCGCAACCGCCGCCGGTAGCGGAGCTGCGCCCGCACGGGCGCGGTGAACGCCTCGACGGTGAGCCGCACTTGGCGCCCGACGCGGCGCCGCAGGACTCGCCAGCCGCCCTGCCGGCGGACCAGCCAGTGAGTCAGCGCGATCAGCAGGATCAGGATCCCGGCGAGTCCCAGCCACTGGGTCAGCCCTCCACCCGGCGCGCTCATGCGGCGACCTCGCTTCCGGATCCGATCCCGCCTCCGGCCTCGGCCCCGACCGGGCTTCCGGAGAATTCCGCCAGCTTCGTCCGGAGCGCCCGTACGCCGTGGTGCGTACGCGATTTGACCGTGCCTCTCGGCACGCCGAGCAGCCGGGCGACATCCTCGCCCGGCTGTCCGAGCAGATGGACGCGGGCGACGGCCTCCCGCTGAGGCGGGTCGAGGGTGCGCAGCGCGGCGACCAGCAGACACCGGTCACCGATCCGCTCGGCGTGGTCGGGCACATGCGCGGGAGCCGCCGAGGCGAAGTCCGCCGCCGAGATCCCCACCGGCACCGCCCGGTCCTTGCGCCGCGTGTCGATCACAAGATTGCGGGCCACGCGGAACAGCCACATCCTGATGGGCCGTTCATGCCAGTCCAGCCGTGCGGTGAGCTGCCACGCACGCAGCAGGGTCTCCTGGACGATGTCCTCGGCGCCGTGGGCGTCCCGGCCCATCAGCCCCGCGACATAGCGCCGCAGGCCGTCCCGCTCGGCGAGAAGAAGGGCGAGAGCGCGGTCGGCGGAGGGCGGCGCGGTGGCCGCCGGCGGGACTTCGTCAACGCGGTCGCGGTCGATGCGGCTCACGGCCTCAGCCCCCGGATTCCATCGAGAAGTGACGTACGGACGAGAGGAGAATAGGCGCCGGTCATGTGTTGTGTTTCCGGCCGGACACCGCTCCCAACTGTGCATCTATGGCCTGATCATGACGAACCGGAAGCATGTGGAGACCGTGTTAACCAACCGTTTTCCCAATGTGCGTGGAGTGGCACCGGTGGCGACGGAGATCCTCGGGGCACCACCCGCTTCGACCGATCAGATCCTTCTGGAGCCGACGTGCCGTCCTTGTCCCACACACCGAACTCCGGACGGTCCGGCGACCCGGAAGCGGCGCCATTCGCCGAGACCTTCGCGCGGCGGCCCACGGTCCCGCGGCGCGGTCTGCTGCCGGGGACGCGGGTCTGGGCCACGACGGCCGCCGCCGCCGCCCTGACCGGCGCCGGCGTCATGACACTGCCTCTGCTCGCGAGCATCGACCTGACCTCGGATCCGGCGGAGCCGAGCAGCGCGGTCGCCGTCGCGTCACCGGACGGCCGGGCCAACACCGCCGTCTCGCCGGCACCGTCCGGGAAACCGGACGGCCCGGCCGCTCCGGGCCGGGAGCGGGACTCCGCTCCCGCGCCATGGGCCGGCGGCCCGTTCGTCCCGGTGGCCCCGGGCGGCCGGGCGCCGGCGCCCGGGTCCGGTGCGGTGGCCGGACAGAGCCCGGACACCGCACCGGCCTCCGGCGCCACGGACCAGGGACAGAAGCAGACACTGTCCCCGGGGTCCACCGCCGCCGGCGGCACCGCAGGGAGCGGCAAGCCCGCGCGGGACGCGCCGGTGGACCAGACGCGGGATCAGTCCCTCAATGTCTCCGCTCCCGGAGTGCCGCTGGTGGGCGCCGCGTCCGGCCGCTGCATCGATGTCACCGACTCCCAGAACGGCGTGGGCAGATCGGGCACCAGGCTGCAGATCTGGACCTGTTCCCCGCAGGACAACCAGAAGTGGTCCTTCCGCTCCGACGGCACTGTGCGGTCCCTCGGTATGTGCATGAATGTGGCGGGCGGCTCCACTCAGAGCGGCGCCGCCATCCAGCTCGCCACCTGCAACGGCGGCCCCGGGCAGCAGTTCTATCTGGCCGCCGCCGGTGATCTGGTGAACCGCGCGGCCGACAAGTGTGTCGACGTCCTCGACAAGGGCACCGCCAGCGGAACCGCGTTGCAGTTGTGGACGTGCAAGGGGTCGTCGAACCAGAAGTGGCGCAAGGGCTGACCGGCCGCTTCACCGTACGTCCGCGCCGCGCGGCGGACGCGGTGAAGTCACGTTGTGTGTCTGATCGATGACACTTCGCGCCACCGTCGACGGCGGTGTCCTGGTGCATGCTGCTCCGTCCATCCACCGGCCGGTGTCACGGCGGGCCGGCGTCTCGCGAATGCGATGTCCCCTCCGGCTGCCTAGACTTGCCGGTGAGGTACGGCCGAGTGATCCAGTGTGGCGCCCGAGTACCGGGGGGACGGACGCGCCTACTCCAATGGAGATGCCATGGGCGAGAACCCACGCCAGCAGGACGTTCTGGACAATCCCGCGCTTGATCACGGAGTGGCGTTCACCCGGGAGCAGCGCCGGGAGCTGGGGATCACCGGGCGGCTGCCCTCGGCGGTCCTGAATCTGGACCAGCAGACCGAGCGCGCTTACCGCCAGTTGGAGGAGCAGCCCGACAACCTGGCCAAGAACGTCTATCTGGAGCAGCTCCACGATCACAACGAGACCCTGTATTACAAGGTTCTCCTCGACCATCTCAGCGAGTTGCTGCCGGTGGTCTACGACCCGACGGTCGGCGAGGCCATCGAGCAGTACAGCCATGAGTACCGCCGCCCGCGCGGTGTGTATCTCTCCATCGACCATCCCGAGGACGTGGAGGCGTCGTTCGCGGGGCTCGGTCTGGGCGCGGACGACGTCGATCTGATCGTGGTGACGGACGCCGAGGAGATCCTCGGGATCGGTGACTGGGGCGTGGGCGGCATCGAGATCGCGGTGGGCAAACTCGCGGTGTACACCGCCGCCGCGGGAGTGGATCCCTCCCGGACGATCCCGGTGTCACTCGATGTCGGCACCGACAACGAGTCGCTGCTCAATGACCCGCTCTATCTCGGCAACCGGCATTCCCGCCGGCGCGGAGACGAGTACGACGCCTTCATCAAGACCTACTTGGAGACGGCCTCCCGGCTGTTTCCCCATGCGCTGCTGCACTTCGAGGACTTCGGACCGGGCAATGCCCGCCGGATCCTGGAGCAGTACGGCGGACGTCTGCGTGTCTTCAACGACGACCTCCAGGGCACCGGTGCGATCAGCATCGCGGGCGTCTTCTCGGCGCTGCGCGTCACGGGCGTACCGATGCGGGAGCAGCGAGTGGTGATCTTCGGCGCCGGAACCGCCGGAGTGGGCATCGCCGACCAGCTCCGTGACGCGATGGTGCGCGACGGCGCCACCCGCGAGGAGGCCACCGGCCAGGTGTGGCTCGTCGACAAACAGGGCCTGCTCACCGACGACATGACCGGGCTGCGCGATTTCCAGCAGCCGTACGCCCGCGAGGCGTCGGAGGTCTCCGGCTGGGCTCCCGACCGCCGTTCGGACATCACGCTGCTGGACACCGTCTCCCATGCCCGCCCGACCATCCTGATCGGCACGTCCACCGTGCACGGCGCCTTCACCCGCGAGGTCGTCGAGGCGATGTCCGCGTCGGCCGAACGCCCGGTCATCTTCCCGCTGTCCAATCCGGACTCACGTATCGAGGCGATGCCGGCGGATGTGATCGCCTGGTCGCACGGCAAGGCGCTGGTGACCACCGGCATCCCCGTCGGCCCTGTCGAGTACGAGGGCGTGACGCACATCATCGGCCAGGCCAACAACGCCCTGCTCTATCCGGGGCTGGGCCTGGGCACCATCGTCTCGCGCGCGAGCAAGGTCACCGACGGCATGCTGCTGGCGGCGGCCGAAGCGGTCGCGGGCCAGGTCGATGTCAGCGAGCCCGGGGCCTCGCTGCTGCCACCCGTCGCCGACCTGCGGGCCTCCTCGGCCGCGGTGGCGGTCGCGGTGGTCCGGGCCGCCATGGCCGACGGAGTGGCCCCGAAGCCGGTCGACGACCCCGTACAGGCCGTGCTGGACGCGATGTGGCAGCCGGTCTATCCGGACGGAGGAACGTGATGGCCGCCGGGCGCGGCGCGGCCGGCCCGGAGACTCCGCCGCGAATCCTCGATGTGCCCGTCGGACTGACGGCGACCGGCCGTCGCCGTGAGACCGACTCCATGGGCGCGATCGAGGTGCCCGCCGACCGCTACTGGGGGGCTCAGACCCAGCGGTCACTCATCCACTTCTCCATCGGTGACGACCGGATGCCGTCCGCTGTCTATCACGCGTACGGCTATGTCAAGAAGGCCGCCGCGCTCGTGAACGGGCGGGCGGGACGGCTGCCCGAGTGGAAGGCCGGTCTGATCGCCCGAGTCGCCGACGAGGTCACCTCGGGACAACTCGACGAGCACTTCCCGCTCTACGTGTGGCAGACCGGCTCCGGCACACAGTCGAACATGAACACCAACGAGGTGATCAGCAACCGGGCCGTCCAACTGGTCGGCGGTGAGCTCGGCTCCAAGACTCCGGTCCATCCCAATGACCACGTCAACATGGGCCAGTCCTCCAACGACACCTTCCCCACGGCGATGCATGTCGCGGCGGTCCAGGAGCTCGACGGCCGGCTGGTGCCGCACGTGGAGCGGCTCCGCGCCGCGATCGACACCAAGGCCCGGTCCTGGCACGACGTCGTCAAGATCGGCCGCACCCACCTGGAGGACGCCGTACCGCTGACGGTCGGTCAGGAGTGGTCCGGGTACGCTCAGCAGCTCGGCGACGCCCTCGACCGGGTCAGGGCCACTCTGCCCGGACTCCATGAACTGGCCGTGGGCGGCACGGCCGTCGGCACGGGCATCAACGCTCCGGACGGCTTCGGCGCGGCCGTGGCCGCGGAGATCGCGAAGCTGACCGGGCAGCCGTTCCGTACGGCGCCCAACAAGTTCGCCGCCCAGGGCGGCCTCGACGCCATGGTCGCCGCCTCGGCCGGGCTGCGCGGACTGGCCGTATCACTGATGAAGATCGCCAACGACATCCGGTGGCTCGCCTCGGGACCTCGTTGCGGGATCGGTGAGCTGACTCTCCCGGCGAACGAACCGGGCAGCTCGATCATGCCCGGCAAGGTCAACCCGACACAGTGCGAGGCCATGGTGATGGTGTGCATCCAGGTGCTCTCGGAGGACTCGGCGGTTGCCTTCGCCGGCTCCCAGGGAAATTTCGAGCTCAACGCGATGCGCCCGATCATCATCAGTGACTTCCTGCACTCGGCGCGGATTCTCGGCGACGCCTGTACGAAGCTGCGCGAATACTGCGTCGAGGGAGTCGAGCTCGACCGGGACCGGATCGCCGAGTACGTCGGCCGCTCCCTGATGCTCGTCACCGCGCTCTCTCCGGTGCTCGGCTACGACCGGGCCTCCGCCATCGCGCACAAGGCGGACCGGGAGGGCACCACACTGCGCGAGGCGGCTCTTGCCAGCGGCTATATCGACGCCGAGCGTTTCGACCGCGTGGTGCGGCCCGAGAACATGGTCTGATCCACCTCCGGCCGGACCGGCCACGCGCAAGGTGGCGGGACGGTCCACGGACGCGTCTCAGGGATTGATGTCGACGACGACCTTGCCCCTGGCGGTCCGGTTCGCCACCACCTCATGGGCGTCGGCGACATTGGTGAGGCTGAAGCGCCGCGGATCGACCACTGGTGTGAGTGCCCCACCGTCCGCGAGGCCGGCCGCTTCGCGCAGGATGTCTCCGTGGTGATCCCGTCCACGGCCGGTCAGCATGGGCAGCAGTGTGAAGACTCCGGAGTACGTGGCCCCTCGGAAGGAGAGCGGAGCGAGGCTGTGCGTGCCCCATCCAAGGGAGCTGAGCACATGACCGGTGTAGGTACGGGCCGCCGTGAAGGACGCCTCCAGGGTCGAGCCGCCGACGGTGTCGAACACGATGTCGAAGCCCTCGCCTCCGGTGTACCGGGAGACATAGTCGTCGACCGCCGTGGTGGTGTAGTCGATCGCGGTCGCGCCGAAGCCTTCGATGGTCTCCAGGCTCCGGGCGGACCCGGTCGCGAACACGTCCGCACCTCGTGCGCGGGCGAGCTGTACGGCCATCTGCCCGATGCCCCCGGCGCCGCCGTGTACCAGCACCTGCTGACCGGCCTGCACCCGCGCCCGGTCGACCAGGCCCTCCCAGGCGGTGATGACGACAAGAGGCAGAGCGGCGGCCTCGCGCATGTCCAGGGACGACGGCTTGTGCGCCAGCAGCCGGGCGTCCACCGCCGCGTACTCGGCGAGGGAACCCTGGAGGTCCCCGACGCCGCCGGTCAGTCCGTACACCTCGTCACCCGGAGCGAAGTCCCTGACATCCGGGCCGGTGTCCTCGACCACACCCGCCAGATCCATGCCGAGCACGGCCGGAAGGTGGGTTCTCGCGTGATCCGCCTGCCCGGCGCGGATCTTGGTGTCCAGCGGATTCACTCCACTGGCCGCCACCCGCACCAGCACCTCGCCCGCACCGGCGACGGGTTTCTTGATCTCACTCAGGGTCAGAGAGCCGCCGAACTGTTCCAGCACAACTGCGCGCATGACATCGCCTCGTCGCTCGTCCTTTTGTGATGATCTTCTCCGAACCGCCAGGTCTCCGCCGGTCGGCGCGCCACGCGTACCGGTCGGCATGTCCGATCACCTTCGCGCGCCCCGTTCTCGCACACGCGCCCGAAGGTCCCAATGTGCTCGTCGTACCGCTGAGATGGCCTCCGGGCTGGTCGTCGGAGCGCGGATCCGACGGTCTATCGTGGACCGCATGCCCGCCCCTGAACTCATTCGTATCGTCTCCCGCGACTCGCCCATGGCCCTGGCCCAGGTGGAGCGCGTCCGCGCCGAACTGGCCGCGCTCCATCCCGGCACCGCGACCGAGGTCATCCCGGTCAAGACCACCGGCGACAAGTGGATGGGCGACCTCTCCCAGGTCGAGGGCAAGGGAGCCTTCACCAAGGAGGTCGACGCCGCGCTCCTGGCGGGCGAGGCGGACCTCGCGGTGCACTGCGTCAAGGACGTCCCGGCGGACCGCCCGCTGCCCGCCGGCACGACGTTCGCGGCGTTCCTCAAACGTGACGACATCCGTGACGCCCTTGTCCATCCCGGCGGCCGCACGCTCGACGAGCTCCCGGCCGGGACCAGGATCGGCACCTCCTCCGTACGCCGCGTCGCACAGCTCGCCGCCTCCCATCCGCACCTCGAATGCGTGCCGTTCCGCGGCAACGCCAACCGCCGGCTGGAGAAACTCGCCGCGGGTGAGGCCGACGCCATCCTTCTGGCCGTCGCCGGTCTTGAGCGCATCGGCCGCGCCGACGTCATCACCGAGATCCTCTCGCCGGAGACGATGTGCCCGCCGATCGGCGCGGGAGTCCTCGCCCTGCAGTGCCGCGAGGACGACACCACGCTCATCGATGTCGTCAGCGAGCTCGGAGACCCGGACACCTACCGCGAGACGACCGCGGAACGGATGTTCCTCCATGTCCTCCAGGGCCACTGCAACTCACCCATCGCCGGCTACGCCAAGGCCCGGCGCAACGGCGATCTCTCGCTGCGCGCCTGCGTCTTCACACCGGACGGCAAGACCGTGCTCAACGCCCACGAGTGGGCCGGTCTGCTCAGCCCCGCCGACCTCGGTGCCTCCGTCGCCCTCGCGCTGCTGCGCCAGGGCGCCCGCGAGCTGATCGACACCATCGCGCACTGAGACCGGCACCATCACACACCGGGCACAAGGGCGCGGCGAGCCCGGTCCGACGCCCGTGTGCCGCCACGGTGACGCCTCCGGAGCGTCGCCGTGGCGGCACACGGGAACGCGGCTGTCCGGTGCGTTGGCATAGCCTGGAGTGCGAGCGGCCGGATCACGGAAAGACGGCCGCGCCCGAAGGCGCCGTCCTCGTGTCCGCGTCCCTCGTGCCGCAGGCACCGACGCGACCGTCCACGGCATCGCCGAACACGCGGCGGCCCTCAGCCGGCCCCATCCTCACCGGCGTCCCGGTACGGGACAGGGGCTTCGGCGCCGGACACACCGGAGAGGACCCGCCGGCCGGAGAGGACGTGGACCCATGAACGCTGGATCACTCAGTGAGTCCGTCCGCCAGGACACACCGCCCGGGTCGGCCGCCGTCCCGGACGTCCGCGAGATCGTCGACCGGCACTGGCGGATGCTGATCGGCGGGAAACTGAAGGACGCGGCCTCGGCCGAGACACTCGACGTGGTGAACCCGGCCGACGAGACGGTCGTCACCCGCATCCCACTGGGCGGTCCGTCCGATGTGGATGACGCCGTGACCGCGGCGCGGGAGGCGGCGCCGGGCTGGGCGGCCACATCGATCACCGACCGTGCCCAGGTACTGAGAGCTCTCGCCGACGCGATCGAGACGCACGGCGAGGAACTGGCCTGGATCGACACGGTCGACAACGGCAGTCCGATCGCGGTGATGCGCAACGACTTCCGCATCGCCGTCCAGCAGTTGCGGTACTTCGCCGGCCTCGCGCTGCAACTGCGAGGCGAGACCATTCCGACGGCCGGACCGAATTCCGCCGACTTCACCCTGCGCGACCCGTTCGGTGTGGTCGGTCGGATCGTGGCCTTCAACCATCCGCTGATGTTCGCGCCGCGCGTATCGCGGCGCCCTTGCTGGCCGGAAACGCGGTGGTCCTGAAACCGGCCGAGGCGACCTCTCTGTCGGCGCTGCGCCTCGGCGAGCTGGCCGCCGGTGTCGTGCCCCCCGGCGTGCTGAACATCGTCAGCGGCCTCGGCAGCGTGGTCGGAGAGCGCCTGGTGACGCATCCGGACGTGCCGCGCGTCGCTCTGACCGGCTCCGAACCGGTCGCCCGCAGGATCCAGGCCCAGGCCGCCGCCGTCGCGGTCAAGACGATCACCCTGGAACTCGGCGGGAAGAACCCGCTGATCGTCTTCGCCGACGCCGACCTGGACGACGCGGTCGAGGGCGCGATGAACGGGATGAACTTCACCTGGCAGGGACAGTCCTGCGGATCGACCTCACGGCTGCTGATCCACCGCTCCGTCTACGACCAGGTGGTCACGGAGGTGGGCCGGCGGATGGACCGGATGCGGGTCGGCGACCCGACACGGCCGGACACCGACATGGGGCCGCTGGCCTCCGAGAATCAGTACCGCAAGGTGACCGGCTACATCACGGCGGGCCTGTCCGATCCCGCGCTGGATCTCGTCGCGGGCGGCGAGATCCCGGACGGGCCGGGATATTACGTACGGCCCACGCTGTTCTCCGCTCCCTCGGGCTCCACCGGCCCGCTGTTCACGGAGGAGATCTTCGGCCCGGTACTCGTCGCGTCGCCGTTCGACAGTTACGACGAGGCCATCGCGGAGGCGAACGCGCTGCCCGTCGGACTGACGGCCAGCGTCTGGACGAAGGAACTGCGGACCGCCATGGCAGCGGCACGCGATCTGCGGACCGGCTATCTCTGGGTCAACTGGAGCTCCGCCCATGTGCCCGGCACGCCATTCGGAGGCGTGCGCGATTCGGGCATCGGCCGGGAGGAAGGCATCGAGGAACTACAGGAGTACACCCAGACCAAGAACGTGTATCTCAGGTTCTGACGCTCGGAGGACCTGTGTCCGGCCGGCCCGTCTTCGTGCCGCGCGCCGGAACGGAGCCAACGGTCTTCTGACCGTCCGTTGGCGTTCCCTTCCGCGTTCGTGCGCGTTGTCGCCGCGCTCATACCTTTTCCTCATGGGCCGACCACTGTTTCGCGCGCGTGCAGCGCTGCTCGCCAGCTCCGTCATCGTCTCCTTCTCCGTGTTCGCCACCGCCCCGGCCGACGCCGACGCCGACGCGGCCACCGCCGCCGCCGAGCGGATCGTCCTCTCCGCCGACTTCTCCGGAAGCGCGCTGCCCGCGGGCTTCCGCGCGGTGGAGGGGAATTGGCAGGTGAAGAACGGCCGTCTGTACGGAGCGTCAACCAGCTCCTCTCAGCAGAGCCGTATCACCTTCGGTGAACACCTCGCCGACTACCGCATCGAGGTGACCGCCCGCTTCGAGTCCGCCGCCGACGCGGCCCGTTGGGCCGCCATGGGTCTGGACGTACCCGCGGGCGGTGCCGTGCCCTGGTCGATCGCCACCATGCGCACCGGCACCACGGCCGCCAACGGACTTGAGTTCGCGCAGCGGACGACGGCCAACACCTGGAATGTCACCGACACCGCCGCCGCGCCCTCGGCGGCCGGGACCGGCCGGGACATACGGATCGCCGCGGAGGTGCACGGCTCGATGGCGCGCTGGTTCTTCGACGGCCGGGAGGCCCTGCGTACCAGCGGTGTCGCCCGCTCCGCCGCGGGTGTGGAGGCACTCCTGGTCAACGGTGCGACCGTGTCGTTCGACGATCTGTTGGTCACCGAACTCCCGGCGCGGGACTGGATCAGGCCCGCGGGTTCCCCGCTCACCGTCATCGGACACCGCGGCGCCGCGTCCGCGGCACCGGAGAACACACTGGTCTCCGACGAGGTGGCCCGCAGAGGAGGGGCGGAGTACATCGAGAACGACGTCCAGCCGAGCAAGGACGGCGTTCCTCATGTCATGCACGACAGCACGGTGGACCGGACGACCAACGGCACCGGCGCCGTCCGCGGCCTCACCTCCGCCCAGCTCAACGCACTCGACGCCGGTTCCTGGTTCGCGCCCTCCTACGCCGGGACACATGTCCCGACCCTGGCGGCGCAGTTGGACGATCTGCGCACCCGTGGCGGCGACCTGTTGCTGGAGATCAAGAGCGCGCACACCCGGGCCGAGGTCGCGACGATCGTCAAGACCATCCGTGATCACCAGATGACTGGGCGCGTATTCGTGCAGAGCTTCGAAGTGAACGCCCTGAAGTACACCTATGAGCTCGCTCCGGAACTGCCTCTGGGACTGCTCCGCAGTGATCTGGACGCCGACCCGGTGGCCACGGCGAAAGAGCTGCACCTCGCCTCGTACAACCCGTCGGACGAAGCCCTGAGCAAGCGGCCCGGTGCCGTCGCCGATCTGCACGCCGCCGGCGTCGCACTGATGGTGTGGACGGTCGACACCCCGGCGCGCTGGAAGGCGCTGGAGGCGATGGGCGTCGACGGCATCATCACCAACCGCCCGGCGGAACTCACCGGCTGGAACGCCGCCTTCTCGCAGAAGTAGGCCGTGTCGCGCAAGTAGCGCCGTCCGCCCGGTCGCGGGCCAGGCGGGACGTTCGCGACAGGCCCCGGTACCACCACCGCGCCCCGCCGCCGGAAAAGCGGCGAGAGCGACGGCACGGCCCGTACCCGCGCCGACGGTTCCCGCGCGGGTACGGGCCGGGGCGGCGGCAGCCGGACGGGACCTCAGTCCTCGGACCTCGGTGGCGCGAGACTCTTCGGGGTCGCGATGCCCTTTGGGAGCCTGGGGAAGCCCGAGGAGCCGCCAGGGATCTCGGGCGTGGGCCTGCGGCCACGAGGAGCGTCCCAGGCGGGTTCCGCCGAGAGATATGTGGTGCGGCTGACGAGGTCGCCGTCCTTCTCGCCGCCCCGGACGAGCACCTCGGTCTCCAGGAGCTGGGTGGTCGCGGGAGAGATGACCAGACGGCTGCGCCGGTCGCCGTTGTCCAGCTCGACCGCCGTGCCGTCGCGTCCGGTGCTGTCCTTGACCTCTCCGGCCAGGCGCACTCCGGGGATCCCGGCGAGGACCTCGTACAGCGCGGCACGCAGTCGCGGGCCGGCCGGCGCCCGGGACAGCAGCGCGTCGATGCCGTTGAAGAGCGCGTCCTGGGCGACGGGACCGGTGGCCCCGCCGAGGAGCCGCGCCTGGAGCGCCGCGGGATCGGTGGGCAGAGTCCTCAGATCGTCCCAGGTCACCGCCTTGCCGACCACGTCCCACGACATCAGCGCGTCCTTGCCCTTTCCGGCGGGGAAGTCAAAGGCCGGGCCGTCGCCCGTCCGGGTGACCATGCCGGTCCTGCTCAGCCACGACACGCGGGACACCGTCCGCTTCCCGGTGAACGGTATGGCGGAGGAAGCGGTCACTTTCCAGTACGGGGCCTGGGAAGCGGGCCTGTCGGCGGCGCTGTCCGCGACCTCGTGGAGAAAGCTCGCCGCGTCCGCGGTCGTCGGGGCCCGTCCTCCGAAGCCCAGGGTGGGATAGACGGCAGCGCCGACGGCGACGGCGGCGACCGTCGCGGCCGAGACCAGGAACCGCCGGGTGCGATGGACCGGCCGGTGGGCGACGACCACCACGCCGTCCTCCCGCGCGGCGGCGGCGCGTACCGCTGCCAGCGCGGCACCGACCGCGGCGGGGCTGGGCGGAGCGGTCTCGGCCGCGGCCCGCAGCCGGTCCGCGCCGTCGAAGTCGAGGAGGGCGGCCCTGTCGTGCCGAGTGCCGGTCATGCGAGGTCTCCTGCCATGGGAGTCGTGTGCGGTGTGCCGAGTGCCGCGCGCAGTCGCGTACGGGCCCGGTGGAGCCGGGAGCGGGCGGTGCCCGGTGGTATGCCGACCACGGCGGCGGCTTCCGTCGGAGTGAGCTGTTCCCAGGCCACGAGCAGCAGCAACTCCCGCTCCACATGCGGGAGTTCGGCCAGCGTGCGGCGGATCAGCGGTGCGACCGCAGCGGCGTCCAGCCGCCGGTCGACCGCCTGCCAGGGGTCATTGGTCTCCTCGTCGGCCTGGGACGCGCGCTGGTCCTGCGAGTGCCTGCGCCAGTGCGCGGCGAGTACGTTCCTGGCCACGCCGAAGAGCCATGTCCGCGCGGCGCCCCGGCCGGAGTCGTAGGTCCCGCGCGCCGTGTACGCCCGCAGCCACACCTCGGCCAGAAGATCGTCCGCCGCCTGCGGCGCCCGGCGTGCGAGATAGCCGTGCAGCGCCGTCGAATGCCGTGCCACCAGCGGCTCGAACGCGCCCGTGTCCCGCACCGAGCGGGTGAGAAGCTCGTCGTCCGTTTCCACCGGACCTCCCATCCGTAGCCGCGTGAACAGCGGCCTCACCCGGTACTTGTCGCGTACGGGCGGAAGCGTTCGCGGAGATGGCCGGCCGGTCGGACCGCGGCCCGGCATCCGTCCGGATCTCGCGGCGGACTGACCGGTCAGTCAGAAATTCCGCGACGCCGTCAATTCCGCGCTGTCCTCACGGTCTGCCGGGCGGCGTCGCCGTCCGGCAGGGCCGGGGCGCCGTCCTGCGGCCTGGGAGGCCGGGTGAGGCGGCCGACCGACACGACGACGGAATGCCGCCGGAGGCTGACCAGCGCGGCGTCCTCGTCGGGCGTACGGCCCTCCGGGGAGCCGTCGCTCCAGGCACTGGAGAGGACCAGCACCAGGGTCAGCAGCGCGTGAGCCGGCATACCGGCGTCCACCAGACCGTCGGCCTGCGCGGCGGCCAGTTCGCGGAGCTTGGCCGAGGTCGACTCCTGGGCGACGGGCAGCGCGTCCGCGGCGGGCCGCTCCAGGCCGTGCCAACGCGCCAGACGCAGCAGATGCGGATGCGCGCGATAGAAGTCGAAGAGCGCGCCGGCGTAACCGGGCAGGTCCTGCGCGTCGAACGGCGCCGCTGACAGCAGCTCTTCGATGGCGGCCGCGTAGACCGTGTCGAAGAGCCGCTCCTTGTTGCCGAAGTAGACGTAGATCAGATTCTTGTTGACCGATGCGGAGGCGGCGATGCGGTCCACTCGTGCCCCGGCGATGCCGTACGCCGCGAACTCCTGGGTCGCGGCCTCCAGCAGCCGCGCCTTCGTCACATCGGATTTCTTCACCATGGACCGAGGATATCCCTTGACCAACCAGTCCTTATCTCCCGTGAGTGGCTGCTCACCGCCGGTGACACAGACTTTTTTTAACCAATTGGTTATGCTGGTGGTCGTGCGCGGCGAGAGGCGGTCGAAGTGAAGGTCATCATCTTTGGAGCGTCCGGCATAGTCGGACAAGGTGTTCTGCGTGAGTGTGTGCTGGACGAACGGGTGGAGAGCGTGCTGCTGGTGAGCCGTACACCCACCGGCGGACATCACGCGAAGGTCCGCGAAATCGTCCATCAGGACTTCGCCGACCTCACGTCCCTCGAAGACCAACTCACCGGCCTGGACGCCTGCTTCTTCTGTCTGGGTGTCTCCTCGGCCGGCCGGAGCGAGGAGGAGTACCGCCGTATCACGCACGACTACACGCTCGCCGCCGCGCGGACGCTCGCTCCGCGCAACCCCGATTTGACGTTCGTCTATGTCTCCGGCGAGGGCACCGACAGCACCGGACAGGGCCGCTCGGCCTGGGCTCGCGTCAAGGGCCGCACGGAGAATGAACTGCTCGCCATGGACTTCCACGCGTATATGTTCCGGCCGGGCTATATCCGGCCCCGCCACGGAGCGAGGTCCAGAACCCGGCTGTACCGGCTGATGTACGCCCTCACGTCCTGGCTCTATCCGTTGTTGCGCAAGCTGTCGCCGGACCATGTGACGACCACCGAGCACCTGGGCCGCGCGATGCTCGCGGTGGTGGCGCTCCGGGGCGCCGGTCCGCACATCCTGCACAGCCGGGAGATCAATCAGCTCGGAGCCTGACCCTTGTCGCCATCGGTGGCCGCCGTCTCCTGCTGTCGTTCCCGTGTCAGACAGGGCCTGGGCCGGCGCACCGTCAGTCCTGCCGCATTGATGGCCGCCGCGAAGGTCGGTTAGGCTTGAATCGGGTGCGAGCACCGGCGCTGAGGCCTGGCCCGCCGACCGGTGGTCGTCGTTCGTGGCGTGGTCTCCGGTCGAAGACCACGAAGACCACGTCCGCCGGAGCCCCGGCGGACGAGCGCGGACAGAGCGAAGAAGGATGAGGCGGCGATGGCGATCGGACCGCGCACATCACACACCGCCTTTCTGCGTCTGCACATCGATCTGCTGCGCGTCGCCGGCGCCATCTGTCGCGCCTGACTCCGGGCCGGCCCAGGGTTCTCCGGCCGTTGGCTTCCTGACCGGGAGCTTCAGCGGTCGGACGGTGCTCCCGGGCCCGTGGTCCGACGGTGACGTCCTGTGCCTCATCGTCCAAAGGCTCTTGTTTCTCCTCCACAGCCGCCCGCCGCCCCGGTGATGTTGCCCGGGCGGTCCTCTGTCCCGTACCTGGCATACCCGCCATCACGTCTCTCCGGAAGTGGTGTTTCTCCGTGCCCGAGACATCTCCCCTGCATCTCGCCATAGCCCTCGAAGGCGCCGGTTGGCATCCCGCGGCCTGGCGCGCGCCCGACGCCCGCGCCGACGAACTGTTCACACCGCGCTACTGGGTCGATCTGGTCCAGGAGGCCGAGCGCGGCCTGGTGGACTTCGTGACCATCGAGGACTCACTCGGACTCCAGTCCGCCCGCTACGACCGGGCGGACACCGGTGAAACTCCCGGCCGGGTCCGCGGCCGGCTGGACGCGGTCCTGATCGCGGCCCGTGTCGCGCCGTTGACCAGCCATGTCGGTCTGGTGCCGGCGGTGACGGTGACGCACACCGAGCCGTTTCACCTGTCCAAGGCGATAGCCACTCTCGACTATGTCAGCACCGGCCGGGCCGGCCTGCGGATCCAGGTCTCCGCCCGTGCGTACGAGGCCGCGCTCTTCGGCCGCCGGGAGTTCCCGGAGTTCCGCATCGAGGACCGGGACGATCCCGTGGTTGCCGGTCTGCTCGCTGATCTCTTCGAGGAGGCCGCCGACTATGTGGAGGCGGTGCGCCGCCTCTGGGACAGTTGGGAGGACGACGCCGTGATCCGTGACGCCGCCACCGGTCGCTTCATCGACCGCGACCGGCTGCATTACACCGACTTCGCCGGAAAGTGGTTCAGCGTCAAGGGCCCCTCCATCACACCGCGTCCGCCACAGGGGCAGCCCGTGGTCACGGCTCTCGCGCACGCCACCGTGCCGTACCGGCTCGGTGCGCGGTCCGCGGACGTCGTTCATGTGACGCCGTTCGACAGCGAGCAGGCGCGGACCATTGAACAGGAGATACGACGCGAGCAGACCGCCGCCGGGCGGGCCGGGGAAGCGCTGCACGTCTTCGGCGATCTGGTCGTCTTTCTCGACAGGACCGAGGAAGCCGCGCGCGCCCGCAAGGCGCGGTTCGACGACCTCGCGGGTGAGGCCACGTCCTCGGACGCGCTCGTCTTCACCGGTACCGCGGCCGGGCTGGCGGACCTGCTGCTCGACTGGCGGTCCGCCGGACTCTCCGGCTTCCGGCTCCGCCCGGCGTCCATCCCGCACGACCTGCTCGCGATCACCCGCGACCTGGTCCCGGAGCTACAGCGGAGAGGGGCGTTCCGCAGCGAGTACGAGGCCGGCACACTGCGCGGACTGCTCGGACTCAGCAGGCCGGCCAACCGCTACGCGGCCGCGTGACCCGGCGCCATCACCGAGCATCGAGGACGTGAAATGAGCAAGCCTGTCAAGCGGATACACCTTGCCGCGCATTTTCCCGGCGTCAACAACACCACCGTCTGGAACGACCCCGCCGCGGGCAGCCAGATCGACTTCCGTTCCTTCGTACATCTCGCCAGGACCGCCGAGCGCGCCAAGTTCGACTTTCTCTTTCTCGCGGAGGGACTTCGCCTCCGCGAGCAGAACGGCCTCATCTACGATCTGGACGTCGTCGGACGGCCGGACACCTTCACCGTCCTGAGCGCCCTCGCCGCCGTGACCGACCGGCTCGGGCTGGCCGGCACGATCAACTCGACCTTCAACGAGCCCTATGAGGTCGCCCGGCAGTTCGCCAGCCTGGACCATCTCTCCGGCGGACGTGCGGCCTGGAACGTGGTCACCTCGTGGGACGCGTTCACCGGCGAGAACTTCCGCCGCGGCGGATTCCTTCCGCAGGACGCCCGCTACGAACGGGCCAAGCAGTTCCTGGCGGCGGCGAAAACACTCTTCGGCTCGTGGCGCGGTGACGAGATCGTCGCGGACAAGGAATCCGGCACGTTCCTGGGCGACCCGGGAGCCGGACACTTCGACTATCACACCGAACAGTTCGACATCACCGGCCAGTTCAACGTCCCCCGCAGCCCGCAGGGCCGCCCGGTGATCTTCCAGGCCGGAGACTCGGACGAGGGCCGCGAGTTCGCCGCGGCCGACGCCGACGCCATCTTCACCCGGCACGGCACACTGGAGGCGGGCAAGGAGTTCTACGCCGACGTCAAGGGCCGGCTGGCGCGTTACGGACGATCCCGCGACGAACTGAAGGTCCTGCCCGGAGTCACCTTCGTACTGGGCGACACCGAGTCCGACGCCCAGGAGAAAGCACATGTGATCCGCCGTCAGCAGGTCAGCGGCCAGACCGCGATCAAGCTGCTGGAGCAGGTGTGGAACCGAGACCTGAGCGCGTACGACCCGGACGGACCACTGCCGGAGATCGATCCGGATCCCGGGGAGCACACGGTCGCCAGAGGCCGCGCCAGCGTCCGGATGAACCGCGATCCACTGGCCGTCGCACGCCAGTACCGCGAACTCGCCGAGGCGAAGAAGCTGTCGATCCGCGAGCTGATCATCGAGGTCAGCACCCGGCAGTCCTTCATCGGCACTCCGGAGACGGTCGCCACCGCTCTCAATGACTTCGTGCAGTCCGACGCGAGCGACGGATTCATCCTGGTGCCGCACCTGACTCCGGGCGGCCTGGACGACTTCGCGGACCGCGTCGTGCCGATCCTCCAGGAGCGCGGCGTCTACCGCACGGAGTACGAGGGCACCACGCTCCGGGAGCACCTGGGACTCGCCGCGTTCTGAGACACGCACCGCGAGCCGGCGAGCGGCGGATCAGAGAGCCGTCCGGAGGTGTTCCGCACCTCCGGACGGCTTACAGCCGTGTCCTGTCCACCGGCCGGACCGCGCACGGCGCCATCTCGCCTTGGAGTCCTGTCCCGACATCGAGACCGGTCGGATGGGCGGACTCGTGGAGGAGCTGTTGTCCCGGGCGTGACGGGATCTCCTGCACATGGCTGAGAACGGCGGCCGGGCGGTGCAACCGGCACGGCCTCCACGGCGTGTGGACCATCAGGAGCCGCCGTGGTCGTGGGAGTGGACTCCCGCCGTCCGGACGGGTGTTGAAGAGGCGGTCCCGTGCACGCGCCGCCGAGTCCGGGACGAGTGCCGGGGACGCGCCGAGTCCGGACGGCGCCGGTGAGGCGAAGGAGGAAGCGGATGAAGGCGGGTGTGCGCCGGCTCGCACTGGCGACCGCTGTCTGCGCGGCGGCGGCGACGGCGCAGGGCTGTACGGTGCCCACCGCGGGAGTGACCGGTATCTCGGTGACCGAGGAGGGACAGCCGCTCGGCGTGCTGGTCGTCTGCCACGATCACATGGACGTCGCGGTGCTGTACACCGACGGTGACAAGCCGGACGACCTCTCGAAGACCGTCGGCAGATGGTCGCGAACCGATCCCGTCACCGGTTTCACCACATGGCCGCTGGACACCGGAGGCGACGGCTGGACCGTCGAGCGGTCGTCCTCCGGCCGTCTGGCCCCGGACAAGACCTATACGCTCTTCGGTGGCACGCACGACAACTCGTGGTCGACGGCCTCCGTCGATTTCACCGTCGGACAACTGGCGGCCCTCGTCCCCGGCGAGGTCCGCTACTACACCGGTGAGCGCGACGGCGATGCCGACGTCTACCGGACGACATCGATGGCGGACTTCCGGTCCGTGGCGTGTCGCGGCATGTGACACCGTCGTCCGTCCGGCGCTCCGGACCGTGCCACGGTCCGGAGCGCCGGAACCGACGGATCTCAGCCGCTGCCCGGCACCGGCCAGCGCTGTTCCTCGGCCCAGTCGGGAAACGAGATCCAGGGAATGTCCGGGAAGTTCGCGCGCAGCGCCTCCATGTCGACGCTGTAACCGGACTCCGTCAGAAACGTGTACATGGCGCCCATGTCGGGGTTCATCCGCCGGAGGGCCTCCAGCGAGATCTGCCGCAATGTCACCGGCCCGCCCGCCGCCGCCCCGATGGCCCGCGCCATCTGCGCGGGCGTGGGATCGTCGCCCGCCACTTCCACCCGCTGTCCGATCCACCGGTCCGGATCCGCGACGACGGCCGCGACGACACGTCCCAGATCGCGCCTGGCGACCTGCTGGAGCGGAGTCCCGGCGGGCAGTGCCAAGGTCATCTGGCCCTGGGCGATCTCCTGGAGTGCTCCCAGGGCGTTGTCGAAGAAATACGTCGGCGCGACCACGGTGGCCGGCACCCCGGAGGCCGCGAGGACCTCCTCGGTGCGCGCCTTGGTCTCGAAGTGCGGGATCCCGGTGTGCTGGTCCGCGCTGGCCACGGAGGCCATGACGAGGTGCGGCAGCGCGGACCGCGCGGCCGCTTCCACGATCGCCACACCCTGTGCCATCTCCGCCTCCAGCCCGGCCCCGAAAGGCGTGGTGACGGCGAACGCCGCCGACGCGCCCCGGAAGGCCCGGGCCAGGGACGCCGCGTCGGACAGATCGCCGGCGACGACCTCGGCGCCCGCCGACTCCAGTGCGCGGGCCCGGGCGTCACCGGGGTCGCGCACCACCGCCCGGACCGAGCGGCCCTCGTCGAGCAGAGCGCTGACCACGGCGCCACCCTGGCCTCCGGTCGCGCCCAGTACCGCGATCTTCACTGTGCCTCCTCCGCCGGTCCGTGTTCATGTTCGTGGCTGACGCGTCCGGCGGCCACCGCACTCGCCGAACGGGCGACCGGAACCACCGCGGACGGGCGCGGCACCAGGACCGGGCGCGCGGCGCCTCGCTCCACCGGCAGCTCGCCGGTCCACGCTCGCGCTCCACACACTTTACGATCATCCTATAGGCCGACCAGGACGGAGGAGCTCTCCTCCGTCGTCCACAGAACACCGAGGCGAGATCATGAGCGATTCGAGCGCGACCAGCGCGGTAACGGTTTCCGACAACCCGGAGGCCGGCCGCTACGAGGCGTATGTCGACGGCACACTGGCCGGCATAGCGCAGTACATCCGCACCCACGAGCTGATCGCCTTTGTGCACACCGAGGTGGAGCCGGCGTTCGAGGGCAGGGGAGTGGGCGGCTCGCTGGTCAGGACATCACTGGACGCGGCACGCGCACAGGGCCTCGCGGTGCTCGCCGTCTGCCCCTTCTACACCGGCTGGATCGCCCGCCACTCCGACTACCAGGACCTGCTGTACGCCAAGAGGAGCAGCGTCACCGACTGAACCGGAGCCTCGGCTCAACAGCATCTGCGGGCCTAAGGCCCGTGGATGAGGCACACATGCCAGGAAAAAGGCGATCGCGGCTGGCTTTCACGGTTCTCGATCTCCACTGCCGGGCATGACCTGAGGGCACTCGTCACGGCGGACCGTTCCCAGGGAGCAGCCGATGAGCCGACTCTCCACCCACACCAGGCGGTTCGCTCTGCGAGGAGAGCTGCTCCGGCCGACGACGCTGTCCGTCAGGGACCTCAGGGAGGGCTGGGAGCAGCACCGGACCGAGGTGTCCTTCGACTGCGCGTCCAAGGGACCTCAGGGACACTTTTTCGAAGGACCGCTGCTGCGGGAGGTCGTCATCGGCGCCGGCCCGGCCTTCGACCTCCGGCGACGCAAGGACCGCTCCCGCTATCTGCTGGCCGTGACCGGCGGGGACGGGCACCATACGGTGCTGTCCTGGGCGGAGATCGACGCGGACTTCACCAACACGCCTGTCCTGCTGGCCACTCGCATGGACGGCCGTCCGCTGGATTCCGACGGAAGCCAGCTCGTCGTGCCTTCGGACCGCTGCGGAGCGCGCTACATCAGCGCGATCACCAGCATCTGGATCGGGCAGGCGATTCCCGGACAGCAGGGACCGCGGCGGTAGGAGTGGTTCGGCGGGAGCCAGGTGCCGCACACCGGCCGGGCTCGGACAAGAACTCCTGGCGTTAACCCGTCACGGCGTCAAACCGCCAGCTCACCGCATTGACCGGCCGCTCAGGACAGGTGGATCTTTCTTCCCAGCGAGGCCATCCGCGTATCGCCGCCGACCCTGACGTCCCGCGTCGGCCCACTGCTGTCACCAAGTGGAGTCCTTCTTGCGTGCCCAAAGACCATTCCCGGCGAGACCGGGCCATACGGCAAGACCCGTACCGGGCGGCGCTCGTACGAGCCGCGTCGCCCGATACGCGCGACCCGGACGGACCGGCGTGAACCGGCTGATCGCGGTGGTCAGCGCCGCGCTGCTCTGTGTGCTGGCGCTGCAGGTGCCGCAGCAGGCCACCGCGGCGCCGGCCGGCGGCGGCACGACGGCCGCCGCGGAACCGGTGTGCGGAAAACCGAAGCCGGGCGAGTTCACCTGCTTCGCGGTGCGCCGTACCGACGTTCCGAAGAAGCTCGGCGTCCAGCCGCGCACCACGGCCAGGACCGCCGCCGCGGGGCCCGAGGGATACGCTCCGGCGGACCTGCTCTCCGCCTACGGCCTGCCCGCCGACGGAGGCGCCGGCGCCACGGTCGCGATCGTGGACGCCTACGACAACCCCAACGCCGAGGCCGACCTGGCGATCTACCGCAAGCAGTACGGCCTCCCCGCCTGCACCACAGAAAACGGCTGCTTCCGCAAGGTCGACCAGCGTGGCGGAGCGGACTACCCGCAGTCCAACGGCGACTGGGCCGGTGAGATCTCGCTCGACGTCGACATGGTCTCGGCCGTCGCACCGAAGGCCCACATCCTGCTGGTCGAGGCCGACGGACCCACCTCCGACGACCTGGGCACCGCCGTGAACACGGCGGTCGAGCTGGGCGCGAAGTACGTGTCCAACTCGTACGGGGCGTACAGCGAGGACTACAGCAACCGGGCCTACGACGAGGCGTACTTCAACCACCCCGGAGCGGCCATCGTGGCCAGCTCGGCGGACAGCGGATACGGCGTCAGCTACCCGGCCTCGTCTCCGTACGTCACCGCCGTCGGCGGTACCTCACTCAACCGCGACAACAGCGGGCGCGGCTGGTCCGAGAAGGTCTGGAACAGCGTCATCACCCACGCCTCCGGAGACAAGTACTGGGGCGCGCCCGGCTCCGGATGCTCCGAGGTCGAGCCCAAGCCGTCGTTCCAGACCGACTCCGGCTGCGACGGCCGCTCGGTCGCGGACGTCAGCGCGGTCGCCGATCCGGCCACCGGGGTCGCGGTCTACAACAGCTTCTCCGACGGCGGCTGGAACGTCTACGGAGGCACCAGCGCCTCCGCACCGATCATCGCCGGTGTGTACGCGCTGGCCGGCTCCCCGGTCGCCGACACCTATCCCGCCTCGTACCCGTACCTCAGCCCGGGCGCGCTCAACGACGTGACCGAGGGCGACGACGCGAGCTGCCCGGACAGCTCGCTCTGCGGCTTCGGTTCCACACCGGAGTGCACACCGAGCTACGAGTGCATAGCCGGCCCCGGCTACGACGGCCCCACCGGCCTGGGCACACCACAGGGAGTGGCGGCCTTCAGGCCCGGTCCGCACGGCACGCTCGGCGGTACGGTGACCAACTCGTCGACGGGCAAACCCGTCCCGGGCGCGACGGTCACCCTCGGCCAGTACCGCGCGACCACCGACGCGGACGGCCGCTACCACCTGGCGGTTCCGGTCGGCTCGTATCCGCTGTCCGTGAGCGCGTTCGGCTACGGCGACCAGAGCCTCGGCACGGTGGACCTGGCCGACGGCGCCGCGCTGACGAAGGACATTCCGCTCGTCGAGGTGGCGACCCAGACCATCTCCGGCACCGTCAAGGACGGCGGTGGCCACGGCTGGGGCGTGTACGCGAAGATCACCGTCGACGGCGTGCCCGGCAGTGTCTTCACCGATCCGAAGACCGGCCACTACGCGGTCAAGGTGCCGATGGACCACACCTACACGCTGCGCGCCGCCGCGCTCTATCCCGGCTATGAGCCGGGCACCGCGACCGTCGCGGTCGCCGGTTCCTCGAAGACCGCCGACATCGGCCTGACGCTGACCGGCACCGGCGCGCTCCCGCCCGGCTACGCGATCACTTACCACGGCGGCGGACTGCAGAGCTTCGTCAGCAGCTCCACGCCGGGCGGCTGGACGGTGAAGAACAACACCGACGCCGGTGGCTGGCAGTTCGACGACCCGCTGAACCGCGGCAACCAGACCGGTGGTGACGGCCGGTTCGCCATCGTCGACGACTACGCCCTCGGCTGGGCTCCCGCGGACACCGAACTGATCAGCCCGAGCTACGACTTCTCCAAGGAGGCCAGGCCCGAGCTCGACTTCGACACCGCTCTCCCGCCGCTCTACCGGCTCGACGACCTCACCGCGGACGTCGATGTCAGCACCGACGACGGACGGAACTGGACGAACGTCTGGCACCACACCGATGTGGTCAACGGCCCGTCGCACGAAGTCGTCCCGCTCACCGCGTACGCGGGCGAGTCCGGCGTACGGGTCCGGTTCCACTTCGTGGGCGGTCTGACCGGCATCTGGCAGCTCGACAACGTGGCAGTGGGCACCCGCACTCTGGACACCCTGCCGGGCGGTCTGCTCGTCGGGCAGATCACCGACTCCAACACCGGTGCCGGTGTGCTCGGTGCCACGGTGGAGAGTGTCACCGTCCCGTCGGACTCCGGTCACAGCGTCGCCTCGCCGGGCGACCCGGCGATCGGCGACGGCCTGTACTGGGCCTTCTCCAGCCGCACCGGCAAGCAGCAGTTCACGGCCGGCCTGGCCGGTTTCGGATACCCGGAGGTCACCACCAAGGTCAAGATCGCCGCGGACGCGGTCACCGCGGCCGACATCGCTCTGCACCCGGCTCAACTGCGCGTGAACGAGACCGCGGTGGGCCGCGATGTGAAATGGGGCGACCAGGGGACCGTCAAGGTGACGGTGAAGAACACCGGCGGTTCACCTGCCACCGTCTCGCTGGGCGAGAAGGGGCTCGGCGGTCCGGTGAGCAAGGCCGCCGGCGCCGCCAGACACCGTGTCAGGACCGAGCTGACGCCCAACACCGCGACGGGCAGGTCCACCGGAGCGGCGAAGGCCACCGGCACGAAGACCGACCAGGCCTGGCAGGCCGTCGCGGACCTGCCCGGCGGAGCGTACGGCGGTCTCGCCGCCGTCAACGACGGCGTGCTGTACGCGGGCCTCGGCCAGACCCCGGACGGTCAGTGGAACAAGGGATTCTTCTCCTACGATCCCACGACCGGCGGCTGGAAGAAGCTGGCCGACGCCGTCACCGGGCGGTTCGCTCCGGCCTACGGCTTCATCCGGGGCAAGCTCTATGTCACCGGCGGCAAGGACGCGGCCGGCATACCGATTCCCGGCGGCGACGTCTACGACCCGGCGACCGACAACTGGTCCCAGATCGCCAACGCGCCCATCGCGTACGGCTCGGCCGGCTCGGCCGTCCTGGGAGACAAGCTGTATGTGATCGGCGGGTGCGACCAGCTCAACTGCGGCTTCGAGGACGTACAGATCTACGACCCGGCGTCGGACCGCTGGTCCACCGGCAAGCCGTACCCGAGGCCGGTCTCCTACGGATCCTGCGCCACCACCGACGGCGTGCTCTACTGCGCCGGCGGCGCGTACCAGCCGAACGGCCGGCTGCCCACCGACACCGCCGCGGGCTACGCGCTCGACGCGAAGACCGGCGACTGGAAGAAGATCGCGGACGCTCCGATCGACTTCTGGGGCGCGACGGGCACTGCCGCCAACGGCCGACTGCTCATCTCCGGCGGCAGCGTGATCAGCGCTCAGGCACTGACCAACGAGGCATACGCCTACGACCCGGCCGCGGATGCCTGGTCGGCGCTGCCGAACCTGGCGAACCCGCTGATCAACGCGGTGTCCGCACCCGGCTGGTATGTGATCGGCGGCCGCAACGCCGCCGGCGCGACCCAGACCGCGGCACAGAAACTGGCGGGTTACGACCAGCCGCACGCGGATGTGCCGTGGCTCACCGAGTCCACCAAGTCGGTCACCGTCAAGGCGGGTGCGTCGGCCACCGTCAAGGTGACCCTGGACGCGAGCGCGATGGGACCGGCCGACGCCGGTGACCACCGGGCCGCGCTGGTCGTCGACAGCGACACTCCCTACGGCGCGGTGACCGTACCGATCACCATGACGGTGACCGCACCCGCCGGCTGGGGCCTGCTCACCGGCACCGTCACCGGCACGGGCACGGACGGCGAAGTCACACCTCTCGCCGGCGCGACCGTGCAGATCGACACGAAGAACGGCGACTACACGCTCAGCACCGGCACGGACGGCGGCTATCAGCTCTGGCTTCCGGCCAAGGACAACCCGCTGACGGTGATCGTCGCAGCCTCGGGCTACAAGCCGACGACGAGAACCGTGAGAATCGTCAAGGACGGAGTCGTCACCAGCGACTTCAGCCTGGCGCACCTGTAACTCCGGTCCCGTACAACGGGGGCGGCCGCCGCGGCGGCCGTCCCCGCACGGCCGCTACTCCGGCCCGCCGGGCAGCCACCAGCCACGACTGGCGGCCAGCACCCCGGCCTGGAACCGGCTGCTGGCACCCAGCCTGACCAGCAACGCCTGGACTCTGCGCTGAACCGTACGATGGCCGACGCCCAACTGTCTGGCGATCGCCTCGTCGGGCAGCCCCGTTGCCAGCAGCGAGACGATCCGCCGTTCCTCCTCACTGGCGAACTCGCCGGCCTCGTCGTCGGCGGGCCCGCCCGGTCTGAACGGCTGCGCGTGCTGCCACAGCGTCTCGAAGAGCGCGGACAGCGCGTCGAGCAGCGCCGACGGATGGACCAGGATGCAGGAGTCCAGCACCCGCGGCGTGGCGAGCAGCGGGATCAGCCCGGCCTGGTCGTCGGCGAGGACCATCTTCATCGGCGCCTCCGGCAGGAATCGCACCTCCTCACCGGCCGCGATGTCCCGTTCGATGCGCAGCGTCGCGTCCGGCCTGCTGAACGCGTCCCGGGCATGGATGAACCGGCTGCGCACCCGCCGGTCCTCGATGGCCGTACTGGAGTTGACCATGCTGCCGTCGATCGTCTGCGCGTACGGCGGTGCGTCGATGCCTCGTATCTCGTGTTCCGCTCTGCGGAAGAGCTGCTGCCCGCACCGGGCCACGCCGTCCGGACCTGTTATCACCTCGATCAGCGGCGTGGAGTCCCGTCCGGCCCGAGCCTTCCGGTGCCGGTCCGCGAGCCGCTGGGCCAGCGCCCGGACCCGCTGGATGTCCCGCTCCCGTGCCAGCAGCAGCACCTCGACCGCGTTCTCCGGCGGCAGCGCGGCGTACCGTACGGGCCGCCCCGCCATCCGCGAGATCAGGCCACGGTCCTCAAGGCGGACCAACGCGCCCTTGAGCGCGTCGTGTTCGATGCCGGTTCGGCTCTCCAGGTCACCGACGCTCAGTGGTGAACCGTCGACCAGGGCGAAATAGGCGACTTCCGCCCAGTGATCCAGCCCCAGCACCTCCAACATGGCGCACCTCCGCATCGGCCTACCGCGTGGCTGCCCTCGACCAGGTGATTCCGTGATCGTCCGGCGCCCTCGGAAAGGTAACCCCACGCTCGAAGGCGTCGCACGCGCGGGTGCCGTCATCGAGCGGCGCCGCCCATGCGCCGGTGACGGCAAGGACATCGCGCGCCGTCACACCACGACCCGGAACCCGTCCAGGAGCCGGAAATCTCATACGGTCCGTCAGCCCTGTCGCGGGCAGGCGGTGTCGGGCCGGCCGGCAGCACGCGCCTCGCGGCGCGGTCCGCGACCTGGCGGGCATGGCGTCCCGCGTTCCGCCGCGGGCCCACAGGAGGGCAGCCGATGCCGCCACGCCAGGGTTCGCCCGTCCGGCCGACCCGGCGTATACCGGAGGTAGGGACGAAGACGCGTCCGGCCTGTCCGGCCCGCCGGGACGAGGCGGCGCGAAAGCTTCGTGATCCGGGCGCCGCGGCTGGCCACGCGGACGCGGCTGCCATGGCGAGAGGAAAACACACCATGGAGGTCAAAGGCGCGACGGCGCTCGTCACCGGAGCCAATCGTGGCCTCGGGCGGGAGTTCGCCCGAGCGCTTTCGGCGGCGGGAGCGAACGTCTACGGAGCGGCGCGGGACGCGGCAGCGATCAGCGACGACGGCGTGACCGCCGTCGAGCTCGATGTCACCAGCGACGCGAGTGTGACGGCGGCGGCCAAGAGCTGCCCCGAGGTGAGCATCCTGATCAACAACGCCGGGATCGCGAGGCCGCGGAACGTGCTTCAGGCATCCATCGACGATGCCCGCCAGGAGATCGAGGTCAACTACCTCGGCTCGCTCCGGGTGGCCCAGGCGTTCGCTCCGGTGCTGCGGCGCAACGGCGGCGGTGCCATGGTGAATATCCTGTCCGCCGTCTCCTGGGTGGCGATGCCACGCATTCCCACCTACTCGGCGTCCAAGGCGGCGCAGTGGGCCATCAGCAACGCCCTGCGGTCGAGCC
This sequence comes from Streptomyces sp. AK02-01A, assembly GCF_033795305.1. NCBI lineage: Bacteria > Bacillati > Actinomycetota > Actinomycetes > Kitasatosporales > Streptomycetaceae > Streptomyces > Streptomyces sp. AK02-01A. The sequence continues at coordinate 297,940 of NZ_JARBAE010000003.1, forward strand.
TGCGCGGGCAGGGCACGCTCGTGACCGGGATCCATCTGGGTTTCGCGGATACGGACCTGGCAGCCGCCGTCGAGCTGGAGAAGATCCCGCCCGCCGCGGTCGCGCGGGCCGTGCTCGCCGGACTGGAGGAAGACCGGGAGGAAGTCGTCGTCGACGACTTTTCACGCATGGTGAAGTCCAAGCTCTGCCGGGATCCGGCCGCGCTCTATCCCCAGATCGAGCGAGACTTCGGCTGAGACGGGCCGGACACGGGCGAGCGTCCGCCCGTGCCCTCGTAGGCAGGGCGACGACATGTCGCCAGACCAGGACGAGAGACGACACCGACCGTGACCGAGGAGCGTCCGGCAATGACGGAAGCGCGGCGACGTGCACGGGTGTTCTGCGCCAGATTCGGACTCGGCCTGCCGGTCCTCCAGGCACCGATGTCCGGATCCAGTCCTCCGGAACTGGCCGTCGCCGTGGCCGGAGCCGGTGGTATGGGAGCCGGAGGCGTACTCCGGGACAGTCCGCGACGTATCGCCGAATGGGCGGAGGAATTCCGGGCCGGCTCATCCGGCGCGTTCCAATTGAACGTCTGGATTCCTGAGACGTCCGAACCCGACCCGGCCGAGCGGCAACGCCTGATCGACGGCGCGCGGCAGTTCCTCGGCGGCTTCGGCACTCCGGGCGAGCCGGGCGGGCCGGACCCTCCGGTGTTCCGGGAACAGTGTGAGGCGATGCTCGCGGCCCGTCCGACGGCCGTCTCATCGATCATGGGCCTGTTCGAGCCCGACTATGTCCGCCGGCTGCACGCGCGGGGCATCGCCTGGTTCGCCTGCGCCACGACACTGGACGAGGCGCTCGCCGCCGAGGACGCCGGTGCGGACGCCGTCGTGGCGCAGGGCATGGAGGCCGGCGGCCATCGCGGCAGCTTCCGGCAGGAGGACGCCGAGCGCGCCGAAGTCGGTCTGTTCGCTCTGCTGCCGCGACTCGCCGACCGGCTGCGGGTGCCGATCGTGGCGACCGGAGGCATCGCGGACGGACGAGGGCTGGCCGCCGCACTCACACTGGGCGCCAGTGCGGTCCAGGTCGGCACCGTACTGCTGCGCTGTCCCGAGACCGGGACCAGCAGGGAATGGGCGGCAGCGCTGGAGGACCTGGGCCCGGAGGACACCGTGACCACGCGTGCCTACTCTGGCCGCCTTGCCCGGGCCGTGCGCACCGCCTATGTGAGGGCCTGGGCCGAGCCCGGCGCCCCGCGCCCCGCGCTCTTCCCGGACCAGTTGAGACTCGTCGGCCAGTGGCGGCGGGGCACCACCGACGGGCTCGACCGGAGCAACTACTGGGCGGGACAGAGCGCCGCGCTGGCCACCGAGGAACCGGCCGCCGATGTCATCACCCGGATGTGGACGAGCGCCTGCGGGCTGCTGCCCGGCTGACGGGCGGACGAACGCGGCGCCGGCCGCCGTACTGGGTGCGCGAACACCGACCAGCTCAACGATCGGTGAGCAGCCCGGCGTCGTGGGCGAGGACGGCGGCCTGTACGCGGTTGGCGCAGCCGGTACGGGTGAGGATCCGGCTGATGTGTGCCTTGACCGTGCCGGTACTCAGATACATCTGATGGGCGATCTCCGCGTTGGACAGGCCCGTGCCCAGCAGCCGCAGGACATCCCGTTCGGCGGGGGTCAGTTCTTCGGTGCGGCGTAGCGCGGCCTCGGTGTCCCGGCCGGACTTCACGTGCCGTTCCAGCAACTGCCGGGTGATCCGTGGTGCCAGTACCGGTTCACCTCCGGCCGCGAGTCGCACGGCGCGGATCAGTTCGGCGGGACCGGTGTCCTTGAGGAGGAATCCGCTCGCACCGGCCCGCAGGGCGCGCGCCACGCTCGCTTCCTCACCGAACGCCGTCAGCATCACGACACAGGTGCGGGGCGAGAGGCGGGCGATGTCCTCAGCGGCGGTGATTCCGTCCCTGTTCGGCATCTTGATGTCAAGCAGGGCGACATCGATGTCCTGGGCGCGGGACGCCGCGGCGGCCTCACGACCGTCGCCCGCCTCGGCGACCACCTTGATGTCCTCGGCGTTCTCCAGAATCAGCCGGATTCCCACGCGCATCAGCGCCTCGTCGTCGGCGACCAGGACTCGGATCATCAGCTCATCTTAGGGCCGCGTGGGCCAGCAGTACGACGAGGAAGACGACCGTGGGCAGCGTCACGAGCAGCGCCACGCAGCCCGATCCCAGGACTCGCGGCCAGGTCAGGATCTCGTCCGGCAGCGGGGCGCGTACCCCTCTTTGTCCGATGCCGTCGGATCGAGGGCGGGCCGGATCCGGAGAAAGTGCGTCAGAGGCTTCCTGGAGCGCGGCGAATCCCAGGGGCTCGTTCCCGTGGGCGGGCAGCCAAGCCGCCATGCGGAATCCACCGTCCGTCAAGGTGCCCGCCTGGAACGTGCCGCCGAGCAACGAGATCCGCTCCTGGCAGCCGGCCAGCCCACTGTGACTTCCTCCACGGGAATGGCCGGACGCGCGGGGCGCCTCGTTGGTGACGGACACTTCGACACCTCTGTCCGTGCTTCTCACCACCACCTTGGTGCGCGCGCCGGACGCGTGTTTCAGCACGTTCGTCAGCCCTTCGCGGACCACCCGGTGGACCGCCTGACGCGTACGCGGACCCGTCTCGGCCGTGTCGGGAACGGACCAGTCCAACTCGACGGTGCTGCCCGTCAGCCGGGATTCCGTCACGAGAGCGGTGATGTCCTCACGCGTTCCCTTCTCGTCTCCGGTCCTGTCCGTCGGGCCGGTCAAGTCCTCGTGCCGCAGGACACCGAGGATCTCGCGTAGTTCCTCCATGGCCGTACCGGCTGTCGTGCGGAGCATCTCGGCCTGTCCGACGATGGCGGGTGCCTGCCGCGCGGCGCCGAGTTCAAGCGCTCCGGCGTGCACCGAGATCAGGCTCAGCCGGTGGCCCAGGAGATCATGCATCTCTCCGGCGATCCGGGTCCGTTCCTCCAGCCGGGCCGCCGCGGCGGTCAGCGCACGGGCCTGCTCCAGATAGGCGTTGCGTTCCCGCAGCAGGCTCACCAGGGGCCGCCGTCGTCCCAGCAGGGTGCCGGCCAGAGCCGGAAGCAGAAGAAGCAGCACCACCGAGACCGCGTTCTCGGCCAGTTCCGACGGCAGCGCCTCGGGCCGGAAGAAGGCACGGGCGAGGGTCAGGACACCGACGGCGGCGCACGCCACCCCGGCGAGCCGCCACACACGCCGCGGCGGTGCGACACGACGGGTGGCGGACAGCACGACCAGCGGCGCCACCGCCAGGGTCCACACGTTGTCACCCACGAGCAGCACAGAGCAGCCCAGGACCGCGGCGGCCGGCCGGCCGCGCCGAGCGGGGACGAGTATCGCCGCCCACAACGCCTCCACAACGGCCGACAGCAGTCGATGCGGAGGCGCCAGCAGCAGTGGTAGCAGACCGAACGCTGCGACCAGGGCACAGAGGAGCGTCTCGGCTACGACCGTACGGCGCTCGGCGGCACGCACCGCGGACCAGCTCTCCACCGCCTCACGGCGCAACCACCGCGACACACCGGCCGGCATGTGCCTCAGCCGCCCCGCCAGGCGCGAGAGCTGCTTGTATTCGGGCGCCTGACTCATGATCTCCCTTGCCCCGCCTCTGGATCTCCGGGAGGAACGGTAGCCGCGGCCGTCGCCGCACGGCGGGTCCGGGTGTCATGCGCCCAGCCGGAGGCTCAACTCGGCCCGCAACGCGGCCACGTCCACCTGGTCGGCAGCCAGCAGCCCGACGACGCCGCCACCGGCCCCGGCCTCCGCGTCCGTCTCCGACTCGTCGAGCAGCGCGGACAGCAGGTGGACCGTGCCGACCGTCGGCGACCCGTGCTCGGCGGCGGACAGCCGCGCCATGGCCAGGGCCCGCTCGGCGGCGGCGGACTGCCGCGCACCGTCACTGTCGGGGACAGCGACGGGCAGGATCGCCGAAGTCGACGAGACCAGAGAGACCTGCCGTACGCCGTGTCGGCGCATCAGGGCCGGAGCGGAGTTGGCGTTCTCCAGACTTCCGGGAAGCGAGCGACCGGCGACGAACAGTGCCCGGTCCAGCGCCAGCGTTCCCAGCAGCAGATCCACCGGCTCGACCGCGGCGTGCCCGCACCGTATCGCTTGCCGCATGGCCTCAACGGACACCGCGAACAGAACCGGTGAGCCGTTCACGGTGCTCCCGGAGGTCCATGAAGTCAGCGCACGGGTCAAACAGTTACCGCTACCGCGCCTGCCCAGCGTTCCGGCCCGGCGAAGAAGGGTGACGCCGCGGGATTCCGGTCCCATGGTCTCCGCCGGAGCGCTTGCATCCAGTCGACCGAGTGCGGCCGACGCGGCAGCCAAGTCCAGCCGCCGCAGCAGCAGGGCCTCCCGTGCCCGGGTGTCCGGCAGGTCCAGCAGGGCACGGGCCACATGCCGGCAGCGCACGGAGATCGTCCCCTCGGCGCGGGCCGACCCGCGCGCGAGCAACAGGCACGCACGCACCGCCCCGCTCATCGGCGGCACCGAGCCGCTGCCCGCGGCCGATCCGTGTGAACCGAAGCCGACACGCCACCGTGCCTCATGCCAGGCGGCATCCACCTCTTTTCCGTCGGCATCCTGATCAGTTTCTTCACCGGCGCCGGCCCCGACCGGAGCACTGGGTGCCCCGTCGTCGCTCACCCAACCGCGGCCCGCCCAGCCGGCGATCAACCCGCTGAGCGAGCTGGCCTTCCGCATGCCCGGGGCAATCACCGCACCGGCGTCCGTGTCCCCCGACACAAGCTCCGCCAGCAGTGTGTCCGTCCCCACGACCGACAACTCACGCCTGGCCGCACGGCGCTGTGTCTCCACGAGCAGGTCCACGACGTCCGGCTCGAACTCCGTGGTCGCCCCGATCACGGCCATGCCGTCGGCTGCTCCGGTCGTCCCTCGCTGCCCCATCAATGTTCCTCTCTGAGCGTGGTCGTCTGGTCTGAACGACGCTAGGAGAACCCACCGCGCGATCGCGTCGGCCGATCGGCCACACTCCCCGTCCGATCGGCGCACCGGCCGCGTATCACCGCGCGCGGCGCGACACCGACAGATCAGCCTCCCGTTGGTGGTTGAGCGCGAGCCGTTAATGAGTTGACCGGATGGTGTCGTCTGGGCAGGCTCAGCCACGACCTGGATGAAAGCCTTCTTGCTGGTGAACGGCCCTGCTCGATCGGCGGGGCAGCGAGTCAGCAGATCGGGGATGCCGAGGGATGACTTCTCACCTCCACGCGCTCTGCTTCGACGCGAACGACCCGTTCCGTCTCGCGCGCTTCTGGGCCGGTGTCCTGGGCCGGGAGATGGCCGACGACTCCTACGACGGCATCACACTCCTGCCGAGCGATGACACCGGGTTCCGGATCCGATTTCTTCCGACCCAGGAGCAGAAGTCGGGCCAGAACCAGATGCACTTCGATCTGACGAGCACGTCCCTTGATGACCAGCGGCGCACGGTGGCGAGGTCGCTCGGACTCGGCGCCCGGCACATCGACATCGGCCAACGCCCGGAGGAGGGTCATGTGGTGCTCGCCGATCCCGAAGGCAATGAGTTCTGCGTCATCGAGCCCGGCAACACGTTCCTCGCTGACTGCGGATTCATCGGAGCGCTCGCGTGCGACGGTTCGCAGGAGGTCGGGTACTTCTGGAGCCAAGCGCTGGGCTGGCCATTGGTCTGGGACCAGGACCAGGAGACCGCGATCCGCTCGCCGCGCGGCGGTCCGAAGATCACGTGGGGCGGTCCGCCACTGATGCCGAAGACCGGGAAGAACCGGCTGCGTTTCGACCTCGCGCCGCCCGGCCACGGTGATCAGCAAGCGGAGGCCGACCGTCTCGTCTCCCTCGGAGCGACTCGAATCGACACTGGCGGGGGCGAGGCCGACCGGGTGGCGATGGCCGATCCCGACGGCCACGAGTTCTGTGTGTCGCCCTCCCGGTAACGCGTCCGATCCGGAGGCGGCGACCCTCCTCACGACGGGGCGAGCCATGGCCGTTCGGCTCACTCGCGTCGCTGTGAAAACGTTGAGCACGGAGCCTGGGTCACCGAACTGAAGGAGAACGACTACCCGTAAAAGCTGCCACGCTTGACTTGATCCCGTCGAAAGCTGGTTCCGTGTCGTTTCCGCTCCGTCGGCCCGCCGGCACGTGCGCTCTTCTCCTGGTCCTTCTCGCCGGATGTTCCTCCGGTACGTCCGGGCTCGCGAAGGAGGATCCGTCCGGTGCGGAAAAGGGCCGGTCCACGTCCGGCACGGCCAAGGTCCGTCCGCCGCGTGCCGACGCCGTCTTCGACTACCAGCTCGGCGGTGCCTACGCGCCACCGGCCGGAGTACGGGCGGTCTCCCGCGACCGCACGGCGAAGCCGGCCGACGGCCTGTACAACATCTGCTACGTCAACGCCTTCCAGGCGCAGCCCGGCGACGCGGTGGACTGGTGGCACGACAAGCATCCCCGTCTCCTCCTGCGGGGCGCCGACGGCGAACCGGTCATCGACGGAGACTGGGAGGAGCCCCTCCTCGACATATCCACCGACGACAAGCGTGCGGCACTCCTCGGCATCGTCGGCCCGTGGATCGACGCGTGCGCCGATGCCGGCTTCGACGCCGTGGAACCCGACAACCTCGATTCCTATGAACGCTCCGACGGCCTGCTCACCGCGGACGACGCGGCGGCCTTCGCCGGACTCCTGGCTCGCCGCGCCCACCAACAGGGCCTGGCCATCGCCCAGAAGAACACCACCGACCTGCTCGGTCGGCGCCGTCTCATCGGATTCGACTTCGCCGTGGTCGAGGAATGCGCCCGCTATCAGGAGTGTCCCGACTTCGTCTCCGCCTATGACGGCAGGGTCTTCGACATCGAGTACGAGGAAAAGGACTTCACCGCGGCCTGCCGCGCCTGGAGCGAGGAGTTGTCGATCACACTGCGCGACCGCGATGTCCGTCCCGTCGACGCGGACGGACATGTCTACGAGCACTGCTGACCCGGCCGGCACTCCTCCCGGCTGCTGCCGAGCGGACGGCCGGGATGCACGCGAGTGGGACATCGTCCGGACTCGGAGCGTCGAGAGACGACGGTGTCGTCGCGCGCCCGCCGAGCAGGTGCCCATGGCGACGGCGGCGGCGATCCGTCACCAACCTCCGTGGACAGAACACCTGGACGCTCTTCACTCCATGACCTTGTCGGTCCGTCGGCTGTTCACTGGTCGGTCGGCTCCACAGTGTGCCGAGGCCGCCGGCCCGGACCAGCAGCGGCGTCTCACGTCCGCGGTCGGTAGCGCAGACCGTCGAGGAGCAGATCCATCATGCGTCCCGCCTGCTCGCGCTGCGACGGTGAGCGTGCCGCGAGGGCGATGCCGCTGAGAGTCATCAGCACGTCATCGGCATGGGCGTCGGGCCGGGTCGCACCGGCTCGATGGGCGGCTGCCAGCAGCAGTTCGATCACCTCGTTCAACCGTTGTCTGCTGTGCACGAAGGGGTTTCCTCCCGAAGAGATCACGGCGTGCAGAGCGTCCGACATGCCGATCTTCGTTGTCATGTAATCGACGAAGCGATCCATCCACGTCCGAATCGCCTCTTCGGGGGGGAGTGTCTCCAACAGGGTCGTCGCCGCGTCGCACACGGCATCGAGTTCGCTGCGGTAGGCGGCCTCGATGAGCGCCTCGCGGGTGGGGAAGTGGCGATAGAGAGTGCCCATCCCGACTCCCGCGTCCTTGGCGATCGCACCGACGGTCGCGTCGAGTCCCTGCTCGACGAACAGGCGCGACGCGGACGCGAGCAGCCGGTCGCGGTTGCGCTGGGCGTCGGCTCGCAGAGGCCGGTCGGTTGCGGACACGTTGTCTCCTCCGAGGTGCCGCGAGCGACGCGCGGACGGCTGATGGACTTTTGAAGCGGAGCCCGCTCCGCCTACGCTCCACTAAACGGAGTGGGCTCCCGTTCAGGTTACCGCTTGTCGAAACGGCCGCAGGCAGGGACAGCCACGACGTCGGCCATACGCTCACGACCCCGCTCAGCCGCGAGTCAACCGCCGACGACATCCTGGCGGGCGTGGACCTCATCGGTAAGCAGGCGGTCATCACGGGCGCCGAGGTGACTCCGGCCGTCCGAGGGCACGGGGCACCGAGGCGGCGAACCGACTCGGTGACGTCTCGCTCGACATGCTCGGACGCTGAGCGTCTCGCCGGCCCGGCCGCGTCAGTGCGGTCGGCGTATCCGTGGATTGAGCGCCGCGAGACGCTCGTGGAACGACGGATCGGGCTGATTGCGCTCCGTCCGGCCCGTTTCCGGATCGATGTATCCCCACGCGCCCTTCCTGCCCGCGCCGCACACCATGAGTGTCAGGGTCCTGCCGGGTACGGCGATTCGCGTGACCTCGTGAAACGTGGAGAGCGGCACGTGATTCGTCCCGCCCGCCTCATGCACACGGGTCTCGGTGACGACCTCGCCGTCGACCAGCTCGTACCGCTGTTCCGTGTAGCCGCCGCGCAGCACATGGGCGGTGAACTCCCATGGATGGTTATGCGGCCGTGGCTTCTCGCCGCTGCGCAGATCGGGCGCGAGCCACAGGTTCACCTTGACCGTACGGGACTCCTCGCGCCGCACCACCAGCTCGGCCTTGTAACCGAGGCCGTCGGGGCCGGGTACAAGAAGCCACCGGTCCTCGGACGTGAAGTCCTCCCAAGTGATCGCGTCATCCGGCGCGAAGTCGGCCAGTCCCTGGACGGCGGCGTCGAAGAGTTCCTCGTCCACAGACAGCCCGGGTACGACCTGGACCTCCGGCATATTTCCTCCCGTGCACAATGACAACGTCCATACTCGCGATCACGTCCTTGGCGCGGCACACGTCCTACGGGACAGCCCTCAGCCGAGGTCGAAGTGCCGCACCCAGCGTCGCTGCCAGGGAGTCTCCACCGCCCGCGGGCGGTAGTGCTCGCGGACGAACGCGACGGCCTTCTCGGCCGGCACGCCGTCCATGACGGCCATGCAGGCCAGCGCTGTCCCGGTCCGCCCCTGACCGCCGCCGCACGCGATCTCAACCCGTTCTCCCGAGGCCCGGGAGAGGGCCTCGCGCAAGACGCTGCCTGCCTCTCGGCGATCTCTGGGAAGCCGGAAATCCGGCCAGCGCAGCCACTTCGCCTCCCACTCTGTCCGTGGAGGCTCTTTTCCCAGGAGATACACACCGAAGGTCGGCAGGGACCCTGTCGGCAGGGGGTGACGCAGTCCGCGGCCACGCACCAGCACACCCGACGGGAACCGCATGACGCCCGGGTCACCCGAAGACCACGTCTCAGCCATGCGAGGACTCTACCGGGACCGTGACGGAGGCCGGGCTTCCGCCGGCCGGGTGACGGACTCATTCTGGTCGTATTCCACGCCGGACCTGGAAGCCGGAGCGCCGGACTACTGGGAATACTGGGAAGCCTCACCGCTTCCGGCGGCGCGGAAGAGGAAGAAATCGCTGATCCCGAATCGATCGACGAGCAGTGAGAAGGAGAAGCGGCTCGAACGAAACGATGGGCCACTTGAACGACCCGCCCGCCTTGTTTTCCGTAGGCGCCTGTGCGATCGGTGAAGATGACCAGCAGTGCGTTCGGGAGCGTTCACGGAACCGGTGTCGTGAACACCGTCCCGGAGGCGGTCGAGGAGAAGAAGATGGTTGTAACGGGTGACATTCGCGCGGGAGTCATCGATGTTCACGCGCACTGGCTGCCTCGGGGACTGCTTGGCCTCCCGCCAGGATCGCCTCTCGGCGGCATGAACGACCGTGGCGGAGAGCTGTTCCTCGGTGACATTCCACTGTCCTTTCCCACCGCTGCGATCACCGATATCGAAAGGGTCGTCGCCGATACCGTAAAAGCCGGTCTTGGCACCCGCGTCATCTCCGCACCGCCCTTCGCCTTCCCCGTCCACGCACCGTCCGAGGCGGACGACTACATCGCGTCCTACAACGAGCAACTGGCGCGGGCCGTTTCCTCCTCCGACGGGGCCCTTGTGGGACTCGGACTGGTGCGTCTGGACGATGTGGACGCCGCCCGGCGCGAGATGGCCCGGCTGGTGGCCATGGAAGGTGTCGCCGGTATCGCTGTTCCGCCTGTTGTGCGGGGGCGGTCCTACGGCGAGGGCGTCATGCGTGAAGTGCTCGCCGTCGCGGCGGAGCTGGGTCTCGCCGTTCTCGTACACCCGATGCAGTTGCAGCGGCCGGAGTGGGGGAGCCACTATCTGGCCAACCTGATCGGTAACCCGGTGGAGACCACGACCGCTGTGGCATCGGTGCTTCTGGGCGGCACCATGGAGGAACTGCCGGACCTGCGTGTCTGTTTCGTTCATGGCGGTGGCTGCGCGCCGTCGCTGCTGGGACGGTGGGAACACGGCTGGCGGGTACGGTCGGACGTACGCGGCGGGAGCAGCCGTCCGCCGGCCGACATGTTCGCCCGGCTGTACTTCGACACGGTTACTCATGATCCTGAAGTGCTGGGGCTTCTCAGAGCCCGTGCTTCGCGGGATCGGATCCTGTGCGGCAGCGACTATCCATTCGACATGGCGCAGTCGGATCCTGTGCGCTTCGTTCTGGACAACGGGATCGACGCCGGGACGCTTGAGGTCAACGGCCGTGTGTTTCTGGGGATTCAGCCGGTCGTTGATCCGGGCGGGGGCGGCTGACCGAGGGCCCTGTCGTCGAGGCCCGCTGCGCTACGGCCAGGCTCCGGTACCGGTCGAGTCCGCACGCGTGGCGCGTTTTAAGTCAGCCGCTTGACTTACGTGACCAAGGTGCTTTCACTGATCACACAGGTCGGATGCCGGAGGGAGACTGTGATGAGCCCGGGCGACCATGGTGGTGCGCTGCCTATCCGTTGCCCGAGACGGGCGCCTTGGAGCCTCCGGAGCGGTGGGCGGAATCGCGGGTGGAGTGTCCGGTGGCGGGGGTGAGGCTGCCCAGCGGTGACGCGGCGTTGCCGTTGACCCGCTACGACGACGTCAAGCGGGTCCTGTCCGATCCGTGGTGCACACGCTCGCTGGGCGCGAACGACGCGGCCAGGATCTCGGACAACGAATCTGGTGGAGTGTTCAACGACTTCCTTCGGTGCCGGTCCTCACTCCTGCCAGGGCCAGTCACTGGCGCGCACCGAACCGGTGACCGTACTCGACGTCCTGCTGCGCCGCCTGCCATCCCCGGAAGTCGCCCTTCCCGCACCGGAGTTGCGCCGGTCGAGGGGTCCGGTTGCCGGCGGGTCGCGTGATGTTCCGGTGAGGTGGTGACGGGGTGGCCAGAACGGCGCGGACGGAGCGGGCGGGTGAGACCAGAGAGCTGATTCTCTCCGTGGCGGAGCGGTTGTTCGCCGAGCACGGTGTGTTCGCCGTGTCCAATCGTCAGATCAGTGAGGCGGCGGGGCAGGGCAACAACGCCGCCGTTGGCTACCACTTCGGTACGAAGACGGATCTGCTGCGGGCGATTGTCCGTAAGCACAGTGAGCCGATCGACGTGTTGCGTGAGCGCATGCTGGCCGGGGCGGGCGGCTTTGTCGGTGCCCGGGACTGGGTAGCGTGTCTGGTGTGTCCGAGTACCGAGCATCTGGCGGCGTTGGGATGCCCCACGTGGTACGCGCGTTTCGGAGCTCAGTTGATGACCGATCCGGTGCTGCGCGAGCTCATGATCGATGAGACGTTCGGCCCCTCGATCCACCGGACCCTCGATGGACTCAACCGGTGCCTGGCCGATCTTCCGCTGCCCGTGCGGATCGAACGCGGTGACATGGCCCGCAACCTGATGGTGCACATGCTCGCCGAACGTGAACGCGCACTGGCCGAGGGCGCCCACACCGCCCGAAGTAGCTGGCAGGCGTACGCGTCCGGGCTCATCGACGCGATAACCGGCCTCTGGCTGGCGCCCGTGACATCCGCCCGGTAGCTCCCGCCGACTGTCCGGAGCCCCGCCCGCCGGCGGGCCCCACGCCCCGTGACCGAGGAGGAACCTTCCATGAGAGTGACCGTGGACAAGGACAAGTGCCGCGGTGCCGGGCAGTGTGTCCTGATCGCACCTGGCATCTTCGATCAGCGTGACGACGACGGCATCGTTGTGCTGTTGGGGCTGGAGCCGGAGCCGGACGAGCTGTCGCGGGCGTCGGTGCGCGAAGCCGCCCAGGTCCGTCCCGCGGCGGCCATCACGCTGGATGTCTCATGACTGCGCCTGCCAGTGTTTTAGTGGTGGGGGCCTCCGCCGCGGGGCTCGCGACGGTCGAGGCGTTACGACGCGGCGGTTACCGAGGCGATGTGACGCTGCTCGGCGCCGAGGCGCACGTGCCCTATGACCGGCCGCCTCTGTCCAAGCAGGTGCTTTCGGGCCGGTGGGACGCCGACCGTGTCAGGCTGCGTGACTCGGGGATGCTGGCGGGGCTGGGTGCCGAGATTGTCCTCGCCGATCCCGCTGTCGCACTCGACGCCGGGGCGAAGGTGGTCCGGACCGCCGCGGGGCGGGTTCTGCGAGCGGAGGCCGTTGTGATCGCCACCGGGCTGAGCCCACGGTTGTTTCCGGAACAGGAGGGCCTGTCGGGGGCTCATGTGCTGCGGTCGCTCGACGACGCGTTGGCTCTGCGCGCGGAATTGCCGGCGGGGACACGGCTTGTTGTGGTCGGCGACGGCGTGCTCGGCAGTGAGATCGCCGCGACCGCTCACGGTAGAGGAGTGGATGTCACTCTGGTGGGTCCTCAGCCGGCCCTCATGGCCGCTCAGCTCGGCCCCGATGTCTCGGTGTGTCTGGCCAGTCTGCACACCGAGCACGGTGTGCGGTTGCGGCCAGGGACCGGTGTGAGTGGTCTGACCGCGGTGGAAGGCCGTGTCACCGGGGTGCGACTGGACACCGGTGAGAGCCTGCCGGCCGATGTGGTTGTTGTGGCGATCGGTGCGAGTGCCAATACGGGATGGCTCGCGGACAGCGGTCTGGTCATGGATGACGGGCTGGTGTGCGACTCCCACTGCCGGGCGGCCGACGGTATTTACTCGGCCGGGGACGTGACCCGCTGGCATCACGACGGGCTCGGTACTCTCGTGCGTTGGGAGAACCGGACCAACGCCACCGAGCAGGGCATCGCGGTCGCCCGTGCGATTCTGGGTGATGTCCGGCCCTACCGGCCGGTTCCTTCGTTCTGGACGGATCAGTTCGAGGCGAGGATCCAGGTGTACGGGACACCCTCGGCCGATGCCGAACTGAGCGTCGTCGAGGGAGACATGGCCGACCGGCGCTTTGTCGCGGTCTACCGCAGCGGCGGCGCGGTCACCGGTGTCCTCGGCTGGAACATGCCCAGACAGGCCCGCCTGCACCGGCAGCGCCTTGTGGACGCCTACGCCGCTTTCGCGCCGGCGCCGTAACCCTCATTTTCCCTCCGACCCTCCTGCGAACGCCGGTGCGTTGCCGGCCGCGAGGCGGGCCGCGTCGTCACGCACATGAAAGGACGCCATGACGGAGATCATGTCCTCGGCCGACCGGCCGACGAGCGGGATTCCGGAGTTCCCGATGCCCCGCGCTGCCGGATGCCCGTTCGATCCGCCACCGGCCCTGCGGGAACAGCAGGAGGCGGGGCCGCTCACCCGGGTCCGGCTGTGGGACGGCAGTACACCGTGGCTGGTGACCCGTTACGCCGACCAGCGGGCGCTGATGGCCGATCCCCGTGTCAGCGCCGACATCACCCGGCCGGGCTATCCGAGTCCGGCCGCGAGCAGAAGCAACAGCATCGGATTCATTCTGATGGACGATCCGGAACACGCGCGTCTGCGCCGGATGGTCACCGCGCCGTTCACGATCAAGCGGGTCGAGGCGCTGCGACCGAGGGTGCAGCGGATCGTGGACGATCTCATCGACGGGATGCTCGCCGGACCTGGGCCGGTGGACCTGGTAGAGGAGTTCGCTCTGCCAGTGCCCTCTCTCGTCATCTGTGAGCTTCTCGGTGTCCCTTACGCCGATCACGAGTTCTTCCAGGACAACAGCAAGACGATCATCAACCGTGAGGCCACAACGGAGGAGCGTGCCGCCGCCCATGGGCGGCTGGTGGATTATCTGGACGCTCTGGTGGCCCAGAAGCGGGCCCGGCCCGCGGACGATCTTCTCTCCCGTCTGGCCGAGCGTGTGACCGCGGGGGAGCTGTCCCAGTTGGAAGCGGCCCGGATCGGGGTGCTGCTGCTGATCGCCGGCCATGAGACGACGGCGAACATGATCGCGCTCGGCACACTGGCCCTGTTTCAGCACCCGGAGGAACTGGCCGTGCTGCGCGAGACGGAGGACCCGAAGCTTGTCGCCGGGGCGGTCGAGGAACTGCTGCGTTATCTGCACATCACGCACAGCGGACGGCGCCGGGTGGCGCTGGAGGACATCGCGGTCGCGGGTCAGGTCATCCGGGCCGGCGACGGGCTGGTCATTCCCAACGACATCGGCAACCGCGACCCGGACGCCTTTCCCGACCCGGACCGCCTCGACCTCCGCCGTGACGCCCGCCACCACGTGGCCTTCGGTTTCGGTATCCACCAGTGCCTGGGGCAGCCGCTGGCCCGGATGGAACTCCAGGTGGTCTACGCCACTCTCTACCGGCGTATCCCCACTCTGCGGCTCGCGGCCGCGCTGGAGGACATTCCCTTCAAGCACGACGGGTCTGTCTACGGTGTCTATGAGCTTCCCGTCACCTGGTGAAGCATCCGGTCTCCGCGGTGTCCCGTACGGCGCGGGGACGCGTCCACTCCTTGCCTTTCGCCTCTGCTTTCCGTCACTGTCCGTCTTCTTGAAGGAGCATCATGAAGGTCAACCTCGATCAGGACAGGTGCGTCGCCTCCGGCCAGTGTGTCGTGGCCGCGCCCGACGTATTCGACCAGCGTGACGACGACGGCATCGCCGTCCTTCTCGACGCCGCACCTCCCGCGAACGACGCGGACGACGTCCGTCACGCCGCCGCTGTCTGCCCGGCTCTCGCCATCCGCCTGGAGGAATAGCCCCGGCCCCGGGCCACACCGCGGCAGGCACAGGCGGTGGCCCGGGTTCCACCGTGCAGGCGGGCCGCGACTGCCGGAGTACCGGCTGCCGGCAGCGCGGCCCGCCACTCACTCCTTCAGCGCCGCGAAGGCATTCTCCCCCCGGTACGGGCAAGCACGGTTGGCAAGACCGGCCCGTCTGGTGGGAGACAGGCGCACGGTGATGAGCAGGAACTCGTTGTGACCGCGCACCTGGGTTGACACCTTCGCCAACTCCGATGCCCAGCTCCGGATCGCTTTCGCGGTAATCGTGTGGCGAGCTGGCTGTTGGCCGAATGGGGCGGCTTCGACGTGTCGGCTTCGGGCCTCTCGCCCTGCGCGTTGAGCGGATATCCAGGGGAGGGAGGCGATGGCTGCGGCCTCGGCGACCTTCTTTCCGGATTTCGTCCGGTCATCGCCGAGCGGGCTGTGCCCTGGGTGTCTTTCGTTGGGCGGTCGAGGGGATGTTCGTGGTGGGACCTCCAAGTGCGACCCAGGGGGGACGCCGCCGCCCTGGAGGCCGTTTTTGGGGCTTCCTGACGATAAGGAAGTCTCGGTTTTGCCGGCATTCTGCTTGGAACCTCAGGGTGTCTCTTCCCGCGTGGTCTTTGGTCGGAGGAAGGCACAGGGGGCGAGGTTCATGGACTGCGGGGTGTGTTTTTGTGCAGTGAGGTCAGGCTCGCGCGGCCGCTGCTGGTTCTTCGTTGGCGGAGGCGAGTTGGCGTAGGGCGAGGGTGGCTCCAGCGCCTGGGACGAGGGCCAGGGCGATGGTTGTGCCTCGTTTCATTGGGTCGCGAAGGACGCTGACGATGGCGACGAGATACGCGCAGCCGTGGATGGGGCCGGTCAGCGAGGCAATGGCGGGATGGTGCAGGGTGGCCAGGTTGATCAGGAGGACAGCCAGGGAGACGAGCTCGACCACGGCCGCGATTTTTAGAGGAGTGCGGTTGCGGTCCATGGTCATGCTCCAGTGGTGGAGCCGGGGCGAACGATCATCAGGACGGTGACAATCGTCCACAACAGGTTGAAGAAGCCGGTGAACATGGCCAGCTGAGCCGTGCGTGATTGTTCGACGGCGTTGTGGTTGGTGATGTCGTCGAGGAGTTTGTCCTGGCGGGGCAGGACGAAAGCGACGAGGATGCCGGCCGCGGTTGCGGTCAGGATGATGGACGTGATCAGCCATCCGCTACCCAGGACGTTCAGGTAGGAGGCGGTGGCGAAGCCGAAGACGGGTACGGCCAGGCCGATGCCGGCGTAGACGCGGCAGATGCGGTGCAAGAGCTGGACGGTTGCGGTCCCGGACGGATCTGGGCCGTTGGCTGCGGCACGGCGGGCGGCTGGCGGGAACATGCTGGCAGCGATGCTGACGGGGCCGATCGCGATGATGGCGGCCAGGACGTGGAGAGAGAGGAGGACCTTGGTCATGGCTGGTTGCGCTTTGCGGCGTTGAGGGTGTGGGAGACTTCGGCGGGCATGAAGGTTCCTTGGTGCAGGTATGTGACGCGCCTCAGAAGGCAATGGAAGGGCACCACTCGGCGTCCCGTGTTTGTGTTCGAAGTCATCGGCGGGAGTGCCTGTTGTGGTTACGCGGCGATGCCATTGCCATCTCTACTTGCAGTACGACTGAAACTTAACATGACTCTGCGTGTGAGTGGGCGGGTTGGTGGCATTGGGTGGGTGTCAGCGGGAGTGGGTGCTGGGTGCCTGGCCATGGGGATAGTTGCGGGGTAGGCCTGCTGTCATGGGGTGACCAAGGGGCTGCTGTTTTCCGGCCAGTGTGGGGTAGGTCGGCTGTCGTGGAGGTGGCTGTTCCTATGGTTTGAAGGACAACTGCAGCGACGCCCGCGAGACTCGGACTCGGCAGTGGACTGACGAGGGAGCTCCGATGAGGACACCTGACGGGCTGGATGAGTTTCGTTGGCGGTGGATGCTTCTTCGCCGTCCGAGGACCGAGTGGTTCTTCCTGCTGCACCCCGCGACGCGGCCTGCTGGTTTCCAGGATATTCGCGTCTACGGCCGTGACGGGATATCCGATGCGCGGCTGGTGTGGAAGGTCTGTCATCCGTGCGAGCGGGGCGTCATTTCGAAAATCTCGCTCTCCCCGGAAGTACAGCGGCAAGGTCTCGGCACACGCCTCGTCGACAGGGCACTCCTGGACGGTCCCGGGTATCGCTGGACGACCAGCAGCCAGTCCCCGGATGGTCGGGCGTTCTTCCGGGCGATGACGGCACGCACCGGTGCCGAGTTCGCGGCAGGAGCCCGGACATGCGAGCACATCTTGGAGAGCCGGCCCGGACGCCATAAGCCAATACTGGACCGACGCCTTCACCGGGCACGTCGCTGACTGGGGAAGAGGCGTTGGGACGCTTTCTTGTCGCAGGTGCCGTTTGACCGGTCGGCGTGAGGCTCGCTGAGCCTGGATGGCAGTTGCCGGCCTGCGGGTGCCTTCGTAGGTGGGCCAGGGTCAGTACAGGGCGATGTCAGCGGGGAGGGTGCTGACTGCAGTCCACGGGGCCGGGTCGTGGAACTGGTCGCTGTCGTGGGGTGACCAGGTGGCTGTCACGGTGCGGCTAGCAGATCGCGGTCCGGCGGTGTCGGGTCCGGCTGTTCCGGTGGGGGCCGGACGGGTGGAGCGTGCGGTAGTGGTGCGGCGGTTGTTGGCCGTGGACCGTGGTGAGGGCGGTCTGTCGTCGTTGCATGTGCGGATCGCGGCCGGTTTGGCGGGGGTGTCGGAGCGAACGGTGTGGCGGTGGCTGGCTGAGGGGCGTGAGGGCCATGTCGAGGCACGGCCGCGGCAGGCCGGGTTCGTGGTGGGCGACGCCTTGTGGGAGGTCCTCACCCAGGCCGGCGGGAACGTCGCCGAACTGCGCCGCAGGATGCTGCAGGCGCAGGACGAGGGTGTACTGGACCGCTGGGGGGCGGAGTTTGTGCCGTCGTTGGCGACGCTGCACCGTGCGGTGAAGGACGGGCTGCGGGCGGGCCGGGCCCTTCAGGTCGCCCGGGTGGCGTCGGGTCGGGTGGAGCCGAGCCGGTACGACCGGGCACTGGCCGAGTTGGGCTTCGTAGACGGTGCGGCTGGTCCGCCGGTTGTGGACGGGCCGGATGCCGGAGCGTCAGATATCGCCGGGGAAGAGCGGTCTGGGGCGGTGAAGGCTGCTGCGCGTGCCCGGGTGTATGGCGGGGTGCGGTTGTATGCACCGGGGGCCCGTCTGGTGTCCACGCGGCAGGCGGCCGGGGTGGTGGAGGCGGTGGGGCACACGGTCGCTGCGCGGGGGATCGGCTGTGTGT
>NZ_JARBAE010000040.1:0-70448 GCF_033795305.1 Streptomyces sp. AK02-01A
GGGCGGGAGGGGCCGTCAAGGAGCTGGTATGGACCAAAGTTGAGCAGATTCATGTCCGCCGCACATACATATGAACGCAGACCCGGCACAACCGGGCGACCCGCCGTCCATGCCGCCCTCGACTTGACCCGCACATGACTGACGCCCGCTGTTCACCGAGGGCCACGGCTCCTGTGGGAGGCTCCCGCTGAACGGTCGCCCCACCAACGCGCCAACGTCCTTGCCGACGCGCGCTGTTGACTCTCGGCGCCGCCACCACACTGCCCGTGGCCGCCGCCACGGCCACGGGCGCTTTCCGGCGGCATACGGCACCGGGCCGGGCCTCCGCCGACGGCCCGGACCGAGACACCGGCCGGCCTTCCGGCCGCCCCGGCCGCAGCCGCCGGAGAGATGACCGCGGGATCTCCGGCTTCTGGACAGGTGCCTATAGTTCATGGACACATGTCCAGAAGCTCTGACCGTTGAGGATCCCGATCATGCAGACAGCCGCGCATGTCCTGACCGCCCTGGTGGCCGCCTTCCATATCTATGTCATGGTGCTGGAGATGTTCCTCTGGGAACGCAAGCCGGGACGCGAACTCTCCGGATTCGACGCCGACATGGCCCGCGCGACCGCGACCCTCGCCGCCAACCAGGGCCTCTACAACGGCTTTCTGGCGGCCGGACTGATCTGGGGCCTGATCGCCGCCGACCCGGCCGGCCACCACGTACAGATCTTCTTCCTGAGCTGCGTGGTCGTCGCCGGTGTCTATGGCGGAGCCACCGCGAACAGGCGCATTCTGTTCGTCCAGGCCCTGCCGGGCGCGATAGCGCTCGCCGCGGTCCTGGCGGCCGGATGACCGGCGCACCGGCGGTCGGTACACCGGAGGGCCGCGCGTCCGAGAGCGATCCACGGGCCGCCAGGACGCGGGCCAGACTGCGGCAGGCGCTCCTCGACGCGTGTGCGGAGCGTCCGCTCGAAGAGATCGGTGTGGCCGCTCTGGTGCGCCGGGCCGGTATCGGCCGGGCCACGTTCTATCTGCATTATCCGGATCTCCAGGCGCTGGCCGCCGACGCCTGCGCGGAGGTGGTACGGGACGCCGTGGCCGCACTGCACGCCTGGCGGGGCGCCGTCGATCCGCACCGGCCGCCGGCCGCGCTCACCTCGTTCTTCACCGGCCTGCCCGCGCACGCGGCGCTCTACCGGACGCTGCTGCGCCCGGGTGGCGGCGGCCCGCTGGGCGAGCTGCTCCACCGTGAATTGCGCGAGCGCAGCCGCGCCGAGCGCGCCCTGGCCGGAGCGCCCGCTCCCGAGCTGATCGCCTCGGCGGTCTCCGCCGCCTTCACCGGAGTGCTGGCGGACTGGCTGCACGGACTGATCGAGGAGTCGCCGGAGGGCGTCGCGACCCGGATCTGGCGGCTGCTCGTCGCGCTCCACCGCC
The DNA here is from genome assembly GCF_033795305.1 of Streptomyces sp. AK02-01A. Taxonomy (NCBI): domain Bacteria; kingdom Bacillati; phylum Actinomycetota; class Actinomycetes; order Kitasatosporales; family Streptomycetaceae; genus Streptomyces; species Streptomyces sp. AK02-01A. The sequence continues at coordinate 1,422 of NZ_JARBAE010000040.1, forward strand.
TGCCGGCCGCGTGAGACGGAGCCGCGCGGAACACGGTCCGCAGAGCCTGCGGCATATGCCAGAAGCACCACCGGATCGAGTGTTGCCGAATGCCTTACAGGCCACAGGCCCCTGTGCGACAGTCATAGCGGTCCATCATTCAGACCACGCAGTGCCGCGCCCGTATCGGAGTACGAGATGCCGTCCCCTCTGTTCGCGGACCGTCCAGCGCCTCAGTCTCCCGAGCGGGAGACGGTGGACGCGCTCATCACCCAGGCCCGCCGGCTGCGCGGAGACATGGACGCCGTGCGCCGGGACACCTCGGTCGACGACGACGACACACTGTGGCGCTGGCAGCGAGCGCTCTGCGAGCTGGCCGTGCGGCAACTCGACCATCTCGGCGCCCATTTGGACCAGCTCAGGGCCGGCCGGCCGGACAGTCCCACCGACCTGGGACAGGACGCTCCGTCCACTCACCGCCGGCGTGAACCGCCGGCGCTCGCGCGGCCGGCGCTCGGCCGCGTGGGCAGCGCGGAGTGGGATCTCCTCACCGACGAGGTGAGCTGGTCGGACGAGTTGTACGAGATCTTCGGCCGGCCGGCCGAGAGCGGGCCGATGTCACTGGACGAGCTGCCCTCGCTGGTCTTTCCCGACGACCAGCCGGTGCTCACCGCGATGGTGACGGGCTGTCTGATCGACGGAAAGCCCATCGACGGCGAGTTCCGCGTCCTCAGGCCGGACGGCCGCGTCCGTACACTGCACATGCTGGGTGAACCCGTCATCGACACCGGCGGCTGCACCGCCTCCATGTGGGCGGTCCTGCGGGACATCAGTGAACTGCGCCGCAGCGAGCGCGCGGTGCGCGAATCCGGTGACTCGCTCCGGCGCGCACAGCACATCGCGACGACCGAGCGGCGGCTCGTGACCGAGCTCCAGGAGGCCCTCCTCCCGTCGTGGCGCGGCTCGTTGCAGTTGTCCGGAAGCGGTCCCGCCGCACTGGATCTGGCGGCGCGTTATCTGCCGTCCGTGTGGAGTCCGCCGACCGGCGGTGACTGGTACGACGTCTTCGAACTGCCCAGCGGTGAAACCCTGTTGACCGTCGGCGATCTCACCGGCCATGGCATGGCCGCCGCCTCCTCCATGGCGATGCTGCTGGGCGCCCTGCGCGGGATGGCCGTGGCGGGGGTCGAGCCCGGGGCGCTGCTGGGGCATCTCAGTCAACTGCTCGACGCCTCGGAGCAGCCCGCGCTGGGCGGCGTCCTGTGCTCCCGCTACACCCCGGCGACACGCACCTTCACCTGGGCCCAGGCAGGACACCCCGCCCCGCTGCTGTTCCGCGACGGGACGGGGCGCACGCTGACACCACCGGACGGTGTGCTGCTCGGCGCGGCCTCCGGAGCCGCGTACGAGCAGGCCGGCGTCCGGCTCCGGCCCGGAGACCTGCTGGTGCTGCACACCGACGGACTCACGGCCGACGGCACCACGACCGAACAGGACCGGCTCCTGGCGCTGGCGCCCCGGCTGACCGGGACCCGTACCGCGCAGCAGTGCGCCACGACGGTCGTCGAGGAGTTCGGCGAGGCCGAGCGGGCGGACGACGCCTGTGTGATGGTCGCCAGGGTCGGCGGCTGAGAGTCTTCGATGAGCGCCGCATCCGGTCGGGCCGGTGCGGCGGACGTCAGATGCCGGCGCTCCTCACCCTCTTGACCGGATTCTTGGGCATGACGAGCTGGATCTCCTCGCGCAAGTCCTCGATCCTCGGATAGCCCGCGTACTGGCCGGTGAGCCGGTACATCTCCCGCAGCCGGTCCCAGGTGCGGTGCGAGGAGGTCTCTCCCATCGACATCAGCGCCAGCCGGGCGTAGCGGTCGGCCTGCTCCGGGTCGTCGGCGATGAAGCAGGCCGAGGCCAGCGAGATGTAGTCGAAGATCTTGGACCGCTGCCGGCCGTTGCCGCGCAGCTCCAGCGCCCGTTTGGCGTGGCTCTGCGCGACACCGGCCGCCGAGGGTTCGTGTTCGGCGAGGGTACGGAAGGCCAGGGCCTCCATTCCGTGCAGATCCGCCTCGTCGAACATCTGCATCCAGCACGGTGGCGGGACATCGCCCTTGTCCGAGCCGAAGAGGTCCTCCGCCTCGCCCAGGGTGCGGCGCATGGCCTGGCCGTGGCCCATGGACGCCTGGGCCCAGGCCTCGATCGTGCGCAGCATGGCCCTGGTGCGAGGCAGTGTCTCCTCGCCGGAACCGGACTTGGCGAGCTTCATCAGATCGAGGGCCTCGTCGGGCCGGCCCAGATGGACCATCTGACGAGCCGCTCTGGAGAGTGCCTCGCCCGCGCGGGGACGGTCGCCGCCCTCGCGTGCCGCGTGGGCGGCGATGACGAAGTACTTCTGGGCGGTGGGTTCGAGGCCGACGTCGTGGGACATCCATCCGGCGAGTACGGCGAGATTCGCGGCGACGCCCCACAGACGCCGCTGAAGCGCGTCGGGGTGACGGTAGGCGAGCATGCCGCCCACTTCGTTGAGCTGGCCCACCACCGCCTTGCGCTGGAGTCCGCCGCCCCGGGCGGCGTCCCAGGCGCGGAACACCTCGACGGAATGCTCCAGCGCGTCGATCTCCTGCGACCCGATGGGGGCGGCCTCGTAGCGGTCGAACCCGGCGGGGTCGGCGTGCAGGGGATCGTCGAGCCGGGGGGCGTCGGACGACAGTGCTGGATCGGAGTGCAGCCAGTCATGCATGGCGCTGCTGAGCACGGAGCCCACGGTGAGCGCGGCACCCGCGCCCATCAAGTCGCGACGGTTGAGCATGAGGTCCATTCCCGTGAATTCGGTGAGGACCGCCGCCGTACGGTCGGGCGCCCACGGGAGAGCGTCGGGGTTGTCCGCGTTCCGGGCGTCCCGCCGTTTCCCCGCGCGCCCGCTCCGGACGAACCCGAGGTCCTCGATGGTCACGACACGACCGAGCCGCTCGGTGAACAGGGTTGCCAGCACTCTCGGGACAGGATCGCGCGGGATCTCGCCCCGGTCGATCCAGCGCCGCACCCGCGAGGTGTCGGTGGCCAGTTGAGGGTGGCCCATGGCCGCCGCCTGCCGGTTCACCAGCCGTGCGAGTTCGCCCTTGGACCAGCCGGCCAGGCCGAACAGATCCGACAGACGCGTGTTGGGTTCCGCGCTCACGTCAAGCCCCCAGGTTCTCGGCTGAGTTGACAGTAACCGTCTGTCAGATGCGTGGCGACTATTCGCCATGCTTTCGCCAGGGTGCGCCATATGGTGTGCCACCCGTACGCCGGTGTCAGGTAGGAAAGCGCCACCCCGTCCCGGCGGCGTTCGGCACTCCCCAGGGTGCGGAACGACCGCCGGGACGGGAGGCGCACGCAATTCGTCGGCGCACGAAGGGATCTGTACCACCCATGTACACAGCATCGTCCTCCGTGTCCGCCCCGCCCCGGTCGCAGCGTACGGTCGCGCCCGGCAGCGGACCGTATCTCGACCCCGCCCACGCCGGTCGGACCCGGCTCCGGGCAGGGGCGGTCACCCAACCGCTCAGCGGGAGAATCGACTTGTCCGGCCCTCAGGGCGCGCAGCTTCGGATGGCCATCGCCTCGGTGCACCGGATCTGTCCGGAGTTCAATCCGGTGCAGGTGCTGCGTCGCAGCGGCCGCTCCGTCCTGCTCGTCGGATCCACCGGGCGTACCACCGCGGTCGCCAAGTGCCTACTGGACCACTCACCGGTATGGACCGAACGGTTCCGTCATGAGATAGCCGCTTACCGCTCGTTCGTCCGGCACCGCCCACCGGTGCGGGTGCCCCGGCTCATCGCCGCGGACCCCGACAACTGCGCGCTGGTGGTCGAGCGGATGCCGGGCCGTGCGGCGGCGCTGGCCCGCCATCCGGTGGAGGCGCCGCCCAGGGCCGATCTGCGGACCGTGCTCGGCGTGGTCGCCAGGCTCAATACCTGGCGGCCGCCGGCCGGACTGTTCGACGCGCCGCTCGACTACGCGTCGCGGATCGCCCGCTATCACGAGCTCGGCCTGTTCACCGACCGGGATCTGGACGATCTGCAGAAGCTGCTGCACGGGCTGGCGGGCGGCAGGCAGAGCATGGGCCAGTTCTGTCACGGCGACGCTCTGCTCTCCAACATACTGCTGTCGCCGGCGGGGCCGGTGCTGGTCGACTGGGAGCACGCGGGCTGGTATCTGCCCGGGTACGACCTGGCGACGCTCTGGGCGGTGCTCGGAGACGCTCCGCTGGCGCGGCGGGAGATCAGCAAGCGCGCCCAGGCCGCGGGACCGGCGGCACGGGACGCGTTCCTGGTCAATCTGATGCTCGTGCTGACCCGGGAGATCCGGATGTACGAGACGGCGGTGCAGCGCGCGATGCGCGAGGCGCCGTCACCCGGCCCGTCGCCGTCCCGGACCGTGTCCGCCGCCGTGTCCCCTTCCCCGGACCGGCAGGCGGGCGCGCCGACGGGCGAGGAACAGCGGCTGCTGCTGCGGCGTCTGCACGAGGACTGTGCGATGGCGCGGCGGGCCGTGCGGGCCGCCGTCGGTACTCGCTGATCCGGCTCCGCCGGAGGGAGGACCCGCGCTGTGTGCCCCGTGCCGACACACGGGGCACGCAGCGCGTTCGGCTGCCGCCGCGGCGCGCCGGAAGGTCTTCGTATACGTTCATTGGTTCACTCCACTGACGCGCCGCAGGCCCGGGAACCGCCGCCGCGAAACTCCGCGATACCGGCGCTGACGTGCGAAATCCCTACCGTGGCGCATCATTGACGGATCGTCTGGGAGCCGATACCCCTGGGTGCGACCCGGCTCCGCGGGCCCTTCCCGTACACCCGTCACTGGAGGCTGCATTGCAAGGTTCCGTCCCCCCACGTCCGAAAGCCGCGCGCCGGCGCGCGCTGAGAGCGGGCGGCGTCGTGGCGTCCGCCGCCCTGCTGCTGCCGCTGGTCTCGGCCGGTCCCTCCGCCACCGCGGAACAGCCCGGATCCGGCACGCTGCAGCGCGAGTTCGCCGCCGCCGCCGCGCAGTACCGGGTGCCGGGAAGTGTGCTTCTCGGTGTCTCCTATCTCCAGTCGCGCTGGGACACGCACAGCGGAGCGCCCAGTGTCACCGGCGGCTACGGCCCGATGCATCTCACCGACGCCAGGACCGCGCTCGCCGAGGCGCCGCACCACTCCGACGCCACGGAGGACGCGCGCGGCGACAGCTCGCGCGCGGCGAAGCGAGCCGACGCGGCGGCGCTGCCCAAGGCGTCGGCGCTGCCCGCCCGGCTGCGTACGCTGGACCGCGCCGCCGAGCTGACCGGGCTGCCGGCCGGGAAGCTTCGGGACAGTCCCGCCGCCAATGTCCGGGGCGGCGCGGCGCTGCTGGCCGCGGCGCAGCGGGAGCTGGGCAGGCCGCTGAGCGATGATCCCGCCGACTGGTACGGGGCGGTCGCCCGGTTCTCCGGGGCCGACGACGCCGCGACCGCCGCGATGTACGCCAACGATGTGTACGCGGTGATCCGGGCGGGTGAGCGGCGTACGACGGACAGCGGCCAGCAGGTGGCCCTGCCCGCGGTCCCGCGGGTCTCGCCGGACACCTCTCCGCTCTCCCGGCTCGGTCTGCGCAAGGTCTCGGCGGCGAACACGGAGTGCCCGAGGACGGTCGCCTGCGAGTGGATTCCCGCGCCGTACGCGGAGTTCGGCGAGGACGACTACGGCAACCACGACAAGGCCGACCGGCCGGTCTCCCAGGCGATCGACTACATCGTCATCCATGACACCGAGGCGTCGTGGGCCGGCACGATCACCATGATCCAGGACCCGGCCTATGTGTCGTGGAACTACACACTGCGCTCGTCCGACGGCCATGTCGCGCAGCATGTGGCGGCCAAGGACGTCGCCTGGCACGCCGGCAACTGGTACGTCAACAGCAAGTCGGTGGGTCTGGAGCACGAGGGTTTCCTCGCCGCGCCGGACGCCTGGTTCACCGAGGCGATGTACCGCTCGTCCGCCCGCCTGGTGAAGTATCTGGCTCGCAAGCACGGTGTACCGCTGGACCGCCAGCACATCCTGGGCCATGACACCGTGCCGGGCACGACCACCGCGCTGATCCCCGACATGCACACCGATCCCGGTCCGTACTGGGACTGGGCGCACTACTTCGAGCTGCTGGGCAAGCCGTTCCGAGCGACCTCCGGCGCGATGGCGGAGGCGGTGACGTTCCGGCCCGACTACGCGGCCAACAAGCCGTCGTACACCGGGTGTGTGAAGGCCGGCGAGGCGTGCGCGCCGCACGGTTCCGGCGCGGTACGGCTGCACACCTCGCCGGACGAGAGCGCGCCGCTCGTCAAGGACATCGGCCTGCGTCCGGACGGCGCGGACACCACGACCGACGTCAATGACCTGGGAGCCCGCGCCTCGACCGGCCAGCAGTACGCGGTCGCCGGGCGCAGCGGCGACTGGACGGCGATCTGGTATCTCGGCCAGGAGGCGTGGTTCCGCAATCCGCGCACTCAGCCGACGGCGGTGGGCGCCAGGGCGTCGCTGCTGACGCCGAAGCCGGGCCTCGCGGAGGTGCCGGTGTACGGGCGGGCCTACCCGGAGGCGTCGGCGTATCCGGCGGATGTGCCGGTGCAGACGGTGTCCGCGCTGCCGTACAAGCTGCTCGCGGGCCAGCGCTATGTGGTGGGCGACGTCGCGCCCGGTGAGTACTACTACTCGCCGGTCTTCGACACGGCCGGGCACCGGGTGGTGCGGGGCAAGGAGATGTACTACGAGATCCAGTACGGGCACCGGGTCGCCTATGTGAAGGCGTCCGACGTCGAGGTCCGGCCGGCCCGCTGACGGCCGTCGCCGGCATGCCGGGCGTCACCAGCGGGTCCGGTGGCGCCCGGCACGGTCAGTAGCGCAGGACGCCGGCGATCCGGTCGTGCCCGGCGAGCATGTCGTCCGGGAGGAAGACCACTTCGGCGCCGCCGTCCAGAGCGGCTTCCACCAGTTCGTCGACGATGTCGTCGCATACGCCGGGCCGGTGGGGTGTGGAGTCACCGACGGGGAGCAGATGGCCGTCGGTGATCCGGACCGCGACCCGGAAGTGTTCTTCGAGCGCGACCACTTCGGCCCGCTTCTCGCGTACCGATTCCCAGACCTCGTCGAGGCCCGCGGCGAAAGCGCGCCGGCTCCGGGCCTCGTCGAGCCGGACGAGTATCTCGTCCTGCTCACGGCGGGCGCACTCCTCGAACACGGGCTGGAGTTCCCTGAGCAGGACGGGCGCCGGCCCGTCCGTCAGTCCGCCCTTGACGAGCCGGCCCGCGGCCGTGTGGGTGGCGGCGTTGCCCGTGTCCTCCAGGAGCGCGAGAGCGGGCGCGAGGCCGACCAGGTAGAGCAGCCGCGGCTGCTGTGCCAGCACCGTACGCACGGCTTCGTCGACGGACCGCAGAAAGCGGCGGGTCTCCTCGTCGGTGAAGGTGCTCGGTGTGTCGCCGATGCGTTCCACGCGTTCGACGTCCCAGCTCTCCGGCTCCGGCTTCCTGGGGAAACCGTCCTCGCGGTGCTCGTGCAGGGACTCGCCGCGGCCACTCCACAGTGTGGCGCGGTCGGCGGCGATCCCGAGCACCCAGTAGGGCCGTGACTGCTCGCTGGCGGCCACCAGATTCCGCGTGAGATAGGTGTCGCCGAGGACGACCTGCTCGGGCACCGCGCGCGGCAGATACCAGACGCTGTGCTCGTCGGCGTCCGCGAGGAGCAGCAGCCCGTCGAGAGGGTGGCGCAGATCGACCTCGGCGACGGCCCGGCCGAGCTGTTCCCTGACCGCGAAGCGGGCCCGTCGTGTCAGCTCCGGCTCGGCCTCCAGGCGGCGTCCGGCCTCGGCGAGGAGGTTGCGCAGCCGTACCACGTCCTCCTCGTTGCGGGGCTCACGCCGGTGGGTGGGCATCGTCAGGGACACAGCAGGATACGGGCGCGGTGTGCGCAGCTCCCGCAGGACGTCGGGCGTCAGACCATTGCTGTCCATGCTGTCCCTTCGCTCCGTGAAGGTCCGGCGGCGGGCGGACAGCCGAGGCGTCCGGGCCGGCCCCCGGTCGTGGGTCCATTTTGCGGGATACCGCCGGGTTCCGCAGGAGGGGAGGCCGGGTCCCGCCGGTGGCCGGGCGGGACCCGGCCGGCTCAGGGCTGAGGAAAGACGTATGTCTGGCCCGCGCTCGCCCTGAAGGTGTGCTCACCGCCCGGAAGCAGGGTGCTGCGCAGGGTCAGATCGGTCGTGCGGCTCGCCCGGAGGGTGATCCGGCTCGCGCGGCCGCCGGACCAGACGATGTCGAGAGTGACACCGCCGCGTGCCCGCAGTCCCGTCACCCGGCCGTCGGGCCAGGAGCCGGGCAGGGCCGGCAGGATCTCGATCGGACCGTGCTGGCTCTGCACCAGCATCTCCGCGACACCGGAAGTGGCGCCGAAGTTGCCGTCGATCTGGAACGGCGGATGCGTGTCCCAGAGGTTCGGCAGTGTGGAGCTCTTGAGCTGCTCGGAGAGCATCTTGTGGGAGTGGTCGCCGTCCCGCAGCCGGGCCCAGAAGTTGATCTTCCATGCCTTGCTCCAGCCGGTCCCGCCGTCGCCGCGCGCGGTGAGGGAGACCTTCGCCGCCTCCGCCCATTCACCGCCCGCCTCGATCTGCCGGCCCGGATGGAGCCCGAAGAGATGGGAGACATGGCGGTGGTCGTCCGTCCGGCTGTCCACGTCGGTCTTCCACTCCTGCAACTGGCCCCAGGAGCCGACGCGGAGTCCGGGATCGAGCTCGGCGAGGGCGTCCTCCAGCCGGGTACGGAAGTCGGGAGCGTCGCCGAGAGTCCTGGCCGCCTCCAGCGTGCTGGTGAACAGATCGTGGACGATCTGCTGGGACATGGCCGCGCCGGCCGTGAAGTCACCGTGTTCCGGTGAGTAGCTGGGCGTGACGACGAGCTTCCCGTCGCGCGGGTCGGTCCTGAGGTTGCCGAGCCAGAACTCCGCGGCCTCCTTCATCACCGGATAGGCGGTGGAGCGCAGATAGTCGGTCGAGCCGTTGAAGCGGTAGTGGTCGTACATCTGCTGGGTGAGCCAGGCCGCGGCCTCCGGGAACCAGAAGGAGGTCGCCCAGTCGTGGACGCCGGTGAAGCCGTACGGATTGGTCTCGTTGTTCACGACCCAGCCGGCCGAACCGAAGATCTTCCGCGCGCTCCGGCGGCCTGGTTCGCGCATCGACTCGACATAGCGGTCGTAGGGCGCGGTGGTCTCGGCGAGGTTGGTGACCTCGGCGAGCCAGTAGTTCATCTGGAGGTTGATGTTGACGTGATAGTCGGCCGACCAGGGCGGGTTGGTGACGTTGTTCCAGACGCCCTGGAGGTTCGCGGGCAGTGAGCCGGCGCGTGACGAGGCGATGAGCAGATAGCGTCCGTACTGGAAGAACAGCGCTTCCAGCGCGCGGTCGGCGGCGCTCGTCCCGCCCGTGTACCGCGCCAGGAGCTGGTCCGTGGACAGGTCCGGCGTCTGCTGGCCGATGTCGAGCGAGACCCGGTCGAAGAGCGTGCGGTGGTCGCTCACATGCTCGGCGCGCAGATCCTCGTACGAGCGGGCGGCGGCCGCGTCGACCGCCGCGGTGACCGCACCGTGCGGGTCGTCACCGCGGTAGTCAGGGAAGGTGTCGGCGTAGTCCGTGCCCGCGGCCAGGACGAACCAGGCGCTGTCGGCGCCGCTGACGGTGAGCGTGCCGTCCGCGCCCGCGCTGACGCTCCCGCCGCTGGTGCGCACCCGGATCTGGGCCTCGAACCGCAGGCCGTTGTCCTGGAGCGCCCCTTGTACGGTGAGCCGGTCGCCGGTCGCCGTGGCGGAGAAGTCGTCGCGCGGTGAGGTGTAGCGCAGGATGAAGCCGACCTTGCCGGGCTGGTCGGCGGAGAACCGTCCGGCGATCACGTCGCCGGGATACGAGGCGAAGAACTCCCGTGTGTACGCGGCCTCTTGATGTATGTACGAGACGCCGGCCACGGCCTGCCCGAGGTCGAGCGCCCGCCGGTACGAGCCGTCGGGAGCCGTCGGCGCGCCAGGGACGGCCAGCTCCAGGTCTCCGAAGACCTGATAGGCGCCGAAGCCGTGTTTCGGCTGGCCGAGCTCGGCCACGACGGCTTCCGGCGTGAGTTTTCCCTCGGTGTCGAGGCGTTGCTGGACGGAGGCGAGGACACCGGGCCTGGGCTGGGTCCAGTCGCCGTGGTCATAGCCTCCTCCGGCGCCCGGGCCACCGGTCCACAGTGTCTTCTCGTTGAAGGTGAGCCGCTCGGTGGCGAGCGTTCCGAAGACGCTCGCACCCAGTGCGCCGCTGCCGATGGGCAGCGACTCGCGCTCCCAGTCGGCGGCGGGTGTTCGATACCAGAGTGTTAATTCATCGGATGGCTCGGCGGCGACGGCGGTTCCGGACAGCGCCGGAACTCCCAGCGCCAGAGCGCCTGTTATCCCGAGTGCGGACGTGAGCGTGGTTCTGCGGCTGATACCAGAAGTCATGGCCAGTCACGTTAAAAGTCCGATGACTGAATTGGCAAGGGACATGACAAATTCGCTCGCTCGGCGAACCACCGGCGGTCCGGCGGCTGCTCTGAGGCACCGAGCGGCCACAGAGCCGTATACGAAGTCCGCGCGGTCCCGCACAGGAACCGGCGCCGCCGCTCCCCGCCGTGCGGCGGCGTCCGGCCCGGCCCCCGGTCTCAGCCCTGCTGGAACAGCTCGGCGGGCAACGGCTTCAGCAGCGCGTACAGATCATCGGTGATCGGCCGGTCCCAGCTCGCGATGGTGACCAGGACATTGTCGCTGCGGTCGAACTGCACACAGGAGATACGGCTCTCGGAGAGCTTGAGACGCCGGACGATCAACAGGTTGTCGCCCTGCATCACCGGGATGTCCTCGACGCCGATGACCTGGACCGGCTCTTCGTTCTCCAGCGCCAGCAGTAGCTGGGCCACCTCGAACGGGATCTGTCCCTCGTCGAGATCACGGGCCTGCGAGCCTTCCGGCAGGTTGCCGATGATCATCGCGGGGCCGCGGCCGCCGAACAGGTCGTACCGGAGGAAGACACCCTGGCAGCTCCCGTCGGGAGCGGGCAGCAGCCCGGCGCCCAGGTTTCCGGGCCAGTCACCCGGGTCCATGGCCAGGACATCGAAGTCCGGACCCGCGGGTGTGGCGGCGCTGCGGCGGCGGAGGAAGGACATCCCACCATGGTACGTGTTCGCGCGACTACACCGGAGCGGGGTAGGGCTGTCGTGAGCGGGCGGAAGCGGCGCCCGGGAGGTCGCTCCGAGCACTCCGGTACCGCCGGTGCGGACAGCGGGAACGGGATGTGGACCGCTGCCGGTGCGGGCGCTCCCGGTGGCAACGGCGCGGGCGCGCCACCGCGCCCGGCTCAACCGCCGCCGCGCGGAGGAGAGTCGGGGCGGGAGGCGCCGCAAGCCCGGTGCGCCGGCCGTGCGGCGGCGGTCGGGCCGCGTCAGGTGAGGTCGAACTCGCCGTCGCGTGCGTTGATCACAAAGGCCCGCCACTCCGCCGGGCTGAAGATCAGCGACGGGCTTTCCGGCCGGCCGCTGTTGCGCATGGCGATGAAGCCCTCGACGAAGGCGATCTGGACGTCACCCGTGCCCCGGCTGCTCGACTGCCAGTCCGCTCCGCTCAGATCGAGTTCCGGCTTGTCCCAGCCCGATAGCGGCTTGTGGGTGGTGGTGCTGTCTGCCACGTCCTGCTCCTCCCGCTGCGTCGTCCCGGGCCAGCCTATCCACCGCCACCGGTCCCGGACAGGCCGCGGGAGAAGGACAGCGGGCCGGTGACGGCGCGGCGGCGACGCCGGGTCCGCGCCGGATCCCTTGACGCTCGCCGGCACTCCTGGATTACTGATCCAAGGCGGTCGACCGAATGATCGGTTGATCGATTGACCGCATTGCCCGAGCGACCGGGAGAGCGCCCATGACACCTGTGCTGGACGCCGCGGAACAACTGGGCCGCGAGGAGCTGGCCGTACTGCAGCTTCAGCGGCTGCGGTCCACGCTGCGGCACGCCTACGAGAACGTCGGCTTCTACCGGCGGTCCTTCGACAACGCGGGGCTGCGCCCGGAGGACTGCCGCTCACTCGCCGACCTGGCCCGCTTCCCGTTCACCGCGAAGGCCGATCTGCGCGACAACTATCCGTTCGGGATGTTCGCCGTGGACCGGTCCGAGGTACGGCGTATCCACGCGTCCAGCGGCACCACGGGCCGGCCGACCGTCGTCGGCTACACCCAGCGGGATCTGGACACCTGGGCCGATGTGGTGGCGCGCTCGATCCGGGCGGCCGGCGGGCGCCCCGGGCACACGGTGCATGTGGCCTACGGCTATGGACTCTTCACCGGTGGGCTCGGCGCGCACTACGGCGCCGAGCGGCTGGGCTGCACCGTGATCCCGGCCTCCGGCGGCATGACCTCCCGCCAGGTCCGGCTGATCCAGGACTTCCGTCCCGAGATCATCATGGTGACGCCCTCGTACATGCTGACGCTGCTCGACGAGTTCGAGCGGCAGGGCGTCGATCCGCGTGACACCTCCCTCAGGACCGGGATCTTCGGCGCGGAACCGTGGACGGAGGAGATGCGCCGGGAGATCGAGGAGAGATTCGCGATCGACGCGGTGGACATCTACGGGCTGTCCGAGGTGATGGGCCCCGGAGTGGCCCAGGAATGTGTGGAGGTCAAGGACGGTCTCCACATCTGGGAAGACCATTTCTATCCGGAGGTCGTCGACCCGCTCACCGGTGAGGTGCTGCCCGACGGCGAGGAGGGCGAGCTGGTCTTCACCTCGCTCACCAAGGAGGCGATGCCGGTGATCCGCTACCGGACCCGGGACCTCACCCGGCTGCTCCCCGGCACCGCCCGGGTGTTCCGGCGGATGGAGAAGGTCACGGGCCGGACCGACGACATGGTGATTCTGCGCGGCGTGAACCTCTTCCCCACCCAGATCGAGGAGATCGTGCTCCGTACGCCGGGCATCGCCCCGCACTTCCAGCTTCGGCTGACCCGTGAGGACCGGCTGGACACCCTGACCGTGCGGGCCGAGGCCCGCGCGCGGGCGACGGCCGGTGAGCGTGCCGCGGCGGCGCCGGCGATCGCGGCGGCCGTAAAGGAGAGCGTGGGAGTCTCGGTGTCCGTGGAGATCCTCGACCCGGACACCCTGGAGCGCTCGGTCGGCAAGATCAGGCGGATCGTGGACCTCAGGCCGCGCTGAGACGTCCGGTCGGAACGGAACACCACGCCTCGCCGTCACGGACTGATGGCGAGGAAGACGAAGGCCGCGAAGATCCCGAGGTGCACCCCGCCCTGGAGCAGCGTGGCCCGTCCGGGAGCGACGGTCAGCGCGCCCACCACCACGGTCAGCGCGAGCAGGACCATATGGACGGAGTTCAGGCCGAGCACCAGCGGTCCGCTCAGCCAGATGCTGGCGAGCGCGATGGACGGGATGGTCAGCCCGATGCTCGCTATGGCGGAGCCGAGCGCCAGATTGAGGCTTGTCTGCACCCGCTCGCGCCGGGCGGCGCGGACCGCCGCGAGGGTCTCCGGCAACAGCACCAGCAGCGCGATGACAACACCGACCACGGCCTGTGGCAGGCCGGCCGACGCCACACCGGACTCGATGGTCGGTGAGACCGCCTTGGCGTCGCCGACGACCGCGACCAGTGCCACCAGCAGCATCACCAGACTCAGCAGCGTCGCCCGCCGGGTGGGCCGCGGAGCGTGCGTCTCCACCTCCCGCACTCCGCCCTCCTGGGTGACGGGCAGGAAGTAGTCACGGTGGCGCACGGTCTGTACGGCGACGAACAGCCCGTACAGCGCGAGTGAGGCCGCGGCGGCGAAGCCGAGCTGCGCCGGAGAGAACTCCGGTCCGGGTTTGCTGGTGGTGAAGGTCGGAATGACCAGGGTGAGGGTGGACAGCGTCGCGACGGTGGCCAGCGCGGTGCCCGTGCCCTCGGCGTTGAACACGGCGACCCTGCTGCGGAGCGCCCCGACCAGCAGGCACAGCCCGAGGATCCCGTTGCAGGTGATCATGACGGCGGCGAAGACGGTGTCCCGGGCGAGTGAGGCGGTCTTGCCTCCGCCGTCGATCATCAGGGTAACGATGAGCGCCACCTCGATGACGGTGACCGCGACGGCGAGGACGAGAGAGCCGAAGGGCTCACCGACGCGGTGCGCGACGACCTCGGCGTGGTGCACGGCGGCGAGCACGGCGCCCGCCAGGCACAGCGCGACCAGGACGACGGCGGAGCCCGGCAGCTCGCGACCCCAGCTCAGCACCAGCGCGACCACCGCGAACACCGGCACCAGCACGGTCCACTGGGATGCCAGTGACCTGATGCCGGTACGCATACTCATGCGCCACACGCTGCCAGAGGCCCGGGTTCCACGCCCGGTGGGCTGCGCCAGACGGCGCGGCCGGTTCCAGGTCCGAGGACGCGGCCGTTTGACGAGGCGTCAGTTCCCGTGGGGTTGCCGGGCCACATGAGGCGGCAGGGTTGACAGCACCCATGTCCCGCAAGAAAGTTTCAACAGTCGAACGAGATCCCGAAAGATACTTTCAGGGGAGGTTCCCGATGACGGAGGACACCGTGGGCGGCGGAATCAGCCGGCGCAGACTGGGTGGCGGCGTGCTGGCGCTGGGCGGGGCGCTCGCGGTGGCACCGATTCCCTTCGCCGAGGGCCCGGCCCACGCCGCGACGGCCGGATCGGGTCGCGGCGTGGGCGGGCCGACCGTCCGGCGTCCCGGCTCCGGGCGGACGACCCTGCGGCGCGGCTCACCGGAGCGCGCCGGGCTGATCCCCGGCGCGCTGGAGCGGCTGGTCGCCGACGCGGAGACCTTCCTCGGCCCCTCCCCCACGCATCCGTGGTACGCGGGCGCCGTGCTGCTCGCCGGGCGCGGCGGGACAGTCGCGCTGCACCGGCCGATCGGCAAGGCGGTGCGCTACGCGGCGTACGACGAGAAGACCGACACCGGAGTGGAGTTCCCGGCCGAGCGGCAGATCGCGATGGCCGAGGACACGGTCTTCGACCTCGCCTCCGTCTCCAAGCTGTTCACCTCGATCCTCGCCGTCCAGCAGATCGAGCGGGGCACACTGGCGCTGGAGGCGCCGGTCACCAGATATCTCCCGGAGTTCGGAGGTGGCGGCAAGCAGGACATCACGGTGCGCCAGCTCCTCACCCATACCTCCGGCTTCCGCGCCTGGATTCCGCTCTACGCGGCACCGACCCGCGAGGGCAAGCTCCAGCTCCTGTGGGACGAGGCTCCGGCGAGCCCGCCCGGCACGGTGTATCTGTACTCGGACCTCAATCTCATCTCGCTCCAGTTGATCCTGGAGGAGATCACCGGTCGCCCGCTGGACGCGCTGCTCCGGAGCGAGATCACCGCTCCGCTCGGGATGCACCGTACGCGTTACAACCCGCCCGCCTCCTGGAAGCCGAAGACCGCCGCCACCGAGGACGCGCGGCCGCCGTGGTCCGGTCTCGACCGGGGTCTGGTGTGGGGCGAGGTGCACGACGAGAACGCGTACAGCCTCGGTGGAGTCGCGGGCCATGCCGGTGTCTTCTCCTGTGCCTGGGACCTCGCGATCCTCGCCCGCACGCTCCTGAACGGCGGCGCGTACGGCCGGGCGCGGATCCTGCGTCCGGAGTCCGTGGAACTGATGTTCACCGACTTCAACACGGACTTCCCCGGTAATGCGCACGGCCTGGGGTTCGAGCTCTACCAGCACTGGTACATGGGCGCCATGGCCACACCGAGCACGGCGGGCCACACCGGATTCACCGGCACCAGTCTGGTCCTCGACCCGACGACCGACTCGTTCCTGATCGTGCTCGGCAATTCCGTCCATCCCGTGCGCGAGTGGCGCTCGGGCAGCGCGCCGCGTGTCGCGACCGCCGACCGGATGGCCCGGGCCGTCGCGGTCCGGCCCGAGCGTGGCGGCCGTCGCGCCTGGTTCTCCGGAATGGCCGGCGGCACGACGGCCACGCTCACGCTGCCCGCGCTCACGCCGGGCCCGGGAGAGGTCAGGCTGAGCTGTTCGCTGTGGTGGGACACCGAACCCGGGTCCGACGCGCTGTTCCTGGAAATGTCGGCCGACGCCGGCGCGAGCTGGCGGCCGGTGCCCTTCACCACCGTACGCACGGGCCAGGAGCCGGTGGCCCATCCGGCGGGCTCGGCCACCGGCTGGTCGGGCCGGGTCTGGCACCGGCTCTCCGCGGACCTCGCCGCCGGGCGCCGCGAGGAGATGCGGCTGCGCTGGCGGTACACGACGGACCGGCTGTACGTCGGACGAGGCGCCTATGTGGACGGGCTGCGGGTCGAGGACGGCGGCCGCGTCGTCTTCGACGAGGCACGGCGGACGGACGCGGCGCGTATCGAGGCGGCGGGCTGGGTGGCGTCCGCGGACTGACGCCACCGCCCGCGAGGCACCGTGCGTCGCGTCCGCGCGACGTGTGTCACCGGCGGTGGGCCGGAGCCGTCGCGGTGGTGCCCGCTGGTGCCCGCGCTCACTGTTCCAGCACCGCCATCGCGGCGTTGTGGCCCGGCACTCCGCTGACCCCGCCGCCGCGTACCGCGCCCGCCCCGCACAGCAGCACATTCGCGTGCGCCGTCTCGACGCCCCAGCGGCCGGCTCCGGCGGTGGCGTACGGGAAGGAGAGGTCGCGGTGGAAGATATGGCCGCCGGGCAGCCGCAGTTCGCGTTCGAGGTCGAGCGGCGTCTTCGCCTCGATACAGGGACGGCCGTCGCCGTCCACGGCGAGACAGCCGGCGATCGGCTCCGCGAGATGCTCGTCGAGCTGGGCGAGGGTCGCGGCGAGCAGCTCCTCGCGTACGGCGTCGTTGTCCCGCGCGAACAGCCTTGCCGGGGTGTGCAGTCCGAACAGCGTCAGGGTCTGGTAGCCCCGCGCCGCGAGTTCCGGACCGAGGATCGAGGGGTCGGTGAGGGAGTGGCAGTAGATCTCGGACGGCGGGGCGCCGGGCAGCCGGCCGGCGGCGGCCTCCTGGTAGGCGGTGGCCAACTGGCGGTAGCCCTCCGCGATGTGGAAGGTGCCGGCGAACGCCTCACGGGGATCGACCGACCGGTCCCGCAGCCGCGGCAGGCGGCGCAGCAGCATATTGACCTTGAGCTGGGCGCCCTCGGCGGCGGGGGGCGGCTCCTCGCCGAGGAGTGCGGCGAGGGCTTCCGGCGACGCGTTCACCAGGACATGACGGGCGGTCACCGTGCCGTCTCCGCCGTCCGTACGGAAGGAGACCTCGGCGCCCGCGCCGTCCGTGTCGATCCTGGTCGCCTCGTGCCGGGTGACGATCTCCGCGCCCGCGGACCGCGCGGCGTCCGCCAGCGCGTCGGTGAGAGCGCCCATCCCGCCGACGGGCACGTCCCAGTCTCCGGTGCCGCCGCCGATCACGTGGTAGAGGAAGCAGCGGTTCTGTACGAGTGAGGGATCGTGGGCGTCGGCGAAGGTACCGATCAGCGCGTCGGTGAGGACCACTCCGCGGACGAGGTCGTCGTTGAACCGCTCTTCGATCGCGACGCCGACCGGCTCCTCGAAGAGCATCCGCCACGCGGCCTCGTCGTCGATCCGCGCGCGCAGGGCCGCGCGCGTGGGCAGCGGCTCGGTGAGGGTCGGGAAGACCCGCCGGGCGACCCGTCCCGTGGTCGCGTAGAAGTCCTGCCAGGCTGCGTACTCCCGCTCGCCGCCGGTCAGCGCGGCGAACGACTCACGGGTGCGGCCCTCGCCCACCAGGAGTCCGCCGTCGCCGCGCGGAGTGTAGGAGGACACGGTCCGCCTGCGGACGGCGAAGCGCAGCCCCAGCTCCCGGACGATCTTGCCGGGCAGCAGGGACACCAGATAGGAGTACCGCGAGAGCCGGGCGTCCATCCCCGCGAAGGGCCGGCTGGAGACGGCCGCGCCCCCGGTGTTCCCGAGGCGCTCCAGCACCAGGACGGTGCGTCCGGCGCGGGCGAGATAGGCGGCGGCGACCAGACCGTTGTGGCCGCCGCCGACGATGACGGCGTCGTACGAGACATGTGCGGGCATGGCCACCTTGGTAACACGCGGATGATCGCGGTGCCAGAGGCCGGCCGCGCGGACCGCTGTCAGCCGCCGGCGACGCCGCGCTGCCCGCGCAGCGCCGCGACCCGGCGGTACAACTCCATCGCCTCCGCTCTTCTGCCGAGCTGTTCCAGGCAGTGCGCCTCGTCATTGCGGCTGGCCAGGGCATCCGGGTGGGCGGGGCCCAGGACCCGGTCACGGCTCTCGGCGACCTGCCGGTAGACGGACAGCGCGTCGTGCCAGCGGCCCAGCCAGCCCAGAGCGACGGCGATCTCCCGGCGGCTGACGAGTGTGTCGGGATGGTCGGGGCCAAGCACGCGTTCACGGAGCGCGCAGACGTCCCGCGACTCGGCGAGTGCCTCCTCCCAGCGCGCCAGCCGGCCGAGGTTCACCCCGAGACCGTGCCGGGCCCGCAGAGTCTCCGGGTGCAGCGGTCCCTGGACGCGGGTGCGGTCGCCGACGAGGCCGCGGTAGAGATCGAGGGCCTCCGCACTGCGGCCCAGCCTGCCGAGGCCGACACCGGCCTCGTAACGCGCGGCGAGAGTGTCCGGATGATCGGGACCGAGTGCTCGCGCGCGCGCCGCCGCGACCTCCTGGTACGTGTGCGACGCCTCCGGCCAGCGGCCCAGCCGGCTGAGCGCGTGGGCCACCTCGTACCGGGTGACGAGCGTGTCGGGATGGATGGGCCCGAGGATCCGCGCGCGGGCCTCGGCGACCTCGTGGGCCAGCCGGTACGCGTCCTCCAGCCGTCCCAGTCCGCCGAGGTTGAACGCCAGGTCGTGGCGGCAGCGCAGGGTGTCCGGGTGCTCCGGTCCCATCGTGCGCTCACGGGAGGCCAGCACGGCCGCGAACACCTGGTGAGCCTCGAAGTGCCGGCCCAGCTCTCCCAGCGCGTACGCGGACTCCTGGCGGGCGGCGAGCGTCTCCGGATGGTCCGGGCCCAGAGTGCGCTCGCGTCCCTCCGCGACCCGTGTGAACTCACGCAGCGCGTCGGCCGGCCGGCCGGTCCTGCTGAGAGTGAGCGCGACTTCGTACCGGCTGCCGAGGGTCTCCGGGTGATCGGGACCGAGGGTGTGCTCGCGTTCCGCGGCGACCGCCCGGTGCACCTCGCCCGCCTCCTCCCAGCGGCCCAGCCGGCCGAGGCTCAGAGCGGCGTCGTGCCGGCCGCTGAGGACGGCGAGCTGCTCCGGAGGCGGGGCGGGCCGGCCGGAGCCCGCGAGCACCGGGGCGGCGTGCGGGCCGGCCGGGCCGGTCCAGGCGCCGGTCAGGCCCGCGGCGGGATCGGGCCGGGTCGGCCGGAGGACATCCGCGCCGGCCGCCTTGTGTCCGGTGGTCATGCCGCGGGTCCAGGACGGCAGCCGGGATCCACCCGAGGCGGGCTGCCCGGCCTGGCCGGAGAGATACGGCGCCGGACCTCCGTCCGGTCCGCGTACCGTCGCGAAGCCGTGCGGGCCGACGGCCGGCCGCGCGGCACCGAGCCGGCGCCGGAGATCGGCGGCGTCGGCGGGCCGCTCCTCGGGCGTCTTGCCCAGCAGATCGAGGACCACCCGCTCGAAGAACACGGGCAGCTCGGGCCGGTGCGTGCGCGGCGGCTCGGGCACGGTGTCGCGGTGGCCGACCAGCACCGCCCAGGCGTCGTCCAGGTCGAACGGCGGTGCGCCGGTGGCGATCTCGTACAGCACACATCCCAGCGAGTAGAGATCGCTGCGGTGGTCGACATGGTCGGCGCCGATCTGCTCGGGCGACATGTAGTGCGGAGTGCCCATCGCGATGCCCGTGCCGGTGAGCCGCGACGTGAAGCCGATGTCATGGCCGAGGCGCGCGATGCCGAAGTCGCAGATCTTCACCGTGCCGTCGGTGAGCCGCATGATGTTGGCGGGCTTCAAGTCACGGTGGATGATGCCCTGTTCATGCGTGTACGCGAGCGCGTCCGCCACCTGTTCGGCGATGTCGACGACATCGGGAACCGGCAGCGGCCGCTGTTTGTTGTCCTCCAGAAGCTGGCTGAGGTTGCGTCCTTCGAGAAGCTCCATCACGAGGTAGAGGACGCCGTCGTACTCACCGAAGTCATGCACCACGGTGACACCACGGTGCTGCAGCGCCGCCGCGACCCGCGCCTCCCGGCGGAACCGCTCACGCATGATCCGGGTGAAGGAGTGGTCCTGTTGAGGTCCCAGCGGCTTGAGGCACTTGACCGCGACGAGCCGGCCGAGCGATTCGTCGCGCGACCGCCACACCTCGCCCATCCCTCCGCGCCCGATCACCTCAAGCAGCCGGTAGCGGCCATGGATCAGCCTGGTGTCCGCCATCGCGTGCTGTCGCCCCCGTTGTCTGGCCGCGTCCTCCCCGGATCGTCCAGTATGGCCGCCCGGCTGTGGAGTGTGTACGGGTCGGGACGGGTGTCGGGACCGAGCCTGGCCATCGCCCGGAGGATGTGCTTGGGCGGCAACTGCCATCGCACTCGCGCGGGGACGCGGCGCAGCAGCTCTCCGGCCGCGGTGAGCCGTCGGGTGACGGTCTCCGGCGCGGGAGCGGGTCTGCCGTACAGGACATGCGCGTACGGCGGCAGCGCCTGGTACGCGAGTGCGGCCACCCGGCGCCACAGCAGTTCGCGGGCCGGGACCAGCGGAGCGGGCACCGGAGGACGGCGCAGGAAGTCGTCGACCTCCCGTGCCTCGGCTCCGCACTCCAGCTCGGGACGCGTGGTGTCGAAGTATCCGGCCAGCTCGCCGGTGGTGGCGGGGACCAGGTCCGGGTCGAGGCCGACCAGTCTGGCGCTCTCGCGGTGTTCGGCCGCATAGCGGTCCGCCTGCGCGTCGCTGAGCCGGATCCCGGAGCGCCGTACGACCCGCAGATACGAGTCGACCTCCGCGCAGTGCACCCAGAGCAGCAGCGCCGGCTCGTCGACGCCGTAACGCTCGCCCGTCACGGGATCGGTGGCCCTGAGGAGGCGGTGGATACGGCGGACACGGGCACCGGCCCGCTCGGCGGCCTCGGTGGTGCCGTAGCTGATGGTGCCGACGAAGTCGGCCGTGCGGCGCAGCCTGCCCCAGGCGTCCGCTCTGAAGTCGCTGTTCTGGGTCACGCCCCGGACGGCGCGCGGGTGCAGCGCTTGGAGATAGAGGGCACGGATACCGGCGATCCACATCATCGGGTCGCCATGGAGCTGCCAGGTGACGGAGCCGGGCCCGAAGAGCCCGGGATCGGCCGGTCCTTCGCCGGCCCCCGGTCGTGACTCGGTCCCGTCCATGCCACCGCCTTCCGGCCTTCTCCGGCCGCCTCGCGGCGACGCGGCGTACGGCAAGGTTAAGGGCTGTCCCGTAGGCCGTGTCCGTCCGCCGCAGCCGGCCCTGCCACGTCTCCGGACGGGCGGAGCCGTGCCCTCCGTTGCAGGATGGCTGCATGCTGCTGGCACCGCTCGCCCGTGTCTCCCGGGAGGTCGCCGAGACCTCGGCACGGTCCCGGAAGGTCTCTCTGCTGGCCGGACTCTTCCGTACGGCCGGTCCCGAGGACGTGCCTGTCGTCATTCCCTATCTGGCCGGGCGGCTGCCCCAGGGACGGATCGGAGTGGGCTGGAACGCTCTGAAGGACCCGCCGCCGGCCGCGGACCGGGCCACGCTGACGGTGCACCGGGTCGACGAGACCTTCACCGTCCTCGCGGCCGTCGCCGGCCCCGGCGCGCAGAGTGAGCGCAGACGGCTGGTGCGGGAGCTGCTGGGCGCGGCCACCGAGGACGAGCAGCGCTTCCTCGTCGGCCTGATCTCGGGCGAGGTGCGCCAGGGCGCGCTGGACGCGGTCGCCGTGGAGGCCCTCGCGGAGACGGCCGGCGCGAGCGCCGCCGGAGTCCGGCGGGCGGTGATGCTGGCCGGCTCACTGCGGCCGGTGGCGGAGCGGCTGCTGGCCGACGGCCCCCGGGTGCTGGAGGAGTTCCTGCTCACGGTGGGCCGGCCGGTACTGCCGATGCTCGCGCAGAGCGCCGGGAGCGTGGCCGAGGCGCTCGGCCGGCTCGGCGCGTCGGCGGTCGAGGAGAAACTGGACGGCATCCGGGTGCAGGTGCACCGGGACGGCTCCACGGTGCGGATCTTCACCCGCACGCTCGACGACATCACGGACCGGCTGCCCGAGGTGACGGCGGTGGCGCTCGGGCTGGACGGCGACCGTTTCGTGCTGGACGGTGAGGTCATCGCGCTGGACGCCGAGGGCAGGCCCTTGCCGTTCCAGGAGATCGCGGGCCGAGTGGGCTCCCGGATCGATGTGCCCACCGCGGCGGCGGCGGTGCCGCTGTCGCCGGTCTTCTTCGACCTCCTCGCGGCCGACGGAGAGGATCTGCTGGATCTGTCCTTCGAGGAGCGGCACGAGGCACTGGCGCGGCTGGTGCCGGAGCCGATGCGGGTACGGCGGATCGTCGCCGCCGGTCCGGCCGGCGACGCGGCCGCCATCGCCGCCGAGGAGTTCCTGCGCGAGACCCTGCTCCGGGGACACGAGGGTGTGGTGGTGAAGGCGCTGGACACCCCGTACAGCGCGGGCCGGCGCGGCGCGGGCTGGCTGAAGGTCAAGCCGGTGCACACCCTGGATCTCGTGGTGCTGGCCGCCGAGTGGGGGCACGGCCGGCGGACCGGCAGACTCTCCAATCTGCATCTGGGCGCACGGCGGGAGGACGGCTCGTTCGTGATGCTCGGCAAGACCTTCAAGGGACTGACGGACGCGATGCTGGAGTGGCAGACCGAGCGCCTCGGCGAACTGGCCGTCCACGACGACGGTTTCACCGTGACCGTACGTCCTGAGCTGGTGGTGGAGATCGCCTACGACGGTCTGCAGCGGTCGTCGCGCTATCCCGCCGGAGTGACCCTGCGCTTCGCCCGCGTGGTCCGGTACCGCGAGGACAAACGGGCTTCGGAGGCGGACACCGTGGGCACGGTGCTGGCGGCCCACGGCCGGGACCCGGGACGACGGAGCTGACCCGCCGCGCGCGGCGGGTCCGGCTCCATCGCCTCGTAGCTTCGGAGCCGGCCTCGCCGGCTAGGACGTGTCTGACACATGGCGCCGTCCGCCCGGAGGGCGGGGCCCGCGACGTCTGGTGCGTGCGATCCCAAGGCGGAGGATCATCCGTGTACTGGACGTACTCGGATGACTCCGACAACGCGGTGAGCGTGCGTGCCAGGCGTCGCAGGCCAGGCGGGATGTGTCAGACAGGGCCTAGCTCGCGCTCCCGCGCGGCACGGCGGACGACAGGACCGACGGCAGGGAGCGCCAGTCCGCCGAGATCAGGCTGGCGTCGCGCTGGGCCAGCAGCGTCAGCCGGTCGCGGGCCTGCTGCTCGGTCGGGTTGGTGCCGTCGATGGCGGGCGCGACGTTGTGCGCGTCCGTCATCAGTACGAAGTAGTGGCGCTGGTCGTACCAGGCCGTGTCGATGCCGTTGGCGACGAAGGCGGAGGCGTCACCGTCGAAGAACACGAACCAGGGTCTGATCGACGCGTCCGTGTAGCGGGTGCGCGGGTCGCCGGCCGCGACGCCGTGGACGGCGGGAAAGGCCGCGGCCTCCCGCAGCCGGCCGGCCGCCTTGAGGTCACGGAGATAGGTGGCGTATTCGCGGTCCGTCCACAGGGAGTCGAACGGATTCTGCTCCTCCACCGTGCCGGGGATGAGTTCGACGATGAACTTGCCGGCCAGTTGCCCGCGCGTGGGCCAGGCGCCGGCCTGGGAAGCCTGGTCGAGGTCGGCGCGGTCGCCCGCCAGGTCCGCCGGACGGAAGAGCGCGTCGCCCAGCTTGCCGGAGAGCAGGGCGTCAAGAGCGGCCGGGCCGCGGCCGGCCTGTCCCTGGAATCCGTCCTTCATCTCGATCTTGAGCACGATCGGCCGGTGGCCCGGGTTGGCGTCGTGCCAGACCTTGATGTCCGACAGGCAGCCGCCGAGGTCGCGGTTCTGGCCGTTGCCGCGGAGCTGGCTCACATTGGTGGCGTTCGCGCAGTTGTTGTTGTTGCCGAGCGGGTTCTCGTGCGACACGCGCCAGGAGGCGCCGAACACATTGGTCCACACGTCGAGTTCGAGCATTCCCGCACCGGAGTCCAGCGCGTCCGCGAAGTACGGGAAGGCGGCCTTGTCGTACGAGTTGTGGACGCCGACCCCCGTGGTGGAGGAGTACGGCAGCGAGTTGGTGTCGGCGGCCTGAGCCGGAGTGGCGACGAGGGCGAGCACCGCGACGGCACCGGCCGCCAGCGTGGCGCGAAGAAGCTTTGCCATATCCCTTGTTCCTCCTGCTGCGCATGTCTTGGGCATGTCAACAAAGCAGGAGCGTAGGGGTGTTCGATGAAGAGCGGGAGGACGCGAGCTTACGGAACCGATCAGCGAATTGGCCGCCAGGTGCCCACGCGCGGTCCCGTGACGGACGCGGGAGCCCGCCGCGCGCGGCACAGCGCGCCCCGACCGCTTCTCGCGGTGGGGCGCGCTGGTGACTACGGTGAGCGGTGCGCCGCCGAGCGCTCTACGGCAGCTCCTCCTCGATGGCCGCGCGGCCCTTCTCGGCGAGCCGGCGCCGGGCCCACTCGATGTTCTCCGGTGTGAGATCGCGGCCCGAGGCCAGCGTGAGATCCTCGGCCGTCACCTCGTCACCCGCGGTGTGCAGCAGCCGGTCCGGGGTCACGCCCTCGCGCTCCGGCCGCCCATCGGACTGTGCGTTCATGCCGCCTCCTCGTTCGTCCGGTGTTCGCCATTCTCGTGCCCGCTCATCCCGGCCGCATCCCGGTGTCCCGGCGGTGCCACGGCACGCTTGTCGCCATGGCCGCCTGCCTGGATCCGGTATGGATATGTGCGCTCCGCGTATACCTATCCCGGGTCCGCGCCGGGGCGGACCCGGGAGACGGACTGCCGGCCGAGCAGCTCCGCCAGACCGCGCCGAGTGGCCGCCAGCACCACCCGGTCCCGGGCATGAAGCACATAGCCGGGATGGAGATCCCAGACGAGCCCCGCCGGCCGCCGTCCCTGGCGGTCCAGCCGGGTGTCCGCCAGATCGGGCACCCGCTCTCCAGGTCCGGCGGTGTCGAGCGCGATGACGCGCCAGGCACCGGGACGGAACACCTCCGCGACCGTGCGTCCTTCGAGCCGTGGATGACCGGCCACATCGATGGCGGCCACCAGCAGCACCTTGCGCTCCACCGGAATGGCACCGAGGATCTGACGTCCCATCATGGCGATGGCGAAGGCCGGAGCGGCCAGGGTGGAGACACTGCGGCTCCGGGTGAGCGCTCCGGGATGAGCGGCGCGCAGGGTGCGGTAGACGGCGGTCGCGAAATCGTCGTCGTACACCCGCAGCGCCACCCGCAGGCCGGGCGCGACGGAGCGCGCGTACAGCGCGGCTTCCAGATTGGTGATGTCGACACTGGTGAGGGCGAGCAGCGCGTGTGCCCGCTCGATCTTGGCCGCCTCCAGGACGCCTTCCTGTGTGACATCGCCCAGTACGGTCGGCACCCGCAGGCTGCGGGCGAGCGCGATGCCACGCGCCTCTGGGTCCTCCTCCACACACACCACGGGGATGCCCAGCTCGCGCAGGCGTACCAGCACCCGGCTGCCGATCTTGCCGAGTCCCAGCAGCACGACATGGCCGGACAGCCCGCGCGGCGGTCTGCGCAGCGCCGACGCCGTACGGAAGGTGCCGAGGGCTTCCAGGACCGCCGCGAGCACCACGGGCAGCAGCAGGAGCCCGGCGGTCCCGGAGAGGAGTTGCAGGATCTGCCGGTCGGCGGGCTCACCGACGGCCGGGTCGCCGATGCCGAAGAGGTCGAGCAGCGTGAGATAGGTGGCGCGCAGCGGATGTTCGCCGGTGATGAGCATGGATGTGACCGCCAGGGCCGCCACGGCGACCGCGATTCCGGCGAACGACCAGCGCAGACGGCGGGAGAACAGCGAGGCCAGTGGTGCGCCGCGGCCCGCGAGCCGGCTTCCCGGCAGATCGGGTCCCGCGTGGGACACGGCTTCGAGGACCACGGTGCCGCGGCCGGTGGCGGCTGCCGCGCTGGCGTCGTCGGGCAGCAGCCGCGGGCCTTCCTGTCCGCTGTTGTCCGAACCCTCCGCGCCGGCCGGGTCGTTGGTGGTGGCCGAGAGCAGCGCGAGAGTGCACAGGCCCGGGTCGGCCACCTCGCCGGGTCCCGGCGGGTTGCGTTCCACCGCTCGCAGCAGCAGCCCGTCGGCCCTGATCACCTTGCTGGTGCCGGCGACGGCGGTGGCGGCCAGCGCGGGAGCGGCGGTGTCGGCGTCCGAGAGGACAGTGGTGGAGGCGTCCAGCGCCGCCGTGTCCAGGCCGGGTACGGCGACGGCGGCGGCCTGGTCGAGCAGGCCCTCCAGATGCTGGCCGAGTTTCCGGTTGTAGAGCCTGATGACCAGGCGCAGTTGTGGGTTGAGACGGCGGGCGGCGAGCGCCGCCCGGATATTGGTCTCGTCGTCGTCATGGACCAGGGCGAGCGCGGCCGCCTCTCCCACCCCGGCGTCCACGAGCGCGCCCTCGTCGAGTTCCACCGCCTCCAGGACGGGCTGGGCATCCGCTCGCGGCGGTCCGCCGTCGGCCGCCACCACCTGTGTACGGGCCATGGCCGCGGACATCCGTCCGATGAGTGCGGAGGCTCTGCCCCGGCCGGCGAGCGGAGCCGGTGGCCGGCGGGAACCGCGTACGGGCGGGACGACCAGCACGACCTGTTCGCCGTAGACGTCGCGCAGCTCGCCGGCCAGCCGGTGGGCCAGCGTGTCGTCGCCGCAGACGACCATATGGCCGGCCGGCGGACCGTGTTGCGGCTGTTGAGGAAGTGAAGACACGACACCAGTGTGCCGAAAGGATGAGCGAACCTGACACAGCCGCCCCGGCCATGGGCGTTGGCTCGGGACGGCTGATCAGACATCAGTCACGCGCTCGGGACACTTTTCTGACGCTTCGTCACCCATTCGGCGCCTGTTGGCGCGGTGGTCACTTGTTCACGGAGTAGGAGTGCGCTCCCACTCCGGCGAGGGCGCCGCCCTGGACGATCAGATATTCGTCGCGCAGCGGAGTGCCGGCGAAGAAGGACTCCAGGATCTCGCGCGTCCCGGCCGCGTAGCGGGCCTGCGCGGAGAGCGAGGAACCCGAGATGTGCGGCGTCATGCCGTGGTTCGGCATGGTCCGCCAGGGATGGTCGGCGGGCGCGGGCTGCGGATACCACACGTCGCCCGCGTAACCGGCGAGCTGTCCGCTGCGCAGCGCGCGCTCGATGGCGTCGGGATCGGTGATCTTCGCGCGAGCGGTGTTGATGAGATACGCGCCGCGCTTCATGGTCGAGAGCAGCTCGTCGCCGAAGAGCCCCTCCGTCTCGGGATGCAGGGGCGCGTTGATGGTGACCACGTCGCAGTGCGGGACCATGTCGGCCGCGCTCTCGTGCCAGGTCAGGTTGAGCTCCTGCTCGACGGCCTCCGGAAGGCGGTGCCGGTCGGTGTAGTGCAGGCCGACGTCGAAGGGCGCGAGGCGGCGCAGGACCGCCAGTCCGATCCGGCCGGCGGCGACCGTGCCGACCTGCATGCCCTCCAGGTCGTACGAGCGGGCGACGCAGTCGGCGATGTTCCAGCCGCCGTCGAGGACCCACTGGTGCGACGGCAGGTAGTTCCGTACCAGCGACAGCGTCATCATCACGACATGCTCGGCGACGCTGATGCTGTTGCAGTACGTGACCTCGGCGACGGTGACGCCCTTGGCGATGGCGGCGTCGAGGTCGACATGGTCGGAGCCGATGCCGGCGGTGATGGCGAGCTTCAGGTTCTGGGCCTTCGCGATGCGCTCGGCCGTCAGATAGGCCGGCCAGAACGGCTGTGAGATGACCACGTCGGCGTCGGTCAGCTCCTGGTCGAAGACCGACCCGTCCCGGTCCTTGTCGGAGGTGACGACCAGGGTGTGTCCCTGCGACTCCAGGAAACGGCGCAGGCCCAGCTCGCCGGAGACACTGCCGAGGAGATGCCCGGGCGTGAAGTCGGTCCCTTTCGGCGTGGGCGTGGTCTGGCCGCCCGGGTAGTGATCGATGCGCGGAAGGCCGTCGCGGGCATAGGACTTCGGGTATCCGTCGACCGGGTCGTCGTACAGCACGCACAGCACCTTTGCCATGACTGCGGCTCCTCATCCGTTGCTGCGGGAAGATGCCTCCACGGTCCTCGGGTGCGGTGGCCACGGTCAAAATGAACTTCTCTATGTCGGGATAGGGCCCGGCTATCCACTCTCGCCCGGTGGGACGGCCGGGCGCAGATGGGCGTCCAGCAGCCGGTCGAGGGCCTCCCGGACGCCGGCTTCCCTGGCGACCTCCAACAGGGCTCTGGCCAGCACGGGTTCGGGACTGCGGTCGGCGATGACCAGGCCGACGCGCGGGCCGTGCGCCGGATTCTCCAGCGGGACCACACGCATGCCGTCCGGGACGCCGAACATGTGCAGCCAGGCGTGCGAGATCACGCTCGACCACCGTCCCGCCGTCAGATGCGCGTAGAGACCGGCGACGGAGTCGGTCTCGATGGCCGGGGTCACGGCGGCCACGCCGTCGGCGGCGAAGTACTCGTCCATGATCCGGCGGTTGCGCATCTGCGGCGAGAGCAGACACAGCGGCAGCGTCGCGATGGTCGCCCAACCGGCCACCGGCCGGCCGGCCATCGGCCCGTCGTGCGGGGTGAGCAGCAGATAGCGCTCCTCGTACAGCGGCGTTTTGCGCACCTGGCCCAGGCTCTCGTCGTCCAGATAGGTGAGCGCGATGTCGAGTTCGAACTCGGCCAGCCGCTGGGTGATCTCGCGCGAGGAGAGAGAGTCGAGCGAGACCCGGGCCCGCGGATGGCGTTCGACGAACGGCGTGGTGAGCAGCGAGGCCGCGGTGAGGGCGGTCGGGATGGCTCCCAGCCGCAGGGTGCCCGCGAGACCGTCGCGCATGGCGGACAGTTCATGGCGCAGCGCGTCGCGCTCGGCGAGGATACGGTGCGCCCACAGCAGTACCCGTTCGCCCTCGGGAGTCAGCCCTTCGAAGCGGCGTCCGCGCCGCACGATGGGCACGTCCAGTTCGTGTTCCAGTTTGCGTATCGCCGCGGACAGCGACGGCTGTGACACATAGCAGGCCGCCGCCGCCCGGGCGAAGTGCCGTTCCCTGGCGAGCGCGACCAGGTACTCAAGCTGACGCAGCAACATCTCTCGCTCCCCTGCTCCGGCCGTCCGCTCGCCGTGCTCGGGCCCGTGCCGCCGGCGGGACGGGCCTCACAGTGCGACGAGGGTGACCTCGGTTGCCTTGACACTGGTCCACACGGACACGCCCTCGGCCAGGCCGAGTTCGGCGGCGGCTCCCGGCGTGATCTCGGCGACCAGGTCGGGCGCCTCGTCCGAGGTGACCAGTACGCGCAGCCGGCTGCCGAGCGCGGTGATCTCCCGGATCGTTCCGGGCCAGACATTACGGGGGCTGCCGCCCGGCCGGTCACGGTGTACGGAGACCGCTTCCGGCGCGATGACCGCCAGAGCCCGCACGCCGTCGGCCAGCGGCTCCGCCACGACCAGCCGTCCGCCGGCGGTGAGCTGGAGCCCGTCCGGGCCGAAGGTGCCCGACCAGGCGTTGCGGCCGAGCATCCGGGCGACCCACGGGGAGCGCGGATGGCGGGTCACTTCGGCGGGCGGCGCGTCCTGAAGGACGCGTCCCTCGTCGAGTACGAGGACCCGGTCGGCCAGCGAGACGGCCTCGACCGGATCGTGGGTGACGATCAGGCAGACACCGCCGAAGCCGTCGAGGTGGGTACGGAGGGTGTGCCTCACCTGGGCGCGAGTGGTCTGGTCGAGAGCGGCCAGGGGCTCGTCCAGAAGCAGCAGCCGGGGCCGGGCGGCGAGGGCGCGGGCCAGCGCGACACGCTGCGCCTGGCCGCCGGAGAGCTGATGCGGCTTGCGGTGGGCGAGATGACCGACGCCGAGCCGGTCGAGCCACCGCTGTGCGGTGCGGCGGGACTCGCCACGGCGCAGGCCATGGGCGCGCAGTCCGTAGGCGGTGTTGGCGAGCGCGCCGAGATGCGGGAAGAGCGCGCCGTTCTGCGGGACCCAGGCCACACCGCGGCGGTGCGGCGGCAGTGAGGTGACGTCCACGTCGCCGAGCCGGAGTTCGGCGTGGGCCCGCGTGGTCAGCCCGAGAAGGGCGCGCAGGAGGGTTGTCTTGCCGGCGCCGTTGGGTCCGACGACCGCGATGGTGGTGCCCGGTTCGGCGTCCAGCGTGAGCCGGTTGAAGCCGGTGACATCGGCGTGCAGCCGCCAACGCTCCTGCGGAACCGGCGGTCCGGCCGGTTCGGCCCGTGGCACCTCGGTGTCGTCCGGCGGACGGCCGGGCCGCGCGGAGCGGTCGACGGTTGTGCCGGTCCAGCGGCCGCGCAGGGCGATCAGTACGGCCATGGCGATGACGAGAAGCAGCAGGGAGACGGAGGTCGCGGCCTCCGGCGAGTCCTGGAGCAGCAGATAGACCTGGAGCGGAAGGGTCTGGGTGGTGCCGGGGAGATTGCCCGCGAAGGTGATCGTGGCGCCGAACTCGCCGAGCGCCCGCGCCCAGGTCAGCGCGGCGCCGGCGACCAGTCCCGGGGCCACCATGGGAAGGGTGACGGTGAGGAACACCCGGAGCGGCGAGGCGCCCAGCGAGGCGGCGGTCTCCTCGTACGCGGGCCTCAGTCCGGCGAGGGTGCCTTCGAGACTGATGATGAGGAACGGCATCGCGACAAAGGTCGCGGCGACCACGGCGCCCGAGGTGTGAAAGGGCAGCGTGATACCGAAGGTGTTCTCCAGCCAGGGGCCGAGCAGTCCGCGGCGGCCGAAGCCGAGCAGCAGCGCGACTCCGCCGACGGTGGGCGGCAGCACCATCGGCAGCAGCACCAGTGAGCGCACGAGTGTCTTGCCGGGAAAGCGCACGCGGGCCAGCAGCCAGGCCAGCGGTACGCCGACCAGCAGGGAGAGGCCGACGGCCCAGAAGGAGACCAGCAGCGACAGTCGCAGCGCCTCGACGACATCGGGGCTGGTGAGATCCGTACCGAGCGCGTCCCAGGAGGTGCGGGCGAGAATGCCGATGAGGGGCAGCAGCAGAAACGCGATCGCCAGCAGTGCGGGCAGGACCAGGGCGACGGGAGCGCCGGTCCTGTGGATGCGGATGCGTCTCATCGGCGATTCCTGGGCTCGGGAATTCCGGCCCGGCGTCTCCGGGCCCGGTTCCAATGAATTCGGCGTCCGGAGTGAGGAATGCGGAGCCGGGGCCGGCCGGTCCCGGACCCGGGCGGCCCCTGCCGTCACACGGCGCGTCGTTACGGCTTCTGGAATCCGGCGTCCTGGAGGATCTTCTGCGCCTCGGGTCCGCTGAGCCATGTGACGAACGCCGCCGCCGCGTTGGTGTTCTTGGATGTCTTGAGCGTGGCGGCCGGGTACTGGGCGACGGCGTTCTGCGCGTCGGGGATCTCGACGGCGTCGACCTTGCCGGCCGCTGTCTCGGCGTCGGTCTTGTAGACGATGCCCGCGTCGGCCTCGCCCAACTCGACCTTGCTCAGCACGGCGCGGACGTTCGGCTCCTCGGAGACCGGCTTCACGGCGATCTTCTGAGCGTCGAGCACCTGCCTGCTGTAGCGGCCCACCGGCACCTCGGGCGCGGCCAGGACGACCTTCAGTCCGGGGTCGGCGAGGTCCTTGAGACTCTCGATCCTGTCCGGATTGCCCTCGCCGGTGGCGATCACCAGACGGTTCTTGGCGATGATCGTCGGAGTGCCGGCGTCGGCCTTCAGCCCGTCCATGGTCTTGGTGTCGGCGGTGACCAGCGCGTCGGCCGGCGCTCCCTGCTTGACCTGCGCGGCCAGTTCCTGGGAACCGGCGAAGGAGAACGTCACCTTCGTGCCCGGGTTCTCCTTCTCGTAGGCGGCGCCCGCCGTCTTGAACACATCGGTCAGCGACGAGGCGGCCAGCACGGTGAGGTTCGCCTTGGGAGCGCCACTCGCCGACTCGCCGGTCCGCGTGCCGGACGCCTCCTTCCCGCCGTCGTCGCCGCAGGCGGTCAGCGGCATGAGGAGCGCGGCGGTCACGAGCGCGGCGGCGGCACGGCGGCGGGTGAGGGCGGAAGCCATGATGGTGAACTCCTTCGCGGTGCGGGCCCGGAGAGCCCGCGAGCGGATGGTGACGGGGCCCGAGGCACGGGCGACGCCCCGGGGTCGTACCGGAGGGCCGGAGACTGCGACGGCTCGGGGAACTGCGGCGGCTCGGAAAAGCGCGGCGGTCCGGATCGCGTTCGTCCGGAGAACGCGGAAGTCAGGCGCGGTCGATGTGCACGCTGGTGGACTTCACACGGGCGGTGGCCCGCATACCGACCTCCAGTCCCAACTCCTCGACGGCTTCCCGGGTCAGCAGCGAGACCAGCCGGTGCGGGCCGGCCTGGATCTCCACCTGGGCCGCGACATCGCCGAGTTTGACGGCGGTGACGATGCCCGGGAACGCGTTACGGGCCGAGGTGTACGAGACGTCGTCCTCGCCGGTGCCGCTCTGCGCGACTTCGACGGAGAAGGCCGCGAGCGCGCGGCCGTCGATGAGACGGCGTCCGCCTTCGTCGCGGTGGGTCACCATGCGGCCGGCGTCTGCCCAGCGGCGCGCGGTGTCCGGACTCACTCCGAGGAGCCGGGCCGCCTGGCCGATCGTATAGGACTGCATGTGCGACAAGGTAGGCCGAATCAACTCGCATTTACAACACGCGGTACGGAGATACGCGGCAGATGCGAGCTTTGACGGAGGAATGGGCACACCTCTCGGTGAGCCACTCCGGACCGGCCGGCGGCATCTCGGGCCGGTGGCGGCGCCACGCGCCGCTCGACCGGGTGGAGTACGACCGAAATGCGAGGAACAGATGAGGTGTAAAACTGACATTCCGCTCATCTTTTGAGGTGTGTCTTCATGGAGTTGTCCATCCGCAACCAACTGCCGGGCACCGTCACCGATGTGACACCCGGAGAGGTCATGGCCACCGTCAAGGTGCGGCTGGCCGGCGGCCACCAGATCACCTCCGCCATCACCCTGGAAGCGGTCCAGGAGCTGGGCATCACCACCGGCACGGCCGTGCGCGCGCTGGTCAAGTCCACCGAGGTCTCGCTGGCGACCGGCCTCGTCCAGGGCCTGAGCATCCGCAACCGCATCCCGGGTACGGTCACCGGCGTGGTCACGGGCGGCGCCATGGCAGCGGTGTCGGTCGGCGTCGAGGGCGGTGAGCTGACCGCCGCGATCACCATGGACGCCGTCACCGGCCTCCGTCTGACCGCCGGTACCGCCGTCACCGCGCTCATCAAGGCGACGGAGGTCTCGCTCGCCATCGCCTGACCTCCGGGACGGCTCCGGGACGCCTCCGTGCGGCGCCGGACGCCGCTCAGCCCTTGACGGCCCGCAGGATCACGAACTTCGGATCGCTCGTCACGATCTCGCAGTTGCCGAAGAGCCGCCGGAGCTTGATGTGATAGCCGAGGTGCCGGTTGCCGATCACCCACAGCTCACCGCCGGGACGCAGCGCGGCGCGTGAGCCGGTGAACATGCGCCAGGCCGTCGCGTCGGTCGTCGCCTGGTGAGTGTGGAACGGCGGGTTGTTCAGTACGAGGTCGACGGTGCCGGCCGGGACGCCCGACAGACCGTCACCGAGGACGAAGTCCGCGGGAACCCCGGCGTCGACGTTCTTGCGGAAGGTGGCCTCGGCGGAGGCCACCGCCGAGAAGGACTCGTCGATGAAGGTCACCCGCGCCGCCGGGTTGTTCAGTGCGGCGGCCGTCCCGACCACGCCGTTCCCGCAGCCGAGGTCGACCACATGCTCGGGTCCCTCGCGCTCCGGAAGGTTGCGCAGCAGGAAGCGCGTGCCGATGTCGAGGCGTTCCGCGCAGAAGATTCCCGCGTGGTTGACGACCGTACGGCCCGAGACCGCTCCCAGGTCGTCCGGCAGCGCATAGCTGTGCGGCCACGGACTGGGCGTCCTGACGCGGCCGGCACCCGGCGCGCAGAAGATGAGCCGGGCCTTCCTGACCGCGAGTGAGGTCTTGGTGGGACCGAGGATGTGCTCGAACAGTTTCAGCGTCGAGGTGTGGATCTCGGTGACCCGCCCCGTACCGATGACGACGGTTCCCGGATGGATGCCGGGAGCGAGGCGGTGGAGCTGGTCCTCCAGCAGCGCGAGGCTCTTGGGAACGCGGATCAGCAGGACGTCGACGCGCTCCGGTGGAGTGTCCCGCGCGGACAGCAGCCGTACGGTGTCCGCGTCCGCGCCGCCGCGCCGCAGATTGGCCCGGGTGGCCTGCTGGGTGAGATACGAGTCGGTGATCTGTACGAGCGGACCGTCGACGAGCTGTTCGAGCCGGAGTGCGGCCAGCGCCGTGGTCAGCGCGCCCCAGCGGTCTCCGACGACGACCACGGTGCCCGTCAGGTCCACCGGCTCGGCGTCGGCCCCTCCGAGATGGCGCAGCAGATATTCGTCGGCGGTGTCCCACGCGCGCAGCGTCTCGCGGGGATGGTCGGGGAATCGGGTGAGGCCGAACTCGCCCCAGGGTGTCGTCAAACGGTTCATCGTGCCCTCAGGCTAGCCCGCCGGCCGGGGTGGACACGCCGCGCCTGGTCAGCGCGTCGGGTGCGCCCGGCGTCGACGGCGCGCCGCTCACGGCGCCGGCCCGCCGCCGGACGGCCCGCGGGCGCGCGGCCCGGAGCGAGGGACGCGCGACCCGGACGCTCGATCCGCGGTGGTCGCCGGGCGGCAGGCAAGAGGCACGCGGATCCGCACCGCGGAGATCCCGGCCCGCCGCGGTGCGGTCCGGCTGGAGTACGGGAGTATCAGGAGGCGGGCGGGACGTAGGGGAAGGTCTTCGACGGCTTGGCCACCACCGCTTCCTTGCCGATTCCGAGGGTGACCGGGGTGTTGGCGGCGAAGGAGAACATCACGTCCGGCGCGTTGTCGGTCATGGTGCGGCCGTTCCAGCCGGCGAAGCCGTAGCAGGCCGGGGTGCCGAGGGTGTAGGGCAGGACATTGGGCAGGATCGTCTCGACGACCTTTCGCGCGTACGCCTCGGGGTCCTCGGAGTTGCCGTAGGCACGCACCACGGCCGCCACGGACTCGGCGAGCGTCTTGCCGTAGATCTGCATGTCCTCGGCGGGCTCGTTGCCGTTGAGGCGGTTGCCGAGGACTTCGTTGTACTGGGTGAACAGCGGGTGGATCATCGGCAGGCCGATGCGGTTGATCGGCTGCCAGCCGCCCGCGTCGGTGGCCAGGCAGTCCAGCCCCCACACGTCGATCCGGCGGTCCGGTCCGGCGACGGGCAGCAGCTCCTCGTCGGCGATCTCCAGGACCACCGAGTAGACGGTGTGCCCGGCGAAGAGGTTCTTCGCGTCGGCGGGGCTCCAACCGGACAGGTCGATCCTGGTCCCGTCCTGGAAGGCGTGGCCGACGGCCTGCAGCACGTCGGGCTCGATCCAGAAGGGATCACCGGCCTTGCCGGTCCAGACCCGTCCGCCGCCGGGCAGGTCGACGGTCTCGCCGGTGCGGCCGCGGGCGATCACCGTCCCCTCGGCGGCGGGGTCGCGCGCCTCGGGGCCGGTCAGACGGCGCAGCTCGTAGCTCTGCTCGCCCGCCTCGTCCCGCTCTTCGAAGGTGAAGCGGTAGGTGAGGTCCTCGACGGCGTCGCCGTTGGCGTCGATCTTGATCTCGTACCGGCCCTCAGGATGGAAACCACGAGGGATGTCCTCACCGGCCAGCGAGTGGCTGTGGTCGGTGATGAAGACCGTGCCCCGCTCCCCCCGGAACACATAGAGGTCGGTGATGTCCAGGCGGGGGTCCTGGCGGGCGATGGGGCAATCGAGGTGATGGGACATGGTTCGCACTTCCTCCTTCGGCGGCGGCGAGGACCGGACACGCGTCCACTCCGCCTCACGGTCGGCGCCGACAGCCGCGGCGGCCGCCGACCGTGGGACGTCGGCCGTCGCTCCCAGCCATGGACTGAATACCTTCCGGCCACACTCGCCGCTTTTTTCCTATTTTCGTTGTTTTTTCCATTTTCGTTGAATCCTCTGCTCGATCCGTGAGGCGGGAAGGGTGTGTCTTCTCGGCCGCCGTACAGCCGGGACGACGCGCCGCGGGCTCTCCGCGCCGCCCGCCTCGGCGATTCCCGGACCGTGCCGGTTCATCGCGCGTTCCCGCGCCCACCCGAATGGCTGTCACACCGGGCTGCCGGTCCGCCGGGACGGGATGCTCGTGCTGAACAGCCTTGACACATCACCGGCCATTGGAGCGAGAGGGGCCCCATGACCACGCCCGCCGGACGAGCGGACCTCGGCCGTGCCGCACGCAGGCAGGCGTCCCGCTCTTCGCACGGACTGTGGATACCGGGCGCCGACCGCCTCGATCCGCTGACCGTACTGGCGCGGCAGGCCGCGACCCGGGCTCCGGAACTGCTGCCGCTGCGCTACGAACGGATGGCCGCCTCTCCGTTCGCCTTTCTGCGCGGCGCCGCCGCCGTCATGGCCGCCGACCTGGCCACGCAGCCCCGCACGGGGCTGACCGTCCAGCTCTGCGGCGACGCGCACCTCTTGAACTTCGGCGTCTCCGCCTCGCCCGGAGGCACCTTGCTCTTCGATCTCAACGACTTCGACGAGACCCTGCCGGGACCGTTCGAATGGGATGTGAAGCGTCTCGGAGCGAGCGTCGCGGTCGCCGCGCTCGACAACGGCCAGTCCGACGCCCAGGCCCGGCGCGCCGTACAGGCCGCGGCCGAGGCGTACCGGAAGTCGATGCGCCGCATGGCCGCCCTCGGTGAACTCGACGTCTGGTACGAACAGACCGGCCCGGCGGACATCCTGCCTCTCGTACAGCCGGGACGGCACAGGCGAGCGGAGACGAACGCGACACCGCCACGGCCGCGCACGGCCCTGCGGGCGCTGGAGAAGCTGACCGACGCGCCGGACGGACGGCGCCGCATCACACCGGACCCGCCGCTGCTCGAACCGCTCGGAAGGATCGACACGGCCGCTCTGCGTACGATCTTCACCGGCTACCGGAGCACGCTCCCCGAGGCGCGGCGTACGCTCCTCGACCGCTTCGCCTTTGTCGAAGCGGCGCGCAAGGTCACCGGGGTCGGCAGCGTCGGCACGCGCTGCTACGTCGTGCTGCTGGAGGGCCGTAACGCCGGTGATCCACTGTTCCTCCAGATCAAGGAGGCCGAGAGATCCGTGCTCGAACCTCATCTGCGAAGAAGCGCGTACGCCCAGCAGGGTGAGCGGGTGGTGGCGGGACAGCGGCTGCTCCAGGCGGCCGGCGACATCTTCCTGGGCTGGGTCACCGGCCCGGAGGGCCGCCACTTCTACTGGCGGCGGCTGCGTGACACGCAGGGCTCCGCGGCCGTCGAGGACATGTCGCCCGACTCGCTGTACGACTACGCGAAGCTGTGCGGTACGGCCCTGGCCCGGGCGCACGCCCGTTCCGGCGACCGTGTGGCCATCGCGCACTACCTCGGCGGCACCGACACCTTCGCCCGCGCGATCGCCGATTTCGCGCTGCGCTACAGCGACCGGAACGCGGCCGACCACGCGGCGCTCACCGCCGCGCTCGCGGCGGGACGGATGCCCTCCGTGGGACCGGGGCCGGTCAGACAGCCGTGAGGCGCCGTCTCAGTACGTCAGCCGTGGATGGTGATCCGAGGTCTCTGACCAGTGTGTGCGGACAGAAGATCATGGGCTGACCGCAGGGCACAGCGCGGGCCCTGCCCACCGGCAGGAGGTGTTCAACGGCGGACACCAGGCGGCCGGCACTCGTCCGGCAGGATGTGGCCGGCGGTCATACCGCCTTCGTCGGCCCGGTACGGCGGTGGCCCGCGCCGTTCTCAGCCGTGTCCGCGTGACGCCTTCAGCAGCAGGACCGCGGCCTCTCGCGCCTGCGCCGCGGGCTCCGCGCTCCGGAATATCCCGGCGGTCACCATGGCGCCCTCCGCGAGGAGTTGGAGGTGATCAGCCATGGCCGGCGGCAGTCCCGCGGCGGTCACAAGACCGGCGAGATACCGCTTGAACGCGAGTTTGTGCGCGCGGGCCCGGGCGGCGACCCGGGGCGAGGTGGCGCCGAGTTCACCGTACGCGTTGATCCAGGCGCAGCCGCGGAAGTCCGGTTCGCCGAACCATTCGCGTAGCTGGTCGAAGACGGCGAGGATCCGCTCCACCGGGTCCTGGTGACGCTCCACCCGGTCGGCCAGCCTGCGCAGCCAGACGACGTCGCGGCGCACGAGATATGCCTCGACGAGCTGCTCCTTGGTGGGAAAGAGCTGGTAGAGCCGCTTGAGCGAGACACCGGAGGCGCTGCGGATGTCGTCCATGCCCACGCTCTGGATCCCTCGGCCGTAGAACAGCCGCTCGGCGGCGTCCAGCGCCTGCTCCCGGGCGGCCACGCCGTCCATCCGCATCACCCCTCGACCTGAGAACCGGCGTTCTCCACGCTATCAGCGCGGTCGGCGAGGCGGACGAGGCCCTTTCACCCGTCCGGGACCGGGCCCGCGGTGTCCAGTGCCGCGCCCGTGTCGTCGGCGAGCGTCACGGCGACCAGCCGGGCCTGGCGGGACGGGACGACGTCGGGCGAGGGCCGCAGCATGTATCTGCCGCGGTAGTGGCCGTTGCCCGCGGCCCGGAGTTCGATCTCTCCCCGCGGCCAGCCGAGCCGTTCGAGATCCCAGGGCTTCCGGTCCACGACGACCGTGCCGTCCTGTTCCAGCCGTGCCGGGTGCCCGAGGAGACTGCCGTACTCGAAGCGGCAGCCGCGCAGCCCCAGTATGTCGATGAGCTGTCCTCTGACCTGGCCCACGACGACATCGGGAGATCCGGCGGCCTGCACCAGCCGTGCGGTGTCATGGACCCGGGCGAGCAGCCCGGCGTCGATCACGGTGGTGACCCGCAGCCGCCGGGCGCGTGCGGCCAGTTGCGAGACGATGAGGCCCACCGCCAGCAGCAGGACGGCTGTCACGATGTCGTTCGTGTCGTTGATGGTGAACCGCTGGAACGGCCGGGCCAGGAAGAAGTCGAACCATACGGCCGACGAGAGCGCGGCCACCGCGCCGGCGAGCCGGTTTCCCATGGCGGAGACCGCCACCACGACCACCACCAGGATCAGCGCGAGGTTGGTGCTCGCCAGGCCCGTACGGAACGGAACCAGGATCAGCGCGACCACAAGAGGCGCGACCAGCGAAAGACCCAGTGCGATCCGGTCACGAAGCGCGTATCTCATGGTCCACCTCGCCGTACCTCGTGCGTCGGACCCCCGGGATCGGCGCCGCGGCCCGGCGCCCCTTTTCCCATGCTCCCACCGGGCGAGGCAGTCGGCCCGGGACGGCCGCGGTCTTGATGAGGCCCTGCCGGGAGTCCGACCAGCGCTGACACGACATTGACAGGTGCTGACGGGGCACGGCGCCGCCGCTCGCCTGTCCCGCGTGACCGGCGGGCCGGTCGCCGGCGGTCCTCAGCGGGCCGCGCGGCCGTGGCGTTCCTGGCCGCTGGAGGGCCTCGGCGAGCAGACCACGCGCCACACCGGCCGGATCCCGCGCGGCTACGCCAACCGGACCGATGGCGACCCGCTGGGCCGTCCGGTGCCTCGCTCCCGTGCACGCGGACGGCGGGCCGGTGGCCTCCGGGCGGACGGGTGATCGCGGTCGGCAGAAAACAGCCGTCGTCACGCCTGCCGCGTGATACGTCTCCCTGTTATGGACGACCTTGTGACAGAGCGGCTCGTGCTTCATCCGCTGAGCGTCATGGAAGCGGAGCGGGTGGCATCGGGTGAGCCGGACGACGGAGACCGCTGGGCGCCCGGATACCCGGCCGACGGCGACATGGTGGGGGCCAGGCGCTTTCTGACGACCTGTGCGATAACCGGCGACCCGGCGCCCTTCGGCGCGTACGAGATACGCATCCGCGAGGACGGCCGGGCGATCGGCGGCCTCGGCTTCCACGGCGCGCCCGACGAGAATCTCGTCGTGACGATCGGATACGGCCTGATCCCGTCTGCGCGCGGCAGAGGGTACGCCTCCGAGGCGCTGCGCCGGCTGCTGCGGTTCGCCCGCGAGAGCGGCATCGTCCGGGTCGGAGGAGACGCCGATCTCGACAACATCGCGTCCCAGCGCGTCATGACCGCCGCCGGTATGCGGCTCGTCGGCGAGGACGAGCAGCTCCGGTACTACGACATCGCCTGGGACGACGACCGCACGACCGTCTCCGGCCCCTGAGCGCGGCCCGGAAGCGACGGCGCCGCTTCCGGGACACTCCACCGGCCTCCGGCGGGTCAGCGGCCCGGATGGTCACCCGGGCCGGACAGCCGGTCCGCGAGCGGTGTGGGAGACAGGTCCGAGCTCTCCTCGCCCGGTTCCAGGAGCGTGTCCGCCGGACCCACGATCAGCGGGTCCGGCTCGCCGATGGCCTTGTTGTCCTTGTTGGCGTAGTCGAAGCGCCACAGCAGGCTGCGCATCGCCTCCAGCCTGCCGCGTTTCTTGTCATTGGTCTTCACCACCGTCCAGGGCGCGAACTTCGTGTCGGTGGCCCGGAACATGTCGATCTTGGCGGCCGTGTACGCGTCCCACAGATCCAGCGAGGCCAGGTCGGTCGGCGAGAGTTTCCACTGCCGCACCGGGTCGACCTGCCGGATCGCGAACCGCGTGCGCTGCTCGGCACGCGAGACGGAGAACCAGAACTTCACCAGCAGGATGCCGTCCTCGGCGAGCATGCGCTCGAACAGCGGGGCCTGCTGGAGAAACTGCCGGTGTTCGTCCGGGGTGCAGAACCCCATCACGCGCTCCACACCGGCGCGGTTGTACCAGGAGCGGTCGAAGAAGACGATCTCTCCGGCGGACGGAAGATGCGCGACGTACCGCTGGAAGTACCACTGGCCGGCTTCGCGCTCCGTCGGTTTCTCCAGCGCGACAACGCGGGCTCCACGCGGATTGAGCCGCTCGGTGAACCGCTGGATCGTGCCGCCCTTGCCCGCCGCGTCACGTCCCTCGCACACCACCACCAGGCGCTGCCCGGTGTCCTTGACCCAGCGCTGGAGCTTGAGCAGTTCGATCTGCAGCACCCGCTTGCGCTGCTCGTACTCCCGCCGCCGGACCCGGTGGTCGTACGGGTAGTTCTCACGCCACGTGCGGATGGGCCGCCCCGCCTCGTCGAGCAGCACCGGCTGTTCGGGTCGGCGGTCGTCGACCGTCAGCCCGCGCAGCAGTGGACGGTCCCCTTCCTCACGTGTCATCCGGTCGAGCTCCTACCCTCGGCGCGATGGGGACGTGCGGCGTCGTGTCGGGGGCCGGTCGAAAACGCTGTCCGCGTCGACGTCGTCGTCACCCTCGCCGTCGTGCAGTGGTGGCAGTTCAACGGTATAGCGCGGCTCCAGGAAGATGTCGCGGTGCTGCGGACGCGCGTTCGGCGCGGCCGCCACGCTCGGTCCCCGCATTGGATCCTGGCGGGACGGTGAAGAAGGCATGCACAACCGTTCGGAGAGTCGAGCGGCCGCGCGGCCCGTATGCCGATCGACCCGCTGGAAAGGTGTCTACCTCATCATTCCCCGTCATGCACAACCGCGGTAGCCGGAGCGCGGCGCCGCCGGTCCCGGACGGCCGCCCGGCGGGACCCGGCCGCGTGCCTCTCACCGGTCGGTGAGCATGCCCGCGCGGAGCCGGGTCAGGGTGCGCGAGAGCAGGCGTGACACATGCATCTGGGAGATGCCGAGGCGCTCGCCGATCTCGGACTGGGTCAGCTCCTGGCCGAAGCGCATCTCGATGATGTGGCGCTCGCGGTCGTCCAGTTCGACCAGGAGAGGTGCGAGGGCGTGGAAGTCCTCGACAAGCTCCAAGGCGGGGTCGCGGCCGCCGAGAGTGTCGGCGTAGGTGCGCCCGCGCTTGTTGACCTGGCCGTCATCGCCGTTGTCACTGGGCGCGTCGAGGGAACCGGCGCTGTAGCCGTTGGCGGCGACGAGCCCTTCGATGACCTCTTCCTCGCTCAGCTCCAGATGCCCGGCGAGCTCCGCCACGGTCGGCTCGCGATCGAGGGCGAGGGCCAGTCGCTCCTTGGCCTTGGCCAGCTCGACCCGGAGCTCCTGGAGCCGGCGCGGCACATGGACGGCCCAGGTGGTGTCGCGGAAGAAGCGCTTGATCTCGCCGACGATGTAAGGGACCGCGAAGGAGGTGAACTCGACCTCGCGGGACAGATCGAACCGGTCGATCGCCTTGATCAGTCCGATCGTGCCGACCTGGAGGATGTCCTCCATCTCGTCGGCGCCGCGGTTGCGGAAGCGGCCCGCGGCGAACCGCACCAGTGACTGGTTCATCTCGATCAGCGTGTTGCGCGCGTACTGGTATTCACGCGTGCCCTCTTCGAGGACCTGGAGCTGATCGAAGAAGAGCCGCGACAACGCCCGCGCGTCCTTCGGAGCGATCTTCCCCGCGTCCTCGATCCAGGGCAGTTCACCCACGAGGACATCGGCCGGCGCCGGGTGACCGGCGGCGGCCCGCTGTACGGACGTAACTGCGGACTGCGTCGATATGGTCACGTCGTCAGCACCTTCGGGGTCGGGGAGTCTGCTGTCGGCTCACCTGCCCCCGAAGCACGGGCCTACGCCCCCGCGGTCGGAGAAGTTGAGAATTGTCCGACCACGGGAGCGGAATCAGGCTCTGTGGGACGGTATGTACCGGTCCCTCATGGGGCCCTCAGGCGCGGCGTCCGCCGTAGTAACCGCCGACCTGCTCGTGGTAGCCCTCGTCGCCGAGGTGCTTGTCCTTCTCGAACTCCGGCGCGTCCTTGATCTGAGCCTTCGTCCGGTCGACGTAGATCTTCTCGTCGGCCGTGTCGATACGGCTCACGGTGCCGGCCGGCAGCAGCACATGCTTGCCGAAGATCCAGACACCGGTGTCGACGACGAGACAGGCGGCGCCCACGTCTTCGGAGTGCTTGTCGACCTTGCCGATGCTTCCGTCGGTCGCCTCGACCTTGAACCCGATCAGGCTGGTGCCCGCGGTGTGACCGCTCGTCGGCTGGTAGCCCCAGATGTTCTCGCTCATAAAACGGCTCCTTCATCGACGATGATGGCCGGGGAATTCGGTCACCGTATTACCGGCGACCGCCCCCTCGGCCTTCCGAGTGCCCCGGCGCTCTTTTCCCACACATCCTGAAGATGTCAGGACCGGTATTTATCCGGCCCGTCAGGCGGGCCGGGGCGAGGCCGTGTTGGAGGCGCGGTTCCCTGCGCTGCGCGACGGTCACCCCGGCCGCATTTCCCGTGTACCCCGAGGATCGCGCCGCACAGTGGAATGGCGCGGGCCGTCCGAATCCCGTCCCGGCACCGCACGAAAATGCGGGTGTCCGGACGATATCGTCCG
Organism: Streptomyces sp. AK02-01A; assembly: GCF_033795305.1. Lineage (NCBI taxonomy): Bacteria > Bacillati > Actinomycetota > Actinomycetes > Kitasatosporales > Streptomycetaceae > Streptomyces > Streptomyces sp. AK02-01A. The sequence goes on from NZ_JARBAE010000040.1 coordinate 44,845, forward strand.
GACACCCGCATCAGTGCTGCTCCGTGGCGCTCTCTACCAGCGGTACCAGCGTCCCTTACGGCCGCCACCGGCGGCGGGCCTGATAAGGAAGCCGAGCAGCCACACGACCAGCACAATGATCGCGATCCACCACAGGGCCTTGAGCGCGAAACCCGCACCGAAAAGAATCAGCGCGAGCAGCAGAACGAGAAGCAGGGGAACCATAGTCATCAACCTCCCAGCAGCCGTTTTCCCCGAGTCAGCGCGGTCATGCGTGCAAGGTTGCGCGTTTCGCATTCTATGCACGGGGCATTCGGACGCGCTCTCCCGGACGGCCGGCGCATTCATGGATCAGCCGGTGAGAAACCCTGGGAGCGCCAGCGCTCCCAGGAGCGTCATGCCTCCCAGCAGCCAGGCGACATAGTCCCCGATATGACCCGAATGGAGTCGGCGCAGCGGCGCCGTCCAGTCGCGGGCCGGATGACGCGCCGGGCGGCGCACGGCGTACAGGGCGGCGCCGGCGGCCAGGACGGACGAGAGCAGGCCCAGTGCGACTCCGGCCGCCGACCAGTGCGGCGGGACGGTCAGCGTGCCCGGCAGCACCTCGTCCACGGCGTGTCCCACGCCCACGGCGAAGCCCGGTACAAGGCCCGTCGCCAGACTGCCGGCGAGCAGGACCGCCGGGACCGCCAGCATGGTGTCCGGGACGCGTCCCAGTCTGCCCGCGGTCTCCGGCTCCTCCCGCTCTCCGCTCGTCTCGTACGCCGAGTCCTCCAGTGGCGGCGGCCCCCAGCCGGCGAAGACGCGTGCAGTCACTCTCAGCACCGCTCCGCCGGTCACCGCCGACACGGCGACGAAGAGCGCGGTCAGCGGGCCGCCCGCCGCCTCCTCGGTGAGCGCCTTGCCCAGACCCGTACCGAACGGCGGCAGTCCGGCGAGGGCCAGCCCGCCGGCCGTGAACACTCCGGCCACCAGCGGCAGCCGGCCGGCCCGGCCGTACAGTTCGTGTTCGTCGACGCTTCCGTAGCGGTCCAGGAGGATGCCGGCGCAGGCGAACAGAGCGGCCTTCACGCCCGCGTGCGCGAGCACATAGACCGCGATGCCGCCCGTCGCGTCCGGAGTGAGCAGTCCGAGCCCGACGAGGAAGAGCCCGGTGTGCGCGACCGTGGAATACGCCAGCAGCCGCTTGATGTGCCGCTGCTGCCAGCACATGACGGCTCCGACCACCGAGGAGGCCACGCCGAGCGTCACCAGCGCGCGTTCCGCGTCGGCCGCCGGCACCCCGCCGGGCCCGCCGAAGACGGTCCAGTACACGCGCCACGCCCCGTACACACCCAGCTCGACCATCACGCCCGACAGCAGCATGCAGACCGGCGTGGGCGCCACGGCATGGGCGTCGGGCAGCCAGAAGTGGAACGGCACGGCCGCCGCCTTGACCAGCAGTCCGGTCAGGACGAGAACGAAGGCCGCGAGCACGAGCGCGTCGGGACCGCCCCGCGCGTCGAGGCTCTCGCCGATCGCCCGCATGCCCAGCTCGCCCGTGCGCGCGTACAGCAGCACGATGCCGGTCAAGGTGACATAGGCGCCGAGTGAATTGACGACACCGAAGGTGAGAGCGCCCTGGACCGCCTTCGCCTCCTCCACGCGGTAGCCGGTCAGGGCGTAGGCGACGACGCTCATCACCTCGAAGAAGACAAAGGCGTTGAACAGGTCTCCGGTGAGCACGAAGCCGCACATGCCCGCCTGGAAGAGCAGTACGAGCGCGGGAAACGATCCGGCCTGCCGTCGCGGCGGCTCGTCGAAGTACCGCCAGGAGTACGCCAGTACGGCCACGACCAGCAGCGAGACAAGCGTCGCCAGCCCCAGCGCCACCCGGTCGCCGACCAGTACGATCCCCACGCTCCGGCCGTGCCGGGGCCGCCAGCCTCCCACCCACTCGATCAGCGGCCCGGAGGACGACGACACAAGGAGACACAGCGCGAGGGCCGCGGTGGCCGTGGCGACGGCGCAGCCCGTGGTCTCGGCCACGGGACGGCGCACTCGGCGTCCGGTGACGACGAGCACGGCCGCTCCCAGCAGCGGCACCACCACGATCAGTGGCAGGAGCTGATTCATCCGCGCAGCTCGGACAGTTCGTCCGGATTCACCGTGCCATGACGCTTGGCGACCTGGATGACCAGGGCGAGCAGCAGAGCGGTGATTGTCGCTCCCACCACGACATCGGTGAGGGTCAGGGCCTGGACGACCGGATCGACCAGGGGCCTGGAGCCCGGCGCGATGTCCGAGAAGACCGGGGCCGTGCCGTGGTCGCGGTAGCCGACGGCCAGCAGGAGTACATAGGTGGAGGACTGGCAGACGGCGAGACAGCCCACCGCGTGGATGAGATTCCGGCTGGTGGCAAGCCCGTAGCAGCCCACGAGGAAGATCCAGGCGGCCACCGCGCAGGGCAGCACGGACATCATCGCGCTCTCACGTTCCGTTCTCCTCCTCGATCTCGACGGCCTGGTCCAGAAAGCGGGCGAGCAGCACGATCACCGCGCAGGCCACCTCCATGCCGATGGCGGCGTTGAGCAGCGGTACGGTCCCGCCGGAGGCGAGGTTGTTGAACGTGCCGTACGGCAGGAAGTTGGCGAGGAACGCCGCCCCGCCGAGCAGTCCCGCGAGTCCCAGCACGAGATAGGCGCCCTCGCCCACCGCGTCGCCCACTTCGTACAGACGCAACGGCCTGATCCGCTCCAGCGCGCGGTAGTCCACCGCGATGTAGAGAAGGTGCAGGGCCGTGGCCACCACCACTCCGCCCTGGAAGCCGCCGCCGGGACTGAGCTGGCCATGGGCGACGACATACAGCCCGACCAGCAGCGTGACGGGCAGCAGATAGCGCGCGTAGCGGCTGACCAGCGGCGCCACGGGCGCCGGGGCCGGTTCGACCTGCCGCTCGTCGCGGGTCTGGCGCAGCAGCACGACGGTGCCCAGCACCGCGCCGAAGAGAATGCTCTCCTCTCCCAGCGTGTCGAGGGCGCGCTGGTCGAAGTTGACGGAGGAGATGACATTCGCCGTGTGGTGCGCCAGGGAGGCGCGTACCGCGCGGTCACCGTACGGATGTGAGTCCCCGCCGAAGCGCGGCAGTCCGAAGCAGGCGGCGAGGAGCAGGGCCGCGACTCCGGCCCCGCCCACGGCCAGTACCCACATGCGCAGCCGTCCGCTCATCCCGTCTGCCCTTTCGCCGGATCCTTCGGCGGATCCTCGGTGCGGGTGCGGCCGCGCCGCCGGACCTTGCGTACGGAGAGCAGCAGCAACAGCGGCGTCAGCGCCGAGCCGACGGCGAGCTGCGACAGCGCCACGTCGGGCGCCTGGAGAACGGTGAACAGCACGGCGAGCGCGAGCCCCAGCATCGAGAGCACCAGCGCCTGCCTCGCCGGGTCCCGGACCAGGACGGCGGCGGTGGCCGCGGCGGCCACCAGCACCAGCGAGACGACGATCAGTACGTCATCCATGGCGTGCCGCTCCTGACGGGTCCGGCGGAGGCGGGTCCGGAGGCTCCAGAGACGGATGGCCGCGCAGCGCCCGTGCGGAGACCTGGTTGCCGGCCACCAGAAGCACCCCGATCACCAGGAGTTTCACCAGCGCCCTGCCTGGTCCCGTGGCCACACACAGCGGCAGTACGACGGCGGCCGCGGCGCCGACCGACAGCACCGACAGCGCGTCGACGGCTTTCCCGCGTGGCGGATCGTCCCGGAGCTCCTCGGCGAACAGCCGGGCGTAGATCAGCGTGCCCGCCGGCCCGAGCAGCGCCAGGACCAGTGCGGAATCGATGTACGCGGACCGTTCGTAGCCCCGCGCCAGAAGCAGCAGCACAAGACAGACCGTCAGCGTGGCCGTGTTCTGCGCCACGACACGGCGGCGGACCGGACCGGTGGCGACTCAGAGAACGGCCGGGCCCGCGCCGCCCACCAGCAGCGCCGCGGCCGCCACCAGCCAGCCGTTCACCGCCGCGCCACGGCTCGTCGGGCGCCGGTGGCGGCGACGGCTGCCAGCAGCGCGGCCGCCGCGCCCACCAGCACCTCCAGCGGGTAGACGGTGCTGATCAGCATCAGCCAGAGGACGAGCAGGGCCAGCCACCACACCGCCAACTCGGCGGCCAGCATGATCCTGTGTGCCACACGCTCACCTCCGCACACGCCACCATCCGGGCATTCGGTTATAAAAGCACTGTGGTGGCGCCCGTGGTCCGCCGACGCGCTCACGGCCGGTCCGCTCAGCCGGGAGGTGCCTCCGTGATGTCGAGAAAGACATGGTCGGCCTCCGGCCAGGTCCGCGACACCGACTCCTTGATGCGCACCGAGACCAGCTCGACGGACTCGCTGTCGAGTCCGGGCACCAGATCGATACGCGCGGCCACCAGCGTCGAGTCGAGGCCGAGCTTCATGGTGAGCAGTGTGTCCACATTGTCGATCTCGGGCTGGGAGTCGAGCATCGAGCGGATCCTCCCGCGCAGTTCGGGATCGATCGCCTCGCCGACCAACTGGCCACGGGCCTCGGCGCCGAGACGGTAGGCGATATAGACGAGGAGCAGTCCGATCGCGAAGGAGGCGCACGCCTCCCAGGCGATGTTCCCGGTGACGAGATGGAGCACCATGCCGGCCATGGCGAGGAGCACGCCGAGCACGGCGGTCGCGTCCTCCGCGATGACCGTACGCAGTGCGGGGTCCCGAGTCTTTCCCTTGGTGCCGCGCACCTGCGTCAGGGCGCGGACCAGCGAACTCCCTTCGGCGATCAGCGCGACGCCGAGGACTACCAGGCCGATCCCGTAACCGCCGGGTGCCTCCCGCTCCGTCGAGTTGAGCGCCTCGACGCCCTGGAAGAAGGAGAAGCAGCCACCCATGACAAAGATTCCGACGGCCGCGAGCAGCGCCCAGAAATAACGCTCCTTGCCGTATCCGAAGGGATGCCGCTCATCGGCGGGGCGGCGGCTGCGTCGCAAGGAGGCGAGCAGGAACACCTCGTTCATGCTGTCGGCGACGGAGTGCGCGGCCTCGGAGAGAAGCGCCGGTGAACCCGTGAGGAGACCGCCGACGGCCTTGGCCGCGGCGATCACGAGGTTGGCCGCGAGTGCGATCAGGACCGTCACCCGGGTCTTGCCGTCGGACTGTTTACGGTTCACCGCGGTTCACCTCGCGTAAGAACGTGCTGTGAGTCCGTGCGGCTTCGGCCTGCGACGGCGTCCGTCGTCCGCCACGCGCGGCGCGGGCCGCCGGTCCCACGGATGTGCCTCCTGTCCCGAGCACGGGAACCGACTGCCCGGCGCCGGTCGCACCAAACGCGGGCCTCGCGGACGCCGTCGCCGTCCCGGCCGACCGGGAAACCAGCCCGTCGGGCGGCCGAGTGACGTCTGTGCCGGCGGGTACGCGGACAGCCATGAACGCACCGAACACTTTCCATGAGAGCAAGGCCGTCGATCTCGCGGCGAGCGGTGCCGGGCTCGGAGTGCTGGTAGCCGTGGCGGGCCTGGTCGTGGTGGTCCTCCTCATCGGCGCCTTCTGGTGGGGCGCGCGGCTGCGCGCCCGGCAGGCCGCTCCGCCGCGCCCGTCCGAGCAGCCGCGGCCGCCGGCCGGCCCCACTCGGGTCGAGGAGGATGTGCGGCCCGCCGACTCCTTCCCGGACAACGGCGAGCGGCTGACTCCGCATCAGCTCGGCGGGCATGGTGACGAGGCCGCGCGGCCGTCGGGCGGCGCGGAGACCGGCCGTGGCGGGCGCCCCGGCGGAGCCTGAGGCCCGGTCCGAGGAGGTGACCGCCGGTACCGGCCGGAGTCAGTCGGCGGGATGTCCCGGTGACAGACCGAGCACGTCGCTCAGACGGAGCAGGGCGCCGCGCCGGGCGGCGCGGGCGTCCCCGTCCACCGGGCTGAGCAGAAAGCCGACATGGTCACCGCCGTCGGTGTGCCGCTCGACCCGGCCGACGAACCAGGCGGGAATGCGGGCCAGTACCGGTGTGCCACCGATACCGCCGTGCCACGGCACACCGGCGAACTTGTCGACGGTGTCGCCGGTCTCCTCGCCGAACAGCCTGGCCAGCTCGTACTGGTCGGGCGTCAGCAGATGCACGCCGAGGAACGAGGCCGAACGCGCCACCCGGAAGGTGTGGTTGGCCTTGGACAGCCACACCATGTACCGCTCCGGGCTGATCGAGCACTGCGAGGCGAACCCGACGAGACAGCCCGCCCGGTTCCCGCCCGACGCGGCCGTCACGATGTACATCGGGTAGTCCAGCAGATCCGCGAAGTCCTCCGCCCGGGCCACCGCGCGCTCCTCCGGCTCGTGGCCCGCCAGTGGTGCGGAACGGCCCGGACAGCACCGGTTGTCCGCACCGCCGACGGGCACGTCAGTGACTGATCCTCATGCCGTGTGCCGTTGTTCCCGCGCGGCCCGTTCCTCCGCGGCCTTCGCCGCGCGCTGAGGACCCACCGTGTACGCCGGGTCCTTGGCGGAGGCGACGCCCGCCGCGAAGATCCCGAACCGGGTGCAGGCCGAGCCCGCGAGCAGCATGACACCGCTGCCCACCGCCGTCCGGCGGGCATGCCGGCCGAGGAGAACCGATCCCGCCGCGGCCGCCGCGCCGGCCACCGTGAGCACGCGGGCCGCACGCAGCAGGTTTCCCGCGCGGCCCGTCCGGTAGGTCTCGGCGACCACACCGAGCCGCCGCTCGGCGGCGGTCATCGCGGACACCTCCGCCGCCGCCGCCAGCACCGCGGCGAATCTCGCCGGAGCGCTCTCCCGCGGCGGAGCGACCGCCAGCGCCATTCCGGCGGCGGCCGCGGTCGCCGACGCGCAGAAGACATAGGGCAGTTCGCGGTGGGCGCCGTGCCAGGCGGGCACGGCGGTGTTCGCGGCGAGGACCGCCGTATACGCGGCCACGGCGGGCCCGGACACGGCCGCCGCCGCGGTGGCGGCCGCTCCGGTCCGGGGCAGCCGGCCGGTGACGGCGCAGACCGCCGCCGCACCGGCGCAGGGCCCGTACAGGGAGAGCAGCCAGGAGCCGACGCTCATCGGCGAGGTCGGCTTGAATACGCGCAGCATATTGACGAACCGGCTGGGCCGGCCCAGGTCGTTGACGAGCGCCGCGGCGGAGAGCGAGATCGCGGCGAGCGAGGAGATCTTCATCGCGGTCGCCGTCGTCGTACGGCCGGTCGCGTGCGCGCCCGCGGCCACCGCGGAGCCCGCTCCCGCGAGTCCACCGAGAAAGAAATACCCGGCGATGTCACGGGCCGACCAGGACGGCGGTTTGATGACGGGCCGCCCGTAGTACGAGTCGAACTCGGCCCGGGGCACCATCAGTTCCTCGCCGCGCCGCTTACGGCGCCGGCCACTCCGGATCCCGCTCCCGCTGATGTCGGAGTTGGTCATCGCCGTCCGTTCTTTCCGGTGAGTGCGGGGAGCGCGAACGACAGCGCGACGCCGCCCGCCAGGGACAGCGCGGCCGTGGCCGCGTGCTTCCACATCGCGGGCAGGTCGCGGGTCGTGACCACCGGGTGCGGCGGCAGTCCGTAGATCTCCGGCTCGTCGAGAAGCAGGAAGAACGCTCCGTCGCCGCCGACGCCGTCGTCCGGATCGTGCCCGTAGAGCCGGGCCTCCGGGACGCCCGCCGCGTGGAGCTGCTCGACCCGCAGCGCGGCCCGTTCGCGCAGTTCGTCGAGCGGGCCGAACTGGATGGACTCCGTCGGGCAGGCCTTGGCGCAGGCGGGCTCCTGACCGGCGCCGAGCCGGTCGTAACACATCGTGCACTTGAAGACCCGGCCGTCGGAGGGCCGTTGCTCGATGACACCGTACGGACAGGCCGGGACGCAGTAGCCGCAGCCGTTGCAGATGTCCTCCTGCACGACGACTGTCCCGAACTCCGTACGGAAGAGTGAGCCGGTCGGGCAGACGTCCAGACACGCGGCATGTGTGCAGTGCTTGCAGACGTCCGACGACATGAGCCAGCGGATGTCGCCACCGCCGCCGCCCGCCGCCGGAGCCCCGTCCGTCCCGGCGGCCGTGAGCGGAAGCTCGGTCCGTCCGTCGGGCGCCGGGACCGACAGCGCGGCCGACGGCGCGACCGACTGCTCGATAAAGGCCACATGCCGCCAGGTGGAGGCTCCGAGCGCCTGCGTGTTGTCGTACGACATACCGGTCAGCGACATCCCGTCCTCCGGGATCGCGTTCCACTCCTTGCAGGCGACCTCGCACGCCTTGCAGCCGATGCAGACGGACGTGTCGGTGAAGAAGCCCACGCGCGGCGGGGCGTCCTCGTGGCCCGCGTCGCGCGCCGGGTCCGACTCGGGGCCGCTGAGCAGATTCTGCGTCACTTCCTGGTCTCCGTTCCGGTCTGCGCGGTGATACCCGCCCTCCGGCGGTATTCGGCGACGAGTTTCGGCAGGTCAGGACCGCGTGGACGGCGACCGGAGAAGATGTCCGCCGTCAGGGCCTTGTCCTCCTGGATGTGCGAGTTGGGGTCGAGCGCGATGGCGACGAGTTCATTGGCCGCGTCGCCGGTGGTGACCCCGTTGGGACCCCAGTGGAACGGCAGCCCGATCTGGTGGACGGTGCGGCCGTGCACCGTCAGCGTCCTGATCCGCTCGGTCACCATCACGCGGGCCTCGATGGCGTTGCGCGCCGTCACGATCGTCGCCCAGCCGCCGTGCTCCAGGCTGCGTTCCGCGGCGAGCTGCGGGGAGATCTCGCAGAAGAACTCCGGCTGGAGCTCGGAGAGATACGGCGACCAGCGGCTCATCCCGCCGGCGGTGAAATGCTCCGTCAGCCGGTGGGTGGTGACCACATACGGGTAGACGTCGGCGCCGGGTTCATCACCGCTGGGGTGGTAGCGGTTGCCCTCGTACGGCATGAGCTGACGTACGGGCGAGCGGGAGGCCCGCGGGTAGAGGGCGTTGGTGAACGGCGAGTCCTGCGGCTCGTAGTGCGTGGGCAGCGGGCCGTCCTCCAGCCCGGCGGGCGCGTACAGCCAGCCCTTGCCGTCGGCCTGCATGATGAAGGGATCGTCGCCGCGCAGCGCGTCGGGCCCGGTCGCGTCGTCCGGTGGTACGTAGTCGGGTGCGCGGTCGAGGATGAAGTCGGGGACGTCGCGTCCGGTCCATTTGCCACTCCGCTGGTCCCACCAGACGTACGCCTTGCGTTCGCTCCAGGGTGTGCCGTCCGGCGCGGCGGAGGCCCGGTTGTAGAGGATGCGCCGGTTGGCGGGCCATGCCCAGGCCCACTCGGCGGCCACCCAGTCCTGTTCGGTGTGCGGTTTGCGGCGGGCGGCCTGGTTGACACCGTCCGCGAACACTCCGCAGTAGATCCAGCAGCCGCACCGGGTGGATCCGTCGTCCTTCAGCTCGGTGTACGCGCTCAGCGGCGAGCCGTCGGCCGCGTGTCCGTTGATCTCGGCGAGCACGGCCGCGGCGATCGGCTCCTTCAGCGGGCCGTCCACCGGGTAGTCCCAGGCCAGGTCCTGTACAGGCCGGTCCATCGGGTCGGTGGACGCGGCCAGCTTCTCCTTGATGCGGCGCCCGAGGTGATACATGAACCACAGATCGCTGCGGGTGTCGCCCTCGGGCTCGACGGCGGCGTGGTGCCACTGGAGCCAGCGGTTGGTGTTGGTGAAGGAGCCCGACTTCTCGGTGTGCGCGGCGGCCGGGAAGAAGAACACCTCGGTGCCGATGTCCTCGGTGCGCATCTCGCCGGTCTCGATCTCCGGGCCGTCCTGCCACCAGGTCGCCGACTCGATCAGCGAGAAGTCCCGTACGACCAGCCACTCCAGCTCGGCCATGCCCAGTCGTTGGAGGCGGGTGTTGGCGGAGCCGACGGCAGGGTTCTCTCCCATCAGGAAGTAGCCCTTGCAGACGCCTTCGAGCTGGGCCAGGACCGTGTCGTACGTGGAGTGCGAGCCGGTCAGGCGTGGCAGATGGGCGAAGCAGAAGTCGTTGTCCACGGTGGCCGCGTCGCCGTAGTACGCCTTGAGCAGGCTGACGAAGTAGGCCCGCATATTGCCCCAGAAGCCCTTTTCGGTGCGGCTGGCGTCGATGAACGCGTCAAGGTTCTCGTGGGCGTGCGCGTGCGGCATCGGCAGATAGCCGGGCAGCAGATTGAAGAGGGTCGGGATGTCGCTGGACCCCTGGATGGAGACGTGTCCGCGCAGGGCCTGGATGCCGCCGCCGGGACGCCCGATGTTGCCGAGCAGAAGCTGGAGCACGCTGGCCGCGCGGATGTACTGGGAGCCCACCGAATGCTGGGTCCAGCCCACCGCGTAGACGAAGGCGCTGGTGCGGTCGCGTCCCGAGTTGGAGGTCAGGGCGTCGCACACCTTCAGGAACGCCTCCCTGGGAATGCCGCAGGTCTCCTCGACGAGTTCGGGCGTGTAGCGCGCGTAGTGCCGCCTGAGGATCTGGTAGACGCAGCGCGGATGCTGGAGGGTGTCGTCCCGCTTGGGCCGTCCGGCGGCCTGAGCGCCGCCGGAGCCATGGGTCTCGGAGCCGCCGGCCGCACCGATCCTGGTCTGCGCGTCGGGGTCCTCCTCACGTGCCTCGTACTGTTCGTCGACGTCTCCGGACGGAGCCTGGACCTCGGATCCCTCGTACTGCCAGCTCCTGGGGTCGTAGTGGTGCCGCTCCTCGTCCAGTCCCGAGAAGACTCCGTCGAGATCCTCGGTGTCCCGGAAGTCCTCGCTGACCAGCGTGGCCGCGTTGGTGTAGGCGAGCACGTACTCCCGGAAGTCCTTCTCCTCGGTGAGCACGTGATTGATGATCGCGCCGAGGAAGGCGATGTCGCTGCCCGCGCGGATCGCTACGTACTGATCGGCGACGGCGCTCGTGCGGGTGAAGCGCGGGTCGACATGGATGATGCGGGCGCCGCGCGCCTTCGCCTCCATGACCCACTGGAAGCCGACCGGGTGTGCCTCGGCGTAGTTGGAGCCCTGGATGACGATGCAGTCCGCGTGCTGGAGGTCCTGCATGAACGTGGTCGCTCCGCCGCGTCCGAACGAGGTACCGAGGCCGGAGACGGTGGAGCTGTGACAGACCCGTGCCTGGTTCTCGACCTGGACCACGCCGAGGCCCGTCAGCAGCTTCTTGATGAGGTAGTTCTCCTCGTTGTCGAGGGTGGCTCCGCCGAGGCTGGCGATTCCCAGCGTGCGTGCGGTGCGATGGCCCTCGTACTCCCACTCCCAGGTGCGCCGGCGCGTCTCCACGACCCGGTCCGCGACCATGTCCATGGCCGTCTCCAGATCCAGCGGCTCCCATTCCTTGGCGTACGGAGCCCGGTAGAGCACTTGGTGGCGGCGGGCCGGACCGGTGGTGAGCTGGAGCGTCGCCGAGCCCTTGGGACAGAGACGGCCCCGGCTGATCGGCGAGTCGGGATCTCCCTCGATCTGGACGACGCGGTCGTTCTTGACGTACACCTGCTGACCACAGCCGACGGCGCAGTACGGGCAGATCGAGTGCGCGACCCGGTCGGCGGTGTCCGTGCGAGGCCTCAGCGCCTCGGTGTACGACGACATGGCCGCCCGGCCGCGTCCGAGTGGATCCGATCCGGTGAGCTGCCGGTAGGCGGGCCAGTCACGGATCAGTTTGCGGACACCCATCGCTTCCTCCAGCGCGTGTGCGGTCCCTGGGGCCCGGCGGCCTCGACGGCTTTCCGGCTTCTGGGGAGGTGCTGCTCCTCAGCCTCCCTCGGTGTGCCGTGGTGTGCGACCGGACGGACCGCCGTCCGGCTGTGCCGCTCGCGGGGCAGCGGGCACCCGGCCGGCGGCGGGCGACGCCGGTCCGGCGCCGGGAGATCATTCGCCGGACGGTGAGGTTTCGCGCGCGGAACGACCGGCTAAGCGCTGATCATGGTGCAAATCGGATACACGATGATGACCGAGCAGGCGGGACCCCGGGAGCTGGTCCGGCATGTGGTGGGCGCGGAGCGAGCCGGCTTCGACTTCTCCGTGACCTCGGACCACTATTTCCCCTGGCTGGAGTCGCAGGGCCACGCGCCGTACGCCTGGAGCGTGCTGGGCGCCGCCGCCCAGGCCACCTCCCGTATCCCTCTCATGACGTATGTGACCTGCCCGACGACGCGCTACCATCCCGCGGTCGTCGCGCAGAAGGCCGCGACCATGCAGCTCTTGTCCGAGGGCCGTTTCCGGCTCGGGCTCGGTTCCGGTGAGAATCTCAACGAGCATGTGGTGGGCGGCGGTTGGCCCGCGGCTCATATCCGGCTGGAGATGCTCGAAGAAGCCGTCGAGATCATCCGTGCGCTGTTCGCCGGCGGCTATGTGAACCATCACGGAGCCCACTTCGATGTGGAGAGCGCGAAGCTCTGGGATCTCCCCGATCAGCCGCCGCCGATCGGGATCGCGGTCTCCGGCAAGCGGTCCTGCGAACTCGCCGGACAGGTGGCGGATCTCGTCATCGCCACCGAACCGGAGGCTGAGCTGCTGGACGCCTTCGACCAGCACGGCGGGTCGGGAAAACCGAAGGTCGGCCAGGTGCCGGTCTGCTACGACACGGACCGGGACACGGCGGTCGCCAGGGCACACGAGCAGTTCCGGTGGTCCGTCGGCCCCTGGCCGGTGAACTCGGAACTGCCAGGTCCGGCGGGATTCGACGGCGCCACGCGACATGTACGCCCCGAGGATGTCGCGGCGGCGATTCCGTGCGGTGCCGACGTGGACGCGTTCGTCGAGGCGGTGAAGCCGTATGCCCAGGCCGGTTTCACGGAGGTCGCCCTGGTCCAGATCGGCGGCGGCCACCAGGATGCCTTCCTCGACTGGTCGGAGCAGACACTGCTGCCGGCGCTGCGGCGACTCTGAACGGCGGAGTGCGGATGCCCCCGCGCGAGGGCATCCGCACTCCGCGTGAAACGGCCGGCACGGCCGAGGACCGGACAGGGCCTGACCGGCGACGCTCTTCGGCAGCCGCTCCAGCAGTCCGCGCAGATCGTCGGCGTGCTCCTCCTCCTGCGCCGGCGGCTCCTCGAACACCCGGCGTGTGGTCGGGTCGCCCTCCCCCAGCCACCGTGCCCGCCTCCCTTCGCCGTACGCCTCGCCGGCCGCCGTACGCCCGCTCGGCCACCTGGAGCAGGCGACCGGCTCCGGCCCTCGCGCGTGCTCGTGTCTCAGAGTCCCGCCGCGCCGGCCGCCGAGGAGAGAACCTCGCGCAGCATGGCCGGAGTGAGCCGGCCGGTGAACGTGTTGTGCGGGCTGACGTGGTAGCAGCCGAAGAGATCCAGGCCGGCGCCGCCGTCGGTGGCCGGCAGGGCGACGCGGACACCATGGCCGAAGACCGGCCGAGGCCGTGGCACGGACCAGCCGGCCTCGGCCAGCGCCGGCAGTACGGCCTGCCAGCCGAAGGCGCCCAGCACCACGAGCGAGCGGGCGGTGGGGCGCAGCATGGTGAGTTCCCGTACGAGCCAGGTGCGGCAGGTGTCGCGCTCCAGCGGTGTCGGCTTGTTGGCGGGCGGAGCACAGTGCACCGGCGCGGTCATCCGTACGCCGAGCAGACGCAGGCCGTCGTCGCGGTCCGTCGCGGTCGGCCGGCTGGCCAGACCGACGTCGTGGAGAGCGGCGACGAGCACATCGCCCGATCTGTCGCCGGTGAACATCCGCCCGGTGCGGTTGCCGCCGTGCGCCGCCGGTGCGAGGCCGACGATCAGCATCGCGGCGTCGGCGGGACCGAATCCGGGCACCGGCCGCGCCCAGTAGTCCCAGCCCGCGTACGCCTTACGGCCCTCCCTCGCGGTCTGTTCGCGCCAGGCCACCAGACGGGGGCACGCCCGGCACCGGGTCAGCCGCTCGTCGAGATCGGCGAGGTCGCGGGCGCGGGGCGCCTGACGTTCCGGGAAGTCCGTGGACATCACACCTCTCACCTGGGTCTCGGTGGTCCGGGATAGCGGCCGGGACTCGGGGTACCCGCCGGGACCGAGCGCCGGACGCGCGAGGGAGGCACATTCTGTCAGGCACGGAGAACACCCCGCACGGAGTCAAACACGACCGGGACCGGCCGCCCGGCGGCTCCGGGAAGGATAGGACCATCGGTGCACTGTTTCGGTCCGGGTGGCTCAAGCGGGGGAAGAGAAGGGTCGTGCGTGGTGTCCGAAACACAGTGAGCGTGCCGCTCGTCGAGCTCGTGAAGCGGCGCCGGGAGCCGGACGTCGTGCAGACGCTCCGCTCGACCGCCGCCGCGACCATCGCGTATGTGGTGGCGCTGCGGCTCAGTTCCGAGCCCGCGCCGCTCACCGCTCCACTCACCGCGCTGCTCGTCGTCCAGGTCACCCTTTACTCCACCTTCGTCACCGGGGTCCGGAGGGTGAACTCCGTCGTCGCCGGAGTGCTGGTCGCCATCGCCTTCAGTGTGCTGGTCGGTCTGTCCTGGTGGAGTCTGGGGCTGATCATCCTGGCCTCGCTCGTCGTCGGACGTCTGGTCCGCGTGAGCGAGTTCGTGCCGGAGGTCGCGATCAGCGCCATGCTTGTCCTCGGAGTGACCCAGGTGGCGTCGACGGCCTGGGACCGGGTGCTGGAAACACTGATCGGCGCCGTGGTGGGGCTGCTGTTCAACTTCCTCTTCGTACCGCCGGTGTGGGTCAGCACCGCCGGACAGTCCATCGACGGGCTGGCCCGTCGGATGCGCCAGCTTCTGCTGCGCGTCGGAGAAGGGCTCACCGATCCCACTCCGGTCGAACGCGCCGCCGAGCGGCTGCACGAGGCACGCCGGCTCGACCATGACATCAGCGAGGTCGACGCGGCGCTCCGGCAGGCGGAGGACAGTCTCCGGTTCAATCCTCGGGTCAAGGAGGGGCTGCTCTACCGCGTCGTGCTGCGGACCGGTCTCGACACGCTGGAGATCTGCACGGTGATCCTGCGGGTGCTGGCCAGGACGCTCACCGATCTCGCCAAGCGCCGCGGTGGCGAGCCGTTGCTCCCGCCGGAGGTGGGAGCGACTCTGCAGGAGTTGCTCGCCCATGTCGCCGACGCGGTCGTGAGCTTCTCCGTCCTGGTCACCACGCAGGTGAGTGAGAGCGCCGAGACCGCGGAGGCGCGGCTGGCCGAGGTCCTCGCGACGGCGAGTACGAGCCGGGAGAGGCTGGCTCATCTCCTGCTCGACGAGATCCGGCGGGATCCTCGCCATTGGCAGCTCCAGGGCGCGCTGTTGACGGAGATCGACCGGATCCTGGACGAACTGGACATGGAGCACCGTTCCAAGCGTCTGATGGAGGAGCTGGACCGCGCCTCGCGTGAGCAGCGTGAGCGGCATCCGCGGCTGGCCGCGGCCCGGCAGTGGGTACGGGAGGCGCTGCCGCGCCGGGCACCGACGTCCTGACGCTCCAGGACCGGGACCAGAGCCGTACGGCGGCGGCCTGTTAACCGGATGCGGACGCAAAGGAGCGGGAAACAACCGTGGACTTGTCCCGGCCAGCGTCTGGCGTGAATCGCTCGTTTTGAGAGCAACGGAAAAGACGTGCCGAAGTATTGACGCAGTTTTTGCCCAATGGCGCGCGAGCCGCCGTGTATTGGGCCGGGAACGCGGGCACGCGAACCCGCCCACAGCCCCGTGGTCATGGGCGTCATCAGCGATGACGGCCCGATGCGCGGAGGGCGGACACGAGGTCAGCGGGGCTTCCGTTCAGGCCCCGCCAGTTCGCCGCGATGACCGCCATTGGCCCTCTCACCAGCGATATGAGGTCCGTGGAGACGGCGAGTTGGGTGGGGCGGTTGATGAGGTCATGGCCGATGGCGGTACTGTGCGCGCGCGCCGTCATCGTGGGCGGCGCGGTTATCGCGGAGGATTCTGTGACTGTATTCAGCGGATCGTGGCGGCGCAGAGGCGCCCTCATAACGATCGCGACTGCTGGTGCGCTCGGGGTCGGCCTGTCGGCCGCCCCGGCGATGGCGCACACGCCGGTCTGGACGGTGAGCTGCTCCGAGGTGAGCGTCGACCTGACCAGCTACGGCAACAGCGACAAGAACACGGTGAACATCACCGTGGACGGCAAGGACCTGCTGCCGACCAAGTCGTTCAAGAACGAGTTCCACCAGAAGCTCGACCTTCCCGAGCACACGAGCGAGGTGTCCGTCCGTCTCGTCGTGAAGGCCGCCGACGGCGACCAGTACTCGAAGGACGAGACCAAGACCGCTCCGGTCTGCGACACCCCTGGCACCCCGCCGCCGGCGTCGGACAGCCCGAAGCCGACGCCTTCGGAGACCGCCACCACTGAGGCGCCCACGCCCACCGAGGAGCCCAGCAGCTCTTCGGACGTGCTCCCCACGTCGAAGCCGTCTCCTGCCGGGGACGACCTCGCCGAGACGGGTTCCTCCAGCGCCACGCCGATCATCGCCGGTGCGGCCGCTGTTGTGCTGGTGGCCGGAGCGGGCATCATGTGGGCCTCGCGCAAGCGTCGCACCGCGCAGCACTGAACAACCGTTTCACGCACCACCCCGCCGCCACGGCCGGAACAGCCGTAACCCGGCTCGCCCTTCCTCTGTCGCCATGTCGGACGTCGTCCAGAACTTCCACCGCCAACACTCGGCGGCCTGGCCGGCGGTCACCCGACCGAGAGGCACGGACCGAATGACAGCTCGTCCCACGGGGCGCGTTGCTCGGATTCCATACGACAGGAGTCGTGCGTGTCGTCGCGCCGACCCACGGTGAACGACGATCCGGTCGAGGCCGGCCCCGGGGAACGTACGCGACGGGCGGTCCGACCCGAGGGAAGGACATCACCCGGCGTACTCCCCGAGCAGTGTGAGGCCCCGCAGCGTTCCTTGCTGCGGGGCCTCATCAGCTCTCACGGCTCTGGAAGCCGCCTCAGGTGCGCGTATGACGGTGGCCCGCCCACAGAGGCAGGACGAACCAGCACAGCACATACCACGCGACGATTCCCGCGACGATCCACGGCACCAGGTGGTTGTGCGTGGCCACCCGCATGATCAGCAGGAGCGCCGAGATCAGGGTCGCGAGCAGCAGGCACAGTCCGGTGACGGTCAGTCTGGAAGCCCATATCACCGCGCGCGGCTTCATACGGCGGCCCGAGACGACCCGGTGGAAGGCGACAGGGCCGATCAGCGCCCCGGTGGCCGCCGCGCCCAGCACGACGGTGACCAGATAGATCGTCCGGTCGACGTCCGGGAGTGTGGTGAAGCGGGGCGTGAAGACGACCGTGAGAAGAAAGCCGAACATGATCTGCACGCCGGTCTGCGCGACGCGCACCTCCTGGATCAGTTCCGACCACTGACGGTCGGCGCGCTCGTTCTCCGTCTCCTCACGGCCGTCCGCCCTGTCGTCGGTCTGCTGCGTTGTCGAAGACACGGAGCCCTCCATGGCCATCGGTGATGTGGTGGACTGCGCGTACCCGCTGGGCCCCGGGACAGGCCGGGCCCGGCGCCGTCGCCGGAGGGAGCGCCGGCGCGTCCGGCGGGATGCACTCCGTGGCGGTGGCACGGAGAATGAACGGAAACCGACCGACACGCCTGGGGGCGCGCATGGATCCGGTGGTGGCTCTCGACAGGATCGCCTTTCTGCTGGAGCGTTCGCGGGCCGAGACATACCGGGCCAAGGCATTCCGTACCGCGTCCTCGGCCATCGCGGACATGCCTCCTGACGAGGTCGCGCGGCGCGCCGCGGCCAGGACGCTCACTCGCGTCCCGGGTATCGGTCCCAAGACCGCCGAGGTGGTGGAGGCGGCGGTGGCGGGCCGGGTCCCGGAGTATCTGGAACGGCTGGAGCGGGAGGCCGCCGCACCGCTCGCGGAGCACGGGAACGACCTGCGCGCCGCGCTGCGCGGGGACTGCCATCTGCACTCGGACTGGTCGGACGGCGGAAGTCCCATCGAGGTGATGGGACGGACGGCCGCGGCGATCGGGCACGAATGGGCCGTGCTCACGGACCACTCTCCCCGGCTCACCGTCGCCCGGGGCCTGTCGGCCGAGCGGCTGCGCGAACAACTCGATGTGGTGGCCGAGTTGAACGAACAGTGGGCTCCCTTCCGGCTGCTCACCGGGATCGAGTGCGACATCCTGCCCGACGGCTCGCTGGACCAGGAGCCTGAGCTGCTCGACCGGCTGGATCTGGTGGTGGCGTCCGTGCACTCGAAGCTGCGCATGGAGTCCGCTCCGATGACCAGGCGCATGATCACCGCCGTACGCGATCCACGGACCGATGTACTGGGACACTGCACCGGACGCCTCCTCACGGGACGGTCCCGGCGCGGCCGGAGAGACGACGGGACGGCCGACGGCAGGCCGGAGTCGGAGTTCGACGCCGAGGCCGTGTTCGCCGCCTGCGCCGAATCCGGTACGGCCGTGGAGATCAACAGCCGGCCCGAGCGGCTGGACCCGCCTCGCCGGCTGCTTCGCGAGGCGGTCGCCGCCGGTGTCCTCTTCGCCGTCGACACGGACGCCCACGCCCCCGGACAGCTCGACTGGCAGATCCTCGGCTGCGCGCGGGCGGAGGAGTGCGGTGTGCCGGCCGACCGCGTCATCAACACCTGGCACGCCGGGCAGTTGCGGGAGTGGACGCGGTCCCGGCAGGCCCCGTCAGCGGTGTGAGCGGGCTCGCGTCGAGCGGCGGCTCATGTCGTACGGCCGGTCAGCGGGCCGTCAGCGGCCGCACGGATCCGGACCGTACGAGTCAGCGCTCCGCTCTGCTCCGCGTCCGCGAGTCCGAGCCGGTGGCCGCACCGGCGCCTTCCAGATCCACGAACAGACTGGTGTCGAGGCGGGCCAGCAGATCGGTCGGATCCTCGTAGACCTCCTTCGCGCCGCCGGACTCCAGCGCGTCGCGCGGGACTCCGCCCGACAGCAGGGCGACACCACGGACGCCCGCCCGCGACGCCGCCTGCATGTCCCAGACCGTGTCACCGACGAACACCGCCCGCTCCGGCTCCGCCCCGGCCAGTCCCAGAGCCTGGCGCACCGGGTCGGGAGCGGGTTTGCCGGCGGCCACGTCGTCGGCGCTGGTGGTGCCGTCGATGACGTCGTCGGCGTCGATCGCGCGCCGCAGCGCAGTGAGTTCGGACCCTCCCGCCGAGGTGACGAGCACGATCCGCCAGCCCCGGTCGGCCAGCGACCTGAGGACGTCGGCCGCGCCTTCGATCGCGGGCAGCCGGTCGAGATAGGTCCCGTAGAGCGTGGTGTGCGCGGCGCTGATCTCCGCGTCCTGGTCGCGGTCCCGGTCGTCGCCGAGCAGATGCGCGATGAGGTCGGCGGCGCCGAGGCCGATCGCCCGGTGGATCATCGGCATCGGCACCTTGTGCCCGGCCTCGCGGAACGCCTCCCACCATGTCGTCACATGGAGGTAATTGGTGTCGACGAGAGTCCCGTCGACGTCGAACAGTGCCGCGCGCGCCGCCATATGTGTCCCACTCCCGTTCCAGCGAGGGCTGGGCTCCGGACCCGGGCGACGCCTTGGTCGTGCCGTCTCCACCGGGCCGGAACGCTCGTACGCCTCGGTTCGTCTTCCTCCGCCGCGTCTTCGTCCACTCAGCCTGTGCCCTTCGCGTACGGCCCGACGCGCTGGGCGGGCCGTACGGGTGAGACCGCAGCCACCGTGGAAGGAACGGCAAGCCGGGGCTCCGGCCGGAAGGACGGTGTCCTCGTCCGGCCCGTCAGCCGCCGAAACTCCAGGACACCGTGTGGTCCGCGCCCGCCAGCGATCACGAGGCCGGCCGCTCCGAGGAAGATCCCGGGACGTGTTTCAGAACTCGATCGAGTCGGTGTTCCTGATCTCCGCCTTCATATTGCGCCGCATCATCCGCAGCGCCGCATCGGCGAGATCCGCGTGGATATGGGCGACAGCGTCCTCGGGAACCGTCACCTCCAGATGCCGGATATGCGCGTCCAGCGCCGAGTACAGCACACACTGCTCGGTCACCTGCCCGCAGAGGATCACATGTCCGATGCCGAGCTGGCTGAGCAGATAGGCGAGAGGTGTCTCGTAGAAGATCGAGTGCCGGGCCTTCACCACGAACAGTGACTCGTCGTCGGGCCGCAACGGCTCGACCAGATCGGCGTGCGGGCCGGAGAGCGCGGTGTCGACGATCTCGCCGTGGTGGGACCGCCACTCGCCGAAGTTGTCATTGACGTAGATGACGGGAACGCCTCGCTCCCGGGCCCGCTCAAGCAGCCGGACGACGGACGGCACCACTTTCGTCACGGACGGAAGGAGGAGGTCCGCGTCGGCGTGATCATATGTATTGATCATGTCGATGACGACGACCGCGCTTTTCCTCATGAACTCCATGGTGTCACCGCGGCCTCGACGCGGCCGCCGGGCGCCACCGCCGCAGCGGCCCGGCCCGGGATCGGGGCGCCCCGGTTCGGTGATGCCCGCGCGGCCGCCTCCCATCGCGCGGAACCGCGGCACGCCGTAGGAGAACGGCGTACGGCGGTGCCGGCGCGGCCGTCAGTCGCGCGTAGTCGGCCGCTGGGCCGGCGGCAGCCGCAGATGGCTCAGATCGTCCGGCACCGGACTGTTCGGACGGAACAGCGGCGCGGTCTGGCCGTCGGCCGCCGTCGCGGCGGGCGCGTCGGTCAGCCGGAAGCGCTCGCGCAGCCTGCTGTAGAAGTCGGTGGGACCCATCCGCACCAGGCGCAGCCGGTACTTGGCCCCGTACACACCGACCCAGTCCCCCGGCTCCAGCACGCCGCGGAGCTGCCCGTCGATGCTGATCGCCACATCCCCGGAGTGAGGCAGCACCCGTAGCCCCACCGGCTCGTCGGGAGCGGTCACCACCGTGCGGTTGAAGGTCATGTGCGGTGCCACCGGTGTGAAGACCACGGCGTCCATGTGCGGAGAGAGCACCGGGCCTCCGGCCGCGAAACTGTAGGCGGTGGAGCCGGTCGGCGTGGCCACGATGACGGCGTCCGCCGAGTACGCGGCGAGAAGGCGGCCGGCGAGATAGACACCCAGGCTCGCCTGCCGGTCCCTGGCGAGCTTCTCCAGCACGATGTCGTTGAGCGCCATCACGTCCAGGGCCACACCCCAGTCCTCGTTCCCGGTGGTGTTGGCCCGGACATGCGGCGGCGGCAGCGTCGGGCCGCGTCCGTAGCGCAGCAGGGCTTCGATGCCGGACGGCATCTCAAGAGGGCGCGAGGCCCGCATGGTGAGCGTCATACGCTCCTCGATCGTGGCCCGGCCCCCATGGACCGCGGTCAGTGCCCGCGACACCTCCTCGACCGGGACCTCGGTGAGAAAACCGACCCGTCCCAGGTCGACGCCCAGTACCGCGGCGTTGTTCTTGGCGGCGATCCGCGCACCGCGCAGGAAGGTGCCGTCTCCGCCGAGTGTGACGACCAGGTCGGGATTGCCCGCCGCCGAGGACTCCTCCTGTCCTCCGTGGCGCGGTTCGCGGTCCTTCCACACGTCGATCTCCCGGCACGGAATGCCGTTCGCCTCACACCAGACGCGGACGACGTCCGCCGCCGCGACGGCCGCGGGACGGCCCTGATGGACCACGACACCGATACGTTTCACAGGCATGATCGCGCTCTCCGTATGTCCGGTCCTCGGGTTCCGTCTGCTTCAGCGGTCAAGGATGGCCGAAGAAAACGGAGCGGGCGCGGTGCGCGGCGGTCCGGCGCGCCGAAGCGGATCGCGCCTGGCCCAGGTCGGCCCGGCGCGGACGGTCACGCACAACCGATTCACCCGTATGGCGGATAGCGGTGATGGGGTACATCGTGCAGTGAGCGGCGCGTGGTTGACCGGCCGGAGCCGTGCCCGGAGGCCTTCCCCGGTTGCCGTCGGCCCCGGCTGGAGGCGCGATGGATGGGTGCGCGACTGACCGTGAGGGGCCAGGCCGTGAGGGTCCGGCCCCGCAGACGCGCTTCCCCCACGCGAGGAGTGATCTCTGATGTCAGCCGACGGCGTCTTCGACAACCCCAACGAGCTGAACGGTCTGACCGTGTACGACCGGGACGGCGAAAAGATCGGCAACGTCGGCCATGTCTATGTCGACGACCGCACGAGCCGCCCGGAATGGGTGACCGTGAAAACCGGTCTTTTCGGTATGAAGGAAAGCCTCGTCCCGCTGGCCGGCGCCCGCCGTCTCGGTGAGGACCTGCATGTCCCGTACACCAAGGACACCGTCAAGGGCGCGCCGCGCCTGGATGCCGACGAGCACCTGGAACCCAGCCAGGAGAAGCAGCTTTACCAGCATTACGGCATCACCGGCGCTCATGGCGGTACGAGCGCCATGGGCACTCCCATGGAAACCGGCACGGCGGCGACCGGCACCGCGGGAACCGGCACAGGGAGGGGCACGGGCATGGGCCGGGACATGGCGACGGGAATGCCAACCGGCACGGACATGCCCGCCGGCACCGCGACGACGGCCGGCGCGAGCCCGGGTCCGGCCATGGCCGGGACGGCCGGCGCCGCCGCGACCCGTGGCAGCCACCCGGCGCCCGGCGCCGGGCAGAGCGAGGAACTCATACTCTCCGAGGAGCAGTTGCACATCAGCACCGAGGAACACGAGGTCGGCAGGGCCCGGCTGCGCAAGGTCGTGGTGACCGAGAGCGTCACCACCTCCGTGCCGCTCAGCCACGAAGAGGTGCATGTCATCCATGAGCCGATCGCGCCCGGCGAGCGCGCCGGCGACGGCAGCTCCCGCATCGGCGAGGCCGAAACCGAGGTGACGCTCCACGCCGAACAGCCCGTCATCCGCAAGGAAGCCGTTCCCGTCGAGCGCGTACGCATGGAGACGGAGAAGGTGACGGAGCAGAAGGAGGTCTCCTCCGACGTCCGCAAGGAGCAGATCGAGTACGACACCGGCCAGACCGGAAAGGACCTCGGAGGCAAGCGCGGCCCACGCCACTGAGCCGGGAGGCTGTCGCCCGGCCTCGGCGCCGCCCTCCCGCGTGGGAGCGGCGCCGGGGTCGCAGCCGGTCAGTGCGGTCCGGTCGCGGCGCCGGTGTACGTACCCGGCGGGACGCGGCCCGTTCTTCCGGCGAGGAGTGCCGGGAGAAGGGCGGGACAGGTGTGGTGTATGACCACCTACGTAGTGACGATCCCCGGCACGCTTCACGCACCGCTGACCGGCGAGGCGCGGTCCGTACTGCTCGGGGCCCTGAGGCCGGCGGACCCGCAGGGCACCGGCTTCGGTGCGGCGGAGGAACTGGACCTGCTCTCCGTGGACAGTGAGCGGTCGACGTTCACCATCCGCCTCGAAGTGCGGGCCGACGATTCGAACGCGGCGGAGGAGGAAGCCCGGAGGATCGCGAGCGGCGCTCTTGACAAGGCCGGCTTCACCATCCGGACCGCGCCCTTGGGAGAGCCGGTCATCACGGGCATCGACGCAGGCTGAGGGCTGTCCCGTAATCCCTGGTGGATCAGCCCGCCGAGGCACGCCCCGGCGCGGCGGGGCCGGTACGGCGACGGCCCACACCGCCCGGCGGCTCCCTGTCCCTTCGCGCCGCAACGGCCGAGCCGCCCCTCGGCGGCATCGGCCCAAGGGGTCAGCGGACGGTCAGAGTGCCCTTCATGAAGGGGTGGATGGTGCACATGTACTGGTAAGTGCCGGCATTGGCGGGAGCGGTGAGGGTGACCGTCTTCCCGCTGGGGATGTCGCCGGTGTTGAAGGCCCTCCCCGTGACGGCGGTCAGGGTATGTGTGACGGCGTCTTTGTTGATCACCGTGATCTCCGCGCCCGGGGACACGGTCAGGGTGGCGGGCTTGAAAGTGAAGTTGTCAATGGTGACGGTGTGTCCGCCGGTGGACGAGGACGGGCTGGGAGCGGTGGAGGAACTGCTGCTGCCACCGCTGTCGGAGCAGCCGCCGAGAGTGGTGACGCAGACGGCGGCGAGGACTGCGGCCAGACGTGCCTGACCTGCGCGGTGCGGGAGCGTCATCTGCTCTCCGAGCTGTCGGGCCCCGGTCCTGCCGGGAGGATCAGTAGCTGCTGGCGCTCGGCGAGCTCTCGGTCGGCGAGGCGCCGGTCGGGCTCGGTGATCCGGTGGGGCTCGGCTGCGGCTTGGTGACTCTGTTGCCGGCCGGGTCGATGACGTACCACTTGGCTCCGAAGGCGGTCAGGCCCTGGCCTCGCGTCTCACCGGGCTTCTTGTCGGCCTCGAAGCGGTACAGCGGATGGCCCCGGTATGTGACCTGCTTCTTGCCGTCGCTGCGGGTGGCGGTGGAGAGCAGCGTCTGGTCGACGCCGCCCTTGCCCGCCTTCGGCTGTCCGGTGACGATCTGCGGCGGCCAGTCCACGGCGCAGTCTCCCGAGCAGGTGGACTTGTTCCTTGTGTCGGCCTCGAAGAGGTAGAGCGTATGGCCCTTGCTGTCGACCAGGATCTGCCCGAGTGGCCCGGACGCCACGGAGATCTCGTTCGGGTTTCTGGCGGGCGCGGACGAGCTCGCCGACGGGGTCTGGCTCGCGGATGCCTCCGCGAAGTCCGCGGGCATGTCACGCTTCGACGCCGATCCGCTGCCGCCGCTGTCGGAACATCCGGCGAGCGCCGCCGCGCACAGTACGGCGGCCGCCACGGCGGCGGCTGTCCTGGTGTTGCTCCTCATCAAGGCTCCTCTGATCAGGCCGCCCCACGGGCAGCAAACCGGCCGACCGATCACGGCCGCAAAACCCACTACACGACACCCCTCGGCGGCGGGCCACCCGGAAGAGCCGTCCGACGTACGGCGGCCGGGCGGGCCCTGTCCCGGACTGTCCTCGGCGGCCTCGTCGAGTGGGGTAGTGTGAGCGGCTGCGAAGGGGAGTAGCCCCGCGAACCGGTCGTCGACACACTGGAACCTTCGGGTTCCCGGTGGCCGGGCCCGCCGATCCGGCGGGCGGGCGAGACCTTCGGTCAGGCACAGACATGTCCGCACTCCCGCGGACACCACCGTCGTGCCGGGCCGAGTGGTCCTCCATTCCTTCCGGGGTATGACGAAGATCCGGGTCCGGCCCTCAGAGAAAGCCACCCGGAATGCGTCTCGACCCCCTGGCGATCCTCACCGCCTTCGGGCTGATCTTCCTTGCGGAGCTCCCCGACAAGACCATGTTCGCGTCCCTCGCCATGGGTACGCGCATGCGCCCGCTCTACGTCTGGTTCGGTACGTCGACGGCGTTCATCGTGCACGTCGCCATCGCCGTCGGAGCGGGCAGTCTGATCGGGCTCCTGCCCGACTGGATCGTCAAGCTCGTCTCCGCCACCCTCTTCGCGTTCGGCGCGTTCATGCTGCTGCGCAACGGAGGCGGCGACGAGGACGAGGACGGTGACGTCAAGACGGTGACCGGCTTCTGGCCGGTGTACTCCACGGCCTTCATGGCCGTGTTCATCAGTGAGTGGGGCGACCTCACCCAGATCACCACCGCGAATCTCGCCGCCAGCAACGGCACCTGGTCCACCGCCATCGGCTCGGCGGCCGCGCTGATGTCCGTCTCGGCCCTGGCCCTGCTCGCCGGCCGCTTCATAGCGACCCGTGTCCCGCTCAAGACCGTCCAGCGCGTCGGCGGCGTGTGCATGCTCGGCCTCGCCGTCTGGTCCGTCGTCGAGATCTTCGTCGGCTGACGGCCGCCCGGGACGGGCAGGGGCCGGAAACGGCTGTGTCGTGTCCGGGAAGGCCGGGCGGCGTCCGCGTACTCTTCCGACAACTGTTGTTGTCCAGGGGGATGCGTCTACATTG